>NZ_LT827021.1:2987399-3287399 GCF_900169505.1 Arabiibacter massiliensis
ACCGGCGTGGCCGAGGCGGCGTGGATCGGGCTGCCCTTCGCCTGGGGCGACACGGCGTTCTCCCTCTTCGGGGCGAGCTTCGACGCGGGGCTGGCCATCACGGCCATCATCACCATCATGCCGCTCGCGTTCGCCACGATGATCGAGCACATCGGCGACGTGTCCGCCATCAGCTCCACGTGCAACCGCAACTTCATCGCCGAGCCGGGCCTGCATCGCACGCTGCTGGGCGACGGTTTGGCCACCATCTTGGCGTCGCTCTTCGGCGCGCCGGCCAACACCACCTACGGCGAGAACACGGGCGTGCTCGCGCTCACCCGCGTGTTCGATCCGCGCGTCATCCGCATCGCGGCCCTCTTCGCCATCGCGTTCTCGTTCTGCCCGAAGTTCGCGGCGGTCATCGCGGCCATGCCGGCGTGCGTGATCGGCGGCGTGTCGCTCGTGCTGTACGGCATGATCTCGGCGGTGGGCATCCGCAACCTGGTGGAGAACCACGTCGACTTCATGAAGAGCCGCAACGTGCTGATCACGGCGCTCATCCTGGTGCTGTCGCTGGGCATCGCGTACAGCGCGGCGGGCGCCATCGTGGTGCCGATGGGCGGCATCACCATCTCGCTTTCGGGCCTGGCCGTGGGCTCGGTGGTGGGCATCGTGCTGAACATGGTGCTGCCGGGGCACGAGTACGTGTTCGGCGAGGCGTCCGAGGGCGAGGCCGAGGCCGAGGGGCCGCTGCCGCTTGAGGGCAACCTCGAGGAGTTCGAGGAGCTGGAGGCGCAGAAGGGGTAGGATCCCGGAAAGGAGCTTGGCGTGATCGACCACGTGAGCATCAAGGTGAAGGACTTCGAAGGCGCGAAGGCGTTCTACGCGGCGGCCCTCACGCCGCTCGGCTACGCGAAGGGCATCGAGTACCCCGGCGGCCTGCAGCTGCTCGTGGAAGGCGAGCCGGGCGACGTGTGGGTGAGCCCGCTGCCCGAGGGGGCCGAGGCCGTGCCGACGCATCTGGCGCTGCGCGCGGACGGGCCCGAGCAGGTGCAGGCGTTCTACGAAGCCGCGCTCGCTGCAGGCGGTGCGGACAACGGTGCGCCGGGGCCGCGCGAGTACCATCCGGGCTACTACGCCGCGTTCGTGCTGGACGCCGAGGGCAACAACATCGAGGCGGTCATCCACGACTACGCCGAATAGGCGGCTCGCGATAAGCGGCCGGTCGGGGGAGCCCGGCCGGCCGCTTTGTTTGTGAGCGTGTCCCCTGTTGCGGGTTCGGCGCTCAAGTCGGGCACTGCGGATGCTTCACGCAAAACATCCGTTTTGACTCCCCGCTTGACGTACAATCCGGCGACCGCTTCCTCCTGCACGCGAATCGGGACTGCCTGACACGAAAATCCTCGACGTGAAAGGCTCGGGAGGCGGAAAAGGGCAGCTGCGGGCTTCCCGGAACAGTAGCGCTCGGCGTTTTCCCAGTTCGCGTAAACCCGGCGCACGCGCGGATCGCCGAAATCCTTTCACGACGAGGGTTTTCGTGTCGCGAGGGCTTGATTCGCGTGCACACCCTTTCCCTTGGCTGGTGCCGCCTTCGCCCAGGGTGCCGGCCTGGGCGGACTTCGGCAGGGGCGTTTATGCAGGTTCCTTCGAGAAGGTTTGCCTTGGGAAACTTTTTCGTGCCAAAGGCGCGGTTTCGCGGTACCATAGGGGCGAAACAAACGGAACGCGAGACGCGCGGGCGGCCGAGGGGCCGGCCCGAAGGCTCGAGGAGATGCGCATTGACGACGCTTGACAACCTGCCTATCGGCAAGACTGCCACGGTGACCTCGGTGGGCGGCGAGGGGTCGCTGCGCCAGCACTTCCTTGACATGGGCATCATCCCCTCCGCTGCGGTGACCATGGTGAAGCACGCGCCCATGGGCGACCCGGTGGAGGTGCGCGTCCACGGCTACGAGCTGACGCTGCGCGTGGCCGACGCGCGCAAGATCGAGGTGGACGACGTGCGCGACGCGTCGGAGGAGCGCGACGACCCGCAGTCGCGCAAGCCGGTGCCGCACCCGGGCCTCGGCGAGGGCGGCAAGTTCCACGACAAGGACGAGGAGAACCCGCTGCCCGAGGGCGAGCCCGTCACCTTCGCGCTCGTGGGCAACCAGAACTGCGGCAAGACCACGCTGTTCAACCAGCTCACCGGCTCGAACCAGCATGTGGGCAACTTTCCCGGCGTCACGGTGGACCGCAAGGACGGCACGGTGCGCGGGCATCCCGAGGCGCGGGTGACCGACCTGCCGGGTATCTACTCCATGTCGCCGTACTCGAGCGAGGAGGTGGTGACGCGCCGGTTCCTCTTGGGCGAGCGGCCGCGCGGCATCATCGACATCGTGGACGCCACCAACGTGGAGCGCAACCTCTACCTCACGATGCAGCTCATGGAGCTGGGCATGCCGATGGTGCTCGCCCTCAACATGATGGACGAGGTGGAGGGCAACGGCGGCACCATCGACGTGAACGAGATGGAGAAGCTGCTCGGCATCCCCGTGGTGCCCATCTCGGCCGTGAAGGGCGAGGGCATCGCGGAGCTGGTGGACCACGCGCTGCACGTGGCGCGTTTCCAGGAGCCGCCGGTGCGCCAGGACTTCTGCGCGCCCGACGAGCACGGCGGCGCGGTGCACCGCTGCCTGCACAGCATCATGGCGCTCATCGAGGATCACGCCGAGCGCGCCGGCATCCCCGCGCGATTCGCCGCGAGCAAGCTGGCCGAAGGCGACGCGCTGGTGCTCGAGCGGCTCGACCTCGATCAGAACGAGAAGGAGGCGCTTGAGCACATCGTGTGCCAGATGGAGGCCGAGCGAGGGCTCGACCGCGCCGCCGCCATCGCCGACATGCGATTCAGCTTCATCGGCAAGGTGTGCTCGCGCACGGTGGTGAAGCCCCGCGAGAGCCGCGAGCACGCGCGCAGCATGGCGCTCGACCGTGTGCTCACCGGGCCGCTCACGGCCATCCCGGCGTTCGTGGCCATCATGGCGCTCGTGTTCTGGCTGACGTTCAACGTGGTGGGCGCGTGGCTCTCGGAGATGCTGGACTTAGGGATAGGCGCGCTCACCGACGCGGTGTCGGGGGCGCTTGCCGCCGCGCACGTGAACGAGGTGCTGCGATCGCTCGTGATCGACGGCGTGTTCAACGGCGTGGGCAGCGTGGTGGGCTTTCTGCCCATCATCGTGACGCTGTTCTTCTTTCTGTCGCTGCTGGAGGACTCGGGTTACATGGCGCGCGTGGCGTTCGTGATGGACAGGCTGCTGCGGCGCATCGGGCTGTCGGGCCGCTCCATCGTGCCGATGCTCGTGGGCTTCGGGTGCACGGTGCCGGCGGTGATGGCGTCGCGCACGCTGCCCTCGGAGCGCGACCGCAAGATGACCATCCTGCTCACGCCGTTCATGAGCTGCTCGGCGAAGCTGCCCATCTACGCGTTCTTCACGGCGGCGTTCTTCCCGGAGAGCGGGGCGCTCGTGATGGTGGGGCTGTACTTCGGGGGCATCGTGGCCGGCGTGATCGTGGCGCTTCTGATGCGCCGGACGATGTTCTCGGGCGAGGCGGTGCCGTTCGTGATGGAGCTGCCGAACTACCGCCTGCCGAGCCCGCGCAGCGTGGGCCAGCTTCTGTGGGAGAAGGCGAAGGACTTCCTCGAGCGCGCGTTCACGGTGATCTTCTTGGCGACGATCGTCATCTGGTTCTTGCAGACGTTCGACTTCGGGCTGAACGTCGTGGCCGACTCGGCCGACAGCATGCTGGCCGTGGTGGCCGGATGGGTGGCGCCGGTGTTCGCGCCGCTCGGGTTCGGCGATTGGCGCGTGTCGACGGCGCTGGTGACGGGCGTGATGGCGAAGGAGAGCGTGGTGTCGACGCTGTCCATCCTGTTCGGGTCGACCGAGGCCCTCGTGGCCGCGTTGACGCCGCTCGCGGCCCTGTGCCTGCTGGTGTTCTGCCTGCTGTATACGCCGTGCATCGCGGCCATCGCGTCGGTGCGGCGCGAGCTGGGCGGGAAGTGGGCGCTCGGCATGGCGTTCGGGCAGTTGGGCGTCGCGTGGGTCGCGGCGCTTGCGGTGCGCGGGGCGGGACTCGCCCTGGGCGCGGGGCCGGCGGGCGCGGCCAGCCTGGCGGTGGCGGCTGCGGTGATCGTGCTGGCGGCCCTCGCCGTGCGGCGCGTGCGGCGGCGCGGCGGCGTGGCGGCGGCATGCGACGGCGCGTGCGCGGGGTGCGCGAGCGCGGGGACGTGCGGGCGCGTCGAGGCGGCCGACGCGCAGGCGGACGAAGAGGCGGCGGACGCGAACCGTCCGTAGCCCGCGGGAAGGGGAGGCCATGGGCATGTGCGAGATACTCGTCGTCGAGGACGACCCGGACATCAACAACCTGCTGCGCGCCATCGTGGAGCGCGCGGGGCATCGCGCGGCGCAGGCGTTCTCCGGGTCGGAGGCGCTGCTGCGGCTGGAGGCCTCGACGCCCGATCTGGTGCTGCTCGACCTGATGCTGCCGGGGGTGGACGGGCCGGAGCTGCTCGCGCGCATGCGCGGCGAGCGGGGGCTGGACGTGCCGGTGATCGTGGTGTCGGCGAAGGCGGGCCTGGCCGACAAGGTGGACCTGCTGGCGGCGGGGGCCGACGACTACATCGTGAAGCCCTTCGAGCCCGACGAGGTGGCCGCGCGCGTGGAGGCCGTGCTGCGGCGCAGCGGTGGAGGCGGCGCGGACGGTGCGGGGGAGGCGCCGCTGCGGCATCGGGGCCTCGTGCTGGACGTAGACTCGCGCAGCGTGACGCTCGACGGCGCGGAGGTGGCGCTCACGGCGCACGAGTTCGACATCCTGCGCACGCTCATGGAGGTGCCGGGGAAGGTGTTCTCGCGCGAGCGCCTTTACGAGCTGGTGTGGAAGGGCGGCTACTACGGCGAGGACAACGCGGTGAACGTGCACGTGAGCAACATCCGCAAGAAGCTGGCTGCGGCGGGTGCCGAGGAGGAGTACATCAAGACCGTCTGGGGCATCGGCTTCAAGCTGGCATGAGGGTGCGTCCCTTTGTCATCCTGAGCGGAGGCCGAAGGCCGGAGTCGAAGGATCCCGTGCGGCGATAGCCGGACGTCTTACAGCTGACGCCGCGCGGGATCCTTCGACTACGCTCCCTTCGGTCGCTCCGCTCAGGATGACATGACAAGAGGACGGGTACCTTGTCATACGGCTGACGCGTTTCGCTTCGATGCGGCTCCCGCACCTTTATACTTTCCTTAATCTTTCTTGAGGACTTATTTCGAGTCGGCGGGGTAAAGTTCGTCTCGAAGGATCGGGCGAGAGAGAGGAAGAACCCGATGGAAAACGTGATCGAGACGAGCGGGCTGACGAAGCGCTACGGATCCGTGGCGGCCTTGGACGACGTGGGCGTGACGGTGCGGCGCGGCGATATCTTCGGATTGGTGGGCGACAACGGCGCGGGCAAGACCACCCTGTTCAAGCTGTTGTGCGGGCTGGCGTTCCCCTCGGCGGGCGAGATGCGCCTCTTCGGCGTGCATACGCCGCGCGATTTGGAGCGGCAGCGGGCGCGCGTGGGCGCCATCATCGAGAGCCCCGGCTTCTATCCGAGCCTGAGCGTGGAGCGCAACCTGGAGTGCTGCCGCATCCAAAAGGGTGTGCCAGGCAGGGAAGCGGTGGGCCGGCTGCTCGAGGAAGTGGGCCTGGACTGGGCAAAGGATCGCCTTGGCAAGGAGCTGTCGATGGGCATGAGGCAGCGCCTGGGGCTCGCGATGGCGCTCATCGGCGAGCCGGAGCTGCTCATCCTGGACGAGCCGACGAGCGGCCTCGACCCGAGCGGCATCGTGGAGATGCGCGCGCTGCTTCTGCGCCTCAACCGCGAGAAGGGCATCACCGTGGTGGTATCGAGCCATCATCTGGCCGAGCTCGAGCAGATGGCCACCGTGTACGCGTTTTTGAACCGGGGGCGGCTCATGGAGCAGGTGAGCGCCGAGCAGCTGCGCGCGCGATGCGCGGACTGCATCGACATCGCCGTGTCTGATCCCGCTGGCTACACCGTGCTCTTGGAGCGGGAGCGGCCCGGCGAGCGCTATCAGGTGCTCCCTGACGGCGCCGTGCGCATCCTCGACCCGCAGGCGGGCGCGGAGGCCTACAGCGGGCTTGCCAGCGCTCATGGCATGGACGTCTGCCGGCTCGAGCGCCGCACGATGTCGCTTGAGCAGTATTATCTGGACATGAGAGAGAAGGGGGCCGCGTGATGCTGAACTACATGAAAGGCGAGTGGTACCGCATCATGCGCGGCAAGGAGGTCTACCTGGTCGCGGGCATCTTGTCACTGCTTGCGATCGCGGCGAACGCGCTTGAGTTCGCGATGACTTTCGTCGACCCCGACTTCCCCTACGCCACGGTGCGCTTCAACTTGGGGATCGTGACCTCGTCGCTGAGCTCGCTGTTCCTGATTGCCGGGATGCTGGTGTGGTTCCTCTACGCCGAGGATCGGAAGAACGGCACGCTCAAGAACGCGCTTTCGTACGGCTGCTCGCGCGCGGCGGTGTTCGCGGGGAGGTGCATCGTGTCGTCGCTTGCCGGGCTCGTGTGCCTGGCCGTGGTGCTGGTCGCCTACGTGGGCAGCGCCGTGCTTTTGCTCGAGGGCCCGGCGCTGCCGCCGGTCGTGGACCTGCTCGCGGGCGTCGCGGCGGCTCTGCCGTCCACGCTGGCTGCGGTGGCCCTCATGGCGGCGGTGCTCGCCCACTGCAAGAGCACGTCGTCGGCGCTGGTGGTGTGGGTGGTCGTCCTATTTGTCATCCCCTACACGCTGCGGATGGTGGGCTTGCTGGTGGAGCCTGTCGCCGCCGTGGCCGGCTGGCTGCCGCCGAACTTCTTCGCCACCGAGGCGGTGGTGAGCATGTCCGGCTCGTCGCTTCTGTGGAACGAGCCTGCCGGCTTGGCGAAATGCCTGATCGCGGGGTTCGTCGGGCTGGCGGCGTTTTCGGCCGTGGGCGTGTGGCGCGCCCGCAAGATCGAGCTGTAGGAGAGGGGGAGGGGTGGCGTACGCGCTGATGTCGGTTGCCTTGGTCGCCGCGCTCGCGGCTGCGGCCTGGCTCGCCGTGCGCTACCTCCTGCTCAAGCGGTCGCTTCGCCGAGCCGACGCCGAGCTGCGCGAGATCGTGGAGCGTCTGGAGGAGAACCGCATCGTGCGGCTGCCGAGTCCCGACGCCGATTTGGAGGCGCTGCTTGCTACGGTGAACTCGTCGCTTGCGGGCATCCGTCGGCAGGCCGTGCTGTACGAGCGGCGTGAAGCCGAGCTGAAGGCGCAGGTGGAGCGCATTAGCCACGACCTGCGCACGCCGCTCACCTCCATCCAGGGCTACCTTGCGCTCGTGGACGTGGGCGCGCTGGACGCGGACGCCCGCGCCTCGCTCGCCACGATCAGGCGCAAGGCGGATGCGCTGCAGAGGCTCATCGCGCAGTTCTACGACCTGTCGCGCTTCGAGGCCGAGGATTTCCGGCTGGAGCTTGCGCGGGTGGATGTGGGGCGGCTCGTGCGCGAGCAGGTGGCCGAGCAGTACCGGCTGCTGGAGGGGCGGGGCCTGGACGTGCGCGTGGATGCGCCCCGGCACGCCGTGGAGGCGCGCGCGAACGCGGACGCCGTGGAGCGGGTGCTGGCGAACCTGCTCCACAACGCGGCGAAGTACGCGCGGTCGCGCTTCGAGGCGACGGTCGAGGAGGGGGAGGCCGAGGTGGCGGTCGTCTTCGCGAACGACGTCGACGATGCAGGGCAGCTTGAGGTGGAGCGCCTGTTCGAGCCGCACTATACGGGGGATGCCGCGCGCACGCAGGAGAGCTCGGGGCTCGGGCTGACTATCGCCCGCCATCTGGCGGAGCGCATGGGCGCCACGTTGGAGGCGCGCGCGGAGGAGCGCGACGGCGCGCCGTGGCTCGCGTTCGTCCTGCGCGTGCCGAGGGGCTAGACGAGCACTTCGACCTCGGGGAAGTCGCGCTCACCCAGGGTTTTCAGTACAATCCCTTCGATGCCGTGGGGTGCATGCTTCGCTCAGCTTGCGGCGAGGATGCGCTCGGCTTTTTCCATGGCGGCGTCGCGGAGGAAGCTGGAGCGGCTCTTGCCGGCCGCTTCGGCGGCGCGGTTGATGGTTTGGGCCATGGAGCGCGGGATTTTGAACGAGAACACTTCGAGCGGCTCCGGAGAGAGACGCGGCCGTCCGACCACGAGCTTGCCCGGTTTCCCCGGGAACTCGCCGCGTCCGAATGCTTCGGCGATGTGCTCGAGATCCTCGTCGGTGACCGTCGCGCCGCTTTTCAGCGTGTACTCCATGGCGCTACCTCCTTGCATAGCCGAGCTCTTCCTTGAACTTCTTCGTCGCGGGCGACTTCGCGTGGAACACGAGCAGGGAGCCGTCGGCCAACACCGCAGCCACGAGCTCGACTTCTCGACCCTTGCTGTCGAAGCCCAAGGCCACCACGTAATCGTCGCCGCGGGGCCTTCTTCTTGCGAAGTTGTTCCACGCGTACACGACCTCTTCTTCGCTGAGCCCGTGCTTGAGGGAGTGCGGGTGCACGATGATCTCGTCCATGCCCGTCCTTCCTTTAGTAATACTATATAGTATTACTAAAATAGAGGATAGTCAAGTTCACCGAGTGTAGCATGTTTGACCTGGGGATTTGTCTCGCAGACCTTGCATGGATCCAGCGTGAATCTTGCGCGTTTCAAGTGCGGATCAAGCGGAATTCCAGCGCGGATCCAGCAAGAATCAAGCGGAAACCTAGCAGAAATCAAGCGCGGATCTTACACCCCAGGTGAGAGGGGCGCGAAAGGTGACCAGGTCGTCCACGGCGCTTTCTTGCCCTGCGGTGGAAAAGGGGAGAACCGCGCCTCGATTCTGCCATGGAGATTATCGGAAGACGTTCAATAATGATACTCAAAGGGTAGCAAATATGAGAAAGTAAGCCACGGAAAACAAGTGAGACGGAGGGGTCTCCCATCCGCCGACGATGCGAAGGAGCGACGCCATGTCCATGATCAACAGGGAAATCGACGAGTTCTCCGTCCAGGCGTTCCACGACGACGGCTTCACCACCGTTACGAAGGATGACGTGCTGGGCCACTGGAGCGTGTTCTTCTTCTACCCAGCGGACTTCACGTTCGTGTGCCCGACGGAGCTGGAGGACCTGGCCGCGCTATACGACCAGTTCAAAGCCGCCGACTGCGAGATCTACTCCGTGTCGTGCGACACGCATTTCGCGCACAAGGCCTGGCACGACGCCTCCGAGAACATCAAGAGCCTGCCGTACCCGATGCTCGCCGACCCCACGCATAGGCTGGCCGACATCTTCGACGTGTACATCGAGGACGAGGGCGTGGCCGAGCGCGGCAGCTTCGTGGTGAACCCCGAGGGCCGCATCGTATGCTACGAGGTGAACGCCGGCAACATCGGCCGCAATGCCGCCGAGCTCTTGCGCCGCGTGCAGGCGAGCCAGTTCGTGGCCGAGCATGGCGACTCGGTGTGCCCCGCGCGCTGGGTGCCGGGCTCCGAGGTGCTGCATCCGGGCATCGACCTGGTGGGCAAGCTGTAGGGCTTGGCGCAGCCACCCTGCTCCCGATGACGTGCGGCGGCCCCGGCGACCCCGGGGCCGCCGCACGTTCGCATGCTCGTGCCCGTCGGTGTCTGAGCGCGCTTCAGGCGGCGTGCCGGTGCCGGATGGGCAACGGCCGCGCGGGACCCGTCGGTCGCCGCCGGGCTGCCGGTGTATACTGGCGGGAAAGGCAGCCGCACCTGATCGCGCCGGGTGAGGGCGCGGCCGGCGCGCGACGAGGAAGGACGATGCCATGGCCCCGATGGAGACAACGGTGCCCGGTGCCCTCGTGTGGGGGCATGCGGCGCTCGCGGTGTGCGCGGCGCTGTACTTGGCCTGGTGGTGGGTGTTCTTCAACCCGAGCATGCCGAAGGCGACCGGCGCGCTGTACGCGGTGGGCGTGGGCTTCATCGTGGGCGCGGTGGCGTTCGGTATCGCGGCCATCGCGCTGATGGCGATGGGGCTCGGCGCGCTTGCGGGGGCGCCGCAAGTCGGCGGGGCGGCGCCGGGATGGGCGTTCGCCGTGGGCGGCGTCGTTGCCTACCTGGCGCTGGCCTACCTCACCGCGCGCTTCTTCCAGCGGCCCGTCACCACGGAGCTTCTGCTGTTCGTACTGTGGGCGGCGCTGGAGCTGGCCGTGGCGAATGCGCTTCTGGGCGCGGGGCTGGTATCCGGCGGGGCGTTCTGGCTGATCGTGGGTGTGATAGCGCTCATCACGGCGGCGAACCTCGTGTGCTACGTGCTGTATTTCAACTTGCCACCGATGCCCTCGTTCATCGACGGCGCCGCGCCGCTGGCTGCGGTGGGCGCGTTCGCCGCCGTGCTGGCCGTCGTGCTCGCGCGGCTGTAGGGCGCGCGGGCGCCTCGCTGCTGCTCGCAGCGCGCACTCCGCGGGCGGGTGCTTTGCGATGGTGCTTCGCGCGTTTCGCGTCGGCGGCGCTTCTGCTATCCTTCTCTCTAACGCGCGGGGCCCGTTGGCGTGCCGCGCACCGTTGTGGGAGGGAGCACGCTGTGGTTGAGCAAGCCGAGTTCAAACTGCCTCTGCTGGGCAAATCCTTGAAGCTGAAGCCCCTTCCCGGACAGGACCCGCGCCGGGAGTACGGCGTGATCTGGGACGCGTGCCGCCAGCCGGGCGAAGGGTGGGGCTACGTGTTCGAGTTCACCGGCCGACGCGCGGGGCGCATCCTGGCGTGGCTCACGGCGGCTGGCGCGGCATACGCGTGCGACGGGCCGCTCGCCTTTGTCCCTGATGGTGAGCCGCAGGTGCTCGCCTCGCATCTTCCCGATAACGAGAACGTCGGGCAGGTGGAGGCGCGCGGCGTGGGCCTTCCGCTGCGCATGGTGTCGCGCTTCGTTCGCTCGCCGCACACCGGCACCTTCACGTTCGAGCAGCCGGCGCGCGATGTGGGCCCCTACGCGGGCGCGAGCCTTGATATGCGCACGTTCATGGCGGTGGGGTTCCTCGCGTTCGTCCATATCCCTCAAACGATGGGCGCGCCGGCCGTGGGCGGTCGCGCGGCCGACGTGATCGATAGCCTGCTGAGGCCGCCGTTGCCCGATTCCCTCGACATACTGGTGCGCCGCGTGCGCTCGGCAGCGCCCGGGGGCGTATCGGGCTTCGAGCTCTACGCCGCGCGCCTGCTGGAGGAGGCAGGTTCCGCGCGCCTGCGCTCCCTGGCGTCGCGCACCGGTGTGGAGGTGGTGCGGCTGTCGTCCACGGGACTCGTGTGGCTGCGCTTCGATGAAGCTGTGGTTGATGCCGAAGAGCGTCAGTGTGTGCTTGCGGTGGAAAGCGCACTCAACCGGCTCATATTCGTGCAGGAGGCCATGGAGGTGCTCGACGGGGTGGGTGCGCTGTACGCTGGCTGCGACGAGGCTTTCTGCTCGCAGCAGGACTGGCGGTGCCTGTGCTACGTCGCCTCGGGGGCGGTCGACCTGATGCGGGGCTGCGAGCGCGAGAACCCCCTGCGAGAGGTGTATGGCGCGCAGGGGTCACGCGGCGGGGAATGGGACGTGCGCACGCGATTCGCGCAGGCGTGCGAGGCTCTGCGGCTGCCGTTTCGGATGGAGTACCGCTTCGACGCCGACGCGGCGGCCGGGACGCTTTCGGTGGAATGCTCCGCACCGCTGCCTGAGGCGTTTCCCGCGGTGCGCTGGGATGCTGCGCGGGGCACATGGACAGATATGCGCGTGCTGCGGGGCTGGGCGGCATCGGCCTACGCTCTGCGGCTTTCGGCGGCGCTTGCAGCTGCGGCTTTCGGCGCGGGCATCGGCATCGCGCGGGCGTATGTGACGGTGCGGCCGGGCGGCCTGGACGAGCCGGCGGGCATGTCGCTTCTGTTCGACCGCATTGCGTTCGCGGCCGATGTGCTGCCCCGCATTGCGGAAGGCGCGCTCGATGCCGAAGCCATGGCCTGCGACCCGGCGGCGGTGCTGGCGCTTCTGAGTCCGGCCGACCGGTCGGCGGCGTTTCTGGAGAACGGGTTCTTCGGCACCGCGACGCCGCTTGACGCGGGCCTGGGGGACAGGCGCCTGGCGCTCTGGGAGGACAAGCGCTCGCTGCCCGCGCCGCTGGCAGAGGAGCTGCGGGCCGACCTTGCGTGCGAGCTGGACGTGCTTCACGACGAGGATGCCGATCTGACTGCGCGCGTGCCCGAGGCGCTCAAGGACGCGGAGTCTTCGCCGCTGTCGTCCATCGTGCTTTTGGAGGACATCGCGGCCCAGGCCGACGAGCGCGAGCGGCAGCGTGCGGCTGCCGACGGCCCCGCGGCTGCCGACGTCCTCGCGGCCGACGACGGCCCCGCGGCCGGGCTCGTGCCGCTGTACTGCGCGAACCCCATCGTGCGTATGCTGGTGGGGCTAACCGGGGGCGATGCGAAGACGCGTTACCGCAAGGCGTCCGATGCCGCTTTTGCGGCGCAAAACTCGCTCTCGCGCCTGTACTTGCAGGTGGGAGACGCCCCGCGTGCCCTCACGGCTGCCGAGGCGAGCATAGTGATGGCGCCCACCTCGCAGCCAGGCTATCTGAGCGCGGTGGTCGTGCATATGGAAGAGGATCGCTTTGCCGAAGCGGAGACGCTGCTGCGCCGGGCCCTGCGCGTAGCCGTCGACCGTCGGGAGTGCAGCTACCTGCGCTATCGGCTGGCCTTTGCGCTGTGGAAGCAGGGGCAGCTGGATCTGGCGCTTGCGTGCTATGCGGTGGTGGCGGCCGAGAACGGCGAGATGGCGCCGCAGGCGGAGAAGGAGATCGCCGAGCTCATGGCGCAGATGGGAGTGCGCGAGCGACCGTCTATCGATGCGGCGGAGGACACGCTGCATGCGGCCGGCATCTCCATCGGGCCCCCGTTCGAGACGGCGGCTCTGCTCGCCCGCGTGGCGGTGGGGCTTGCCGACGCGGGGCTGCTTGCGGCTGCGGCGTTTCCTGCGCGAGCGGTGGCTCAGCTGAACTCGGAGGACGCGCTGTATGCTGTCGCGCGCTCGCTGGAGAACAGCACGGCGGTGCCTGCGCGGTAGCGGGCTTCGAGGCGGGCGATTCGGCAGACGCGCCATCTTTGCCCGCTTTCGCATTCTTGCGCGGCGAGGGTCGCGGCGGCGGCTCGCGGGATGCGCGCTGCTCGCCTTTCGGCTTCGGCTATAATGGGGCCTCGTGCACGACGCGGCCGCAGGGAGGGCCATGAGGAAGCTCTTGCTCAAACGGATGCTGTTCATCCCCTTGGGATTGGTCGCGCTCGCGTGCACGATGTATGCGCGGCAGAACCCGGACGTGGCCGAGTGGTACGCACAGGCCGTGTATCCCGCCGTGTCATCCGTCGTGGGGTTCCTGCCGTCGCTTGTGGGCTTCTCGGTGGCCGAATGGGTGGCGGCGCTGTTCGTGCTGCTCTGTTTGGGATACGTCGCGTACTGCGTGTGGAAGGTGGCCGCGAGCAAGGGCGAGCGCGGCATGGCGGCGTACCGCGGGGTCATGGGCGCGGTGGCGATCATCTGCACGGTGTACTTCGCTTTCACGTTCCTTTGCGGGCTGAACTACTACCGCTACACCTTCACGCACTACACCGGCTACGACTTGTCGGAGGCCGGCGCCAATCCGGCCGAGCAGCAGGAGGAGCTCGTGCGCCTGACGGCGACGCTCGCCGAGGGGCTGGGGGAGGCACGTGCGCTGCTGGGCGAGGACGCCGACCTGTTCGCCGCCGAGCCGGGGGAGTTCGAGCGCTACGCACAGGAGTCGGTGGCGGCCATGCGAAAGCTCGCGGAGCGCTACCCGGTGCTCGAGCGGCCGCTGTACTCGCCGCCCAAGCTGGTGCTTGCCTCCAAGCTGATGTCGTACGCCAACATTAGCGGCATGTTCTTCCCCTTCACCATGGAGTCGAACATCAACGTGGACAACCCGTTCTTCGTGGAGCCGTGGACGATGGCGCACGAGCTGGCGCACCAGTGCGGCTTCATGCGCGAGGACGAAGCCAACTTCATCGCGTATCTGGCGTGCCGGGAATCCGACGACGCGCTCATGCGCTACAGCGGCCTCTTGCTGGCCTACGACAACGCCCTGGGCGCGCTGCGGAAGGCGGACGCGGAGGCGGCGGCCCAGATAGCGGCCTCCCTCACGCCCGCCGTGCAGCGCGACCTGGCCGAGCGCACCGCGCACTGGGCGCAGTACGAGGGCCCGGTGCAAGAGGCCTCCAATGCCGCGAACGATGCGTACCTCAAAGCCAACAACCAGACCGACGGCATGCAAAGCTACGGCCGCATGGTCGACCTCCTGCTGGCCGAGCAGCGCGCGGGGGAGGCCGATTCGTCAAGCTAGCACGACGGGCAGAAAGTCGGAATCTTCGCTTGCTTTTGCAGTGCTATACGCCTATAATACAAACAAATGTTTGGTAATATGGTTGGGAGACTCCCCTAACTTTGCCTTGCGAAGGACAGCCGCTTCTTGGAGAAAGGGGCTGTCATGGGAGCCGAAGCCAATCTTGATCGCTTTTACGATGACGTGGCCGATTTGCTTGCTCGTGCGCGCGAACGGGCTCGGGCTGCGGTGAACGTCTCGATGGTCTACACCTATTTCGAGATAGGCCGCATGATCATCGAGGAGGAGCAGCATGGCGAGGGACGCGCAGCTTATGGGAAGCGCGTGCTGGAAGGGTTGTCGAAACGTCTGACGAAGGAGTTCGGGCGAGGGTTCTCCGTTCCGAACCTCAAGCTCATACGGCAGTTTTATCAAGTCTACTCCAAGGATCAAATTGGCGAAACACTGTTTAGCCAATTCGGAAACCTTCCCCTCTCAAGTACCGGCCGGGTGTTCCGCCTCAGCTGGTCGCACTATCTCAAGCTCATGCGCATCGGTGACTTGAACGAGCGCCATTTCTACGAGGTCGAAGCCGCACGGAACAATTGGAGCTTGGCGGAGCTCGGCAGGCAGCTCGATAGCGCCCTGTACGAGCGCTTCGCCCTGAGTCGGGGAGAAGGGGGCATCCCGGAGCTTGCGAAAGGCGAACCGTCTGTTCGGACGGCTCGTGATCTGGTCAAGGATCCGTTCGTGCTTGAATTCCTCGGATTCCCGGAGCATGCCTCCTACTCCGAGAAGGAGCTTGAGGCTCGCATCATCGACAACCTCCAGGCGTTCCTTTTAGAGATGGGCACGGGCTTCGCTTTCGTGGGAAGGCAGGTGCGCATCACGCTCGAAAACGATCACTTCTGGGTCGACCTGGTCTTCTTCAATCGCATTCTTCGTTGCTTCGTGCTCGTGGATCTGAAGATAGGCAGGTTGACGCATCAGGATATAGGCCAGATGCAGATGTATGTGAACTATTACGACAGGCGGGTCAAGCTCGCCGAGGAGGGGCCGACGGTCGGCATCGTGCTGTGCAAGGAGAAGAACCAGTCCGTCGTGCGGATGACGCTGCCCGAGGACAACGAGCAGGTGTTCGCGAGCAGGTATCAAACGGTGCTCCCCAGCAGGGAGGAGCTTGTCAGGCTGCTCGAGGAGGGCGTCGAGGCCGACGGGTCGGGCTCCGAGGCGGGCCCATCGGCCTCATGAGGGGAACTGCAGCGTTATCGCCAGCACATCGCCGTCGAGGCGGGCGGTCACGTCGATGCGCAGGGCGCGGGCCAGCTGGGCGACGATGGCGAGGCCCAGACCGCTGCCCCCGCCGCCTCGCGCGGCGTCTCCCTGGTAGAAGCGCTCGAACAGGCGCTCGGCGTCCACGCCCTCGGGGTCGGCCACGCGGTTCGCGAACACGACCGTGCGGCCCTCCTGCACGATGCGCGGGGGCGCGCAGCCGTAGCGCAGCGCGTTCACGGCGAGGTTGCGGAAGATGCGGGCGAGCGCGTCGGCGTTCGAGTCGACCACGAAAGGCTCGTCGAGAAGCTGGATGTCAGGCTGCCATCCGCGCTCCTTGAACTGGCCGTACAGCGAGGCGAGCGCTTCGACGAGCACCTGGCTCACGTCCACGGGTTCTCGCTCCACGCGGTGGTCGGGGTCCTGCACCTGGGCGTAGGCGTACAGCTGGTCGAGCAGGCTCTCCACGTCGTCCAGGCGGCGGCGCACCACGTCCAGGTAACGGGCGCGCTCGGCCTCGTCCTCCTCCGCAGCCAACAGCTGTGCGTAGCCCTGCGCGCCCGCGAGCGGGGTGCGGATGTCGTGCGAGAGGTAGGTGAGCCCGCGGCGCAGCTCGCGCCTGCCCTCCTCGGCGGCGATGCGCTCGCCCTGGTGGCGGTCGATCTGGCGGTTCACGGCCTGCGCGAGTCGCACAAAGCCGCGAGTGCGCACAGACACGGTGACGCGGGCGTTGCTCGCCGACTCCCGGCTCACCAGGAACTTCGCGATGGCGCACAGCTGCAGCTCCGAGCGAACCAGCTGCACGACCAGCGCGGCGACGGCGATGAGGGCGACGACGAGCAGAGCGACCGCGATCTCCATGTTCTAGATGTCCTTCCTCTGCAGCACGACGGCGCTCGCCACGGCGGCGACGGCGATGAACGCCACGCTCACGAGCGCGATGTGCGGCGCGCCCAGAGGGCCGGCGAGGCCGAGGGCGAGCGAGGACATGCAGGAGCTGAGCGTGTAGTCGGTGAGGGGCGGGGCGCTCGGGAACAGCACCAGTACGGTTTTGAGGGCAAGGCCGACGAGCCCTGCGCCCACCACGATACCGATGACGATGCCCGCCGCCATCTTGCGCGTGATCCACACGGCCAGCGCGGTGATCATACCGAAGCCTGCGGCCGCCAGCGTGACGAGGGCTGTCCAGAGAGCGAGGTCGCCCGCCGGGGTGGAGACAATCTCAAGCCCGGTGACTGCGGCTGTAGCAAACGTTGCCGCGATCATGAGCACCGTGAACAGCACGGCCAGTATGAGGATCTCGATGGTGCGCGCCGCCAGGTACGTAAAGCGGTTCGGCTGCACGGTGAACACGTTCTTGCTGAAGCCGCTCTCAAACTCGGCCGCCAGGAAGATGGCGACGAAGACGGCGAACAGGCAGGATAGGCCGCCGCCTCCCAGGAACACGTTGCCGATGAGGGCTTCCGCCGTCATGCCCTGCGCGAGCAGCGCGACGGCGGCATCCGCTTCGGCCAGGTCGCTCGCGCTCGGGCTGGGGGAGGAGAAGCCGATATTCACGCTCGCGGGCGCGCTATTGGTGTAGGCAACTTTGAGCGAGTCGATGAACGCCGGGTCGGTGACCACGGCCATCGTGCCGGCGCCCGCGGCGGCCAAAACCACGATGACGGCGAGGAATATCCACAGCGATTTGCCGTGGACGAGCCGATACAGATCCATTCTCAAGATATTAGCCACGGTACTCAGCCCCCATCATCTCAACGAAGAACTCCTCCAAGTCGCGCCGGTGCGCGTACAGGCTGCGGATGGCGATGCCCTGCTCGTTCAGGGCCGCGCCCACCGCTCCCGCGTCTGCGCCGCCGTGGATGCGGATAGCGCCGTCGGGCAGCGCTTGGAAGCGCAAGCCGGCGAAGCGCTCCTGCAGCACGGCCAGGGCGAGCGTGGGGTTCGCGGCTTCCAGCTGCAAGAAGTCGCTGCACTCCTGCTCCACTTCGGCGGCCGACATCTCGCGCACCATGCGGCCCTCGCGGATGACGCCGTAGCGCGTGGCCATCTTCCCCAGCTGCTCCAGCACGTGCGAGCTTGCCACCACGGTGATGCCGCGCTCGTCGGCGAGGCGCACGATGAGCTGGCGAATCTCGCGGGCGCCCTCGGGATCGAGGCCGTTGAGCGGTTCGTCGAGCAGCAGCAGGTCGGGGTCGCCCAGAAGCGCGAGGGCGAGGCCCAGGCGCTGCTTCATGCCCATGGAGAAGTTCTTCGTCTTCTTGGAGCCGACGCCCTTTAGGCCGACGAACGAAAGCAGGTCGCGCACCTTGGCCTTGGGGTCGACGAGGCCGAGCGCGAGCGCCTTCATCATGAGGTTGTCGGCGGCGCTCATGGTGCCGTAGAGCCCCGGCGCTTCGATGAGCACGCCGATGCGCTGGCTCGTTCCCGCCTCACGGGGCGACGTGCCGAACACGCGCACCTCGCCGCCGGTGGGCGCGGCCAGTCCCGCCAGCATCCTCATCACCGTGGTCTTGCCGGCTCCGTTGCGGCCGACGAATCCGTAGATGTCGCCCTGGCCGACGTGCATGTCGAACTGGTCGACGGCTCTCTTGCTGCCGAAGGTCTTCGTAAGCCCGCAGGCTTCGACTACGTTCACGTCCTTGCTCCTTTCCGCAGTTGCTTCTTGTGGTTTCCTTCACGCCCTCCACGATACGGAAAGGATGTTCAGCAATTCGCCTTGCAAACGTTAAGAAATCGATAAGTTCGTCCCGGTTGTCATCCTGAGCGGAGACCCGCAGGCCGGAGTCGAAGGATCCCGCGCGGCGTTAGCTGGAAGTCTCACGGTTGCACCGCACGGGATCCTTCGACTGCGCTCACTTCGTTCGCTCCGCTCAGGATGACAACCTAGACTCATTCTGCCAGCTTGAAACCGATGCCCCACACCGTCTCAAGGTAGCCGTCGGTGCCGGTGGGCTTGAGCTTGCCGCGGATGTTGCTCATGTGCACGTTCACGGCCTTCTCCTCCACGACGCACTCTTCGTTCCATGCGGCCTGGAACAGCTCCTGCTTCGTGAACACCTTCTTGGGGCGGCGCACGAGCGCCTCCACGATGCCGTATTCCAGGCGCGTGAGCTTGACGGGCGTTCCGGCGGCCACAAGCGTGCGCGCCTCGGTATCGAGCACCCAGTCCTTGAACCGCAGCGTGGCCGTGGTGCGCGACGTGCCGCGGGCTGCGTGGCGCAGCTGCACGGCCACGCGCGCATGCAATTCGTCCAGGTCGAAGGGTTTGGCCAGGTAGTCGTCGGCACCTAGCTTCAGCAGCTCCACCTTGTCGCCCGGCGCGGTGCGCGCCGACACCACGATGATGGGCGCGTCGCTGCGCGCGCGTATCTCGCGCACGAGGTCCTCGCCCGACGCACCCGGCAGCATGAGGTCGGTGATCACCAGGTCGAACGGCGCCCCGCCCGCAGCGGCGCCGTTCGCAAGCAGAAGGCGCGCCTCGCTGCCGGAGAACGCCTGCGTGCAAGCGTAGCCCGCCTTCGTGAGCGAGGTGGCCACCACGTCATTGATGTCGGTATCATCCTCGATGACGAGGATGCGCGCGAGCTCTCCCATGCCGTCGGCCGTTTAGCCCTGGATGGCGTCGATGGCATTGATGACGGCGCCGCGGAACGCGTCCTTCTCCAGCGAGGCGACGCCCTTGATGGTGGTGCCGCCCGGCGAGCACACGGCGTCCTTCATGGCGCCGGGGTGCGTGCCCGTTTCCAGGTGCAGCTTCGCCGTGCCCATCATCATCTGGGCGGCCAGGCGGTACGCCGTGGCGCGCGGCAGGCCGTGCTTCACGCCCGCATCGCCGAGCGCCTCCAGGAACATGGCCGCGAAGGCGGGGCCGCAGCCCGCTACGGAGCTGGCGGTGGACAGCAGCTTGCCGTCCACCCATTCGATGAGCGCCACCTGGCCGAACAAGTCCTCGAACGCCGCAAGCTCGTCCTCGGAGAGCGAGTGGCGCTGCTCGCAGGCCACGACGCCTGCGCCCACGGCGATGGGCGTGTTGGGGATGGTGCTCAGGTGATGCGTGCCGGGCGCGAGCACCCCCTCGTAGAAGTCGAACCCGCAGCCGGCGGCCACCGAGATCACGGCCTTGCCCGGCGCGGCCAGCGCGTCGCGCACCGGCTCGAGCACCTGCGCCACGAGATGCGGCTTCACGGCTACCACCACGAGGTCGCTTTTCGCCACCACGTCCTGCGGCGTCTCGCAGGCCCGCACGCCCAGCGCCTCCGCGTTCGCCTGCAGCTTGTCGAAGTGCGCGGCGCACGCGCAGATGCGCTCGCCCGGCAACGCGCCCGACTTCACGAGCCCCTGCGCCATGGCGCGAGCCATGTTCCCGAATCCGATGAAGCCCAGCGTGATGCCGTCGTCCGTGTGCGCCATGTCATCCTCTTTCCGTCGTGCGGCCGAAATCCGTTTCCCCGAATTGTACGACATGCTCGGTTCCGATTGCGCGCTTGTCGGAGAATCTGCGGGCCGACGACGGCGCGAGTCGGCGATTCTTTCTCATTTTCCCCCTAGCGTTCTTTGTCCAAGCATGTTAAAATAGATACAAATGTTCGGTATGGCTGGATACCGTTCCTAACTCCAAGCGATTGGAGGACAGCCGCTTTCGAAGGAAGGGGCTGTTCATGGAACGACATGTAAAACCATCTGACTTGGGACTGGAGACCGAGCGCGTCGAATTCAAGAAGTCGACTGCGGAGCTCGACGCAGCCGCCGACTCCATCGCCGCTATCCTCAACAAGCATCGGGCTGGCACGCTGTACTTCGGCGTCAAGGCGAACGGCGAGGCGGTGGGCCAGGTAGTGACCGAGGAGACGTTGCGCAAGGTCAGCCAAGCCGTTGCCCGGCGTATCGAGCCCGCCATCTTCCCGGATGTGGACAAGGTCGTTATCGACGGTCGCGATTGCATCCGAGTGACGTTCTCTGGGAGGGATGTGCCCTACGCGAGCGGGGGCCTGTACCGCATGCGTGTGGCCGACGAGGACCGCAGAATGACGACCGACCAGCTGAGGGCGTTTTTTAATGAGCGGCTGCAACGGGAGGATCCTTGGGATGCGCGGCTTTCGTCCAAGACGCTGGACGATGTCGACGACAAGACGTTCGAGCGCTATCTGGCGAAGGGGCGCGCTGCGGGTCGGATATCGTTCGCGTACGAGGGGAAGCGCGATGCGCTCGAGCGCATGGGGCTGGCTCGCGACGGCCGGTTGACCAATGCGGCGGCCGTGCTGTTCTGCATGTCTGACCACTTCATGTTCAAGTGCGGCATCTTCGCGACGCCCACCCGCACGACCATCCTCGACATACGGCAGGAGGCGGGGTCGCTGTACGATCTGCTCGACTTCGCCATGCTGTACGTGGCAAAGAACATTAAATGGCGGTTCGAGTTCGACGGCTCGCCCGAGCGCATCGAGATACCCGAGATCCCGACCGACGCCGTGCGCGAAGCGCTCATCAATGCGTTCTGCCATCGCGACTACACCTCCGCGCTCGATGTGCAGGTGGACATCTTCGCGGATCGCGTCGATGTGTTCAGCCCCGGCCGGTTTCCAGAAGGGGTGGATCCCGAGGACTGCCTTTCGGGCAGGATAGCCTTTTCGGAGAGTCGCAACAAGCTGCTCGCCGAGGCGCTCTTCCGTGCGAAGGACATTGAGAAGTACGGCACGGGCATGCCGCGCATCAAAGAGCAGTGCGATGCGGCGGGCGTGGAGGTGAGGTACGCGAGCCATCGCAAGGGAGTGACGGTGTCGTTCTACCGCCCGGACTGGTCGCGTTTCGGGCCAGAAAAAAGCGCAGTACAGAGTGCGGATGGCCCGGTAAATGGCCCGGTAAATGGCCCAGTAAATGGCCCAGTAAATGGCCCAGTAAATGGCCCAGTAAATCTCAGCGCTGTCGAGCAATCCGTGCGTGACGCCTTGCTCAGCGACGGATCGCTCACGAGAAGGGACCTGTGCCAGATGTTGGGGAAGGGCGATGGGACGATAAAGCGTGCCCTCGCCGGCCTCAAAGGCAAAGGCCTGCTTCGTCGCGTCGGTTCGGACAAGACCGGCTACTGGGAGGTGCTGTAGCCGCTCCGCTCTCCGGCCTACGCTGAGAATAGCTTGCGCAGCTCCGCCACCAACTGCTTGCGGGTGAACACGAGCAGCCCGAGCAGGAACACGCTGGCCGCAAGGGCGCTCGCCAGCGCGGGCACGTCCCAGGTGACCAGCCCGAACGCAGCCAGCGCGAGCGGAGCCAGGCCCAGCAGCACGTCGAACAGCAGATACTTCGCGTACCCGGTGACGAAGGTGCCGCGGAACACCGCCAGGAGCACCGCGTCGAACACGATGGCCACGAGGCAGATGCCGGGGATGACGAACGTCGTGACGGCCAGGTTGCCCGTCACGACGAACCACACCGCCGCGATGCCGAGCAGGATGAGGAAGTAGCGCACCACCACGCGCAAGAAGTCGGGGCTGTGCGTGAGGATGTTGCGCACGAACAGGTAGTTCACGATGAGGGCGGCGCAGGTGGCCACCACGATGTCGCCGGGCAGCGAGAGCATCCTCCCTACGAACAGCATGACGAGCGCGCAGGCCCCCGTGGCGAACGCGAGCACGGCGAGCGCCACCGTGCCGGACTTGCGTACCTCGTTGCGCGGGAACACGGCCGGCTCGGCGCGGCCCGCGAGCTCTGCCTGGCACAAGGGGCAGCGGTCGAGGTCGCCCGAGAACTCGATGCGGCATTTCTCGCAGCGCTTCATCGGCCGTCATCCTCGTCCCTCACGGGCGCCTGCCCGCCGAGGCGGCGCACCGAGGACTCGAGCTTCGCCTCGAGCCTGTCCTCGGCCACCTCCTCGCTCGTCTTGTTGATGTTGATGCGCCCCTCGATGCCCTGGTCGGAGAAGAATCGGCAGAAGTTCTTCACCACGTCGGGGTTCGCGAACACGGTGGAGATGCCGATGCTCAGGTCGTCGCCGTAGGAGCACAGAAGGAAGTTGAGGCCGGTGGTGGACGTGAGCAGGTTCATGTCGCGCACGTAGGGGGCGATGCGCCCGTCGAGCTCGATGCGGCCGAGGTTCGAAACCGTGGTGGTGGTCTCGCGCGCGGAGATGCGGTCGGCCAGCTCGAGGATGGCGTCCTTCACGAACAGCGGTGCCAGGCGCAGAAGCGGGTTCTTCTCGAGCGCGATCATGCGGTTCATGCGGGGCTTGAGATTCTCGGGCTTGACGGCCTCCTTGAGCTGGGCGTGGATAAGGCGGGCCACCTCGTCGGCGGGCAGGTCGGCCTCGCCGGGCACGTAGGACACGAACGCGAGCCCGAAGAAGTTCTTCACCGTGCTCGAGCGGAACATCTGGCGCAGATCCACCGGCACGTCCATGCGGATGGCGCGCCCGCGGTCGCGCCGCGGCATCTCGGCGCGGATGGCGCACACGACGGCCGTGATCGCGAGCGAGGTGAGGCTCACTTCCCACGACCGCGCCAGCTCGACGGCGCGGCTCACCGGCAGATGGTACTCCATGAACGTGGGGTCGGCCTCGTCCTTCCAGCCTTTGAGCCGGTACACGGCGGGCGCCTTCGTGGGGGCGGCCAGGGCGCGCTCGTAGTATTTGTCGAAGCTATCCTCGGATTTCTGCAGGTCGGAGCCGTCGTATTCGAGCGGCACGCCCTCCACGCCGTAGCGCTCGCGGGCGTAGGCGTACAGGAGCGCCTTGAAGAAGCTCAGGGCCCCGCGGCCGTCGGACACCATGTGCGACACCTCGAGGTTCACGCGGTCGCGGTAAAAGCTCACGCGGAAGAGCACGCTTTTCGCATGCACGTGCAGCCCGAAGCAGATGGGCAGGTTCTCCGGGGTGGCGACGGGGGGCTTGCCCGCCGGCTCGAGGTAGTGCCAGAACATGCCGCTTCTCAGGCACACGTTGAAGCCGGGGAACGCTTCCGCCGCCCGCTCGAGCGCGCGCTGCAGCGCCTCGGGATCCACCTCGTCGACAAGCGTGGCCGCGTAGCGGAACACCGTCTGGACGGAGCTTCCCGCCTGCGACGAGTAGAACTTCCCGACGTTGTCTAGTCGGTACCAAGTAGTCCGAGCCACGCCGGTTCGCCTTCCTGCTCCAGCTCCTCTCCATCGAGGAAATGCCTGAAGATGCGGTACGTGTCCTTCACAATGTTGAACACCGTGGGGTACAGCAGGTACCCGTGCACGGCGTCGAGAACACGATAGCACTGCACGTCGCCGCCTTCCAGCTCCAACCGGGCGGCGAACGCCTCGCCCTCGTCGCGCAGCGGGCAGTATTCGGCGGTGACCACGAGCGTGCGGGGCTGGCGGGAGAGGTCGTCCATGAGCAGCGGCGCGAAGTAGGGGTTGTCCAGATCGGCGGGAGAGGAGGCGTAGAGCTCCATGTAGCCGCGGATGTCGCGTGAGGTGAGCAGGTAGTCCTCGCCGTTGTCGCGCACCGAGTCGAACCATGAGGTGAGCGGGTTGTGGTCGTTGTACGTGACGGGGTAGAGGAGCATCTGCGTGCGCGGCTGGAACGTCCCGCGATCGCGCGCCATGAGCGACACGACGGCGGCCAGGTTGCCGCCCGCGCTGTCGCCGAATAGCACGATGTTGTCCGGGTCCACGTCGTCGAGCAGCTCGCCCGCGAACAGCTGGCGCGCCACCTCGTAGCAGTCCTCGGGGGCCGTGGGGAAGCGATGCTCCGGCGCGCGCCGGTAGTCCACCGACACGACGCGCCGCTCGAGCTTGAGCGCGATGGTGGCGCAGGCGTCCACGTAGAAGTCGACGGTGCCGTTCACCCAGCCGCCGCCGTGGAAGAACAGGATGGTGCCGCGCGAGTCCTCGGTGACCTTCAGGCCCTCGGCCAGCGAGAAGTCGATGTCGAGCGGGGTGAACACGCGCAGGGCCACCTCGCTGCCGTCGGGCATAGGGGCGACGGCGTCGTCGATGCGGCAGCGCGGGTCGGGCACGGCGAGCTTAGCGAGCACGTCCTCGGCCACGCGCTGGGCCTCGTAGAATTCCTTGATGTCGGGCCGCAGCCGGGTGGCGGCCTTCATGAACGCGGCGAGCACCGCTTTGTTGATGGGCATGGCATGCCGTCCTTTCGCGAGGGGCGGAGCCGATGCGGGGCCCGGTCTGCCGCGCGGCGCTCAGGGGCGCCGCCTCGGCCTCCATCCTATCACAAGCTCATCGCGGGTTCGCGCGCAGCTCCTCGATGAGGTCGAGCGTCCACACAAGCGCGTCCTCGATGCAGCCGTCGCAGCTGCGCAGCGGGGTTCCGGCGGGCTCGCCGCGCAGGTCGGCGCAGATGGTGGAGCCGTTCTGCTCGCGGAAGCGCGCGACCAGGCGCGCGACGAGCGCATAGGTGGCCTGTTTGCTGGAGGGGTCGGCCATGCCGTTGCTGTTGGCCAGGCCGAGCGCCAGCGCGCCGCCCGAGATGGCGCCGCAGGTTTCGGTGTGCCCGCCCATGCCGCCGCCGAAGGCCTCCGACGCGCGGAAGCAGACGTCCTCGTCGGCTCCGACGAGCGGCGCGAGCGCGCAGGCCACCGCCTGGGCGCAGTTGAAGTTGCGGTAGCGCAGCTCTATGGCGCGCGCGGCGAGCGCCTCGCGGTCGATGGGCGCGTGCTCTGCGGTCATGGGTTCCCCTTCCCTCCGGTTGCTTTCGAGCATGATAGCAAGCGCGGGGCCTTGCCGGCCGGCGTTTTTCCCCGGAGCGGCCGTGCAGCGGCGGAAACGTCTATAATGGCCGCATGCATCGGGGTTTTCCGCCGTGAAAGGAGCTTTCCATGCTCGCGCTCGCAATCGTCCTCGCCGTCGTGGCCGCGCTCGCCGCCGTGCTCGTGGCGAACGCCGTCCGGCTCAAGCCGACGCCCGTGTCCGACCCGCTGCCGCCCTCCGACGAGATGGGCGACGACGCGGCGGTCGAGCGCTTCCGCGCGATGCTGCGCGTGCCCACGGTGTGGGACCTGCGCAACCCCGATGCCGACCGCTCGGCCTTCGACGAGTTCGTGCCTCTGCTGCGCCGCCTGTACCCGCGGGTGTTCGCCGAGCTGGAACTCGAGCTGGTGGACGGCTACGGCATCTCGCTTCTGTGGAAGGGCGCCGACCGCGAGCTCGCGCCGGTGGTGCTCATGGCGCACCACGACGTGGTGGGCGCGAACGCCGAGGAATGGGAGCACGACCCCTTCGCCGCCGACATCGCCGACGGCTACGTGCACGCGCGCGGCGCGGTGGACACCAAGTGCATCTGGGCGGGGCTCCTCGAGGCGGCCGAGCGGCTGCTGGCCGAGGGCTTCGTGCCGCCGCGCGACGTGTACCTGTTCTCGTCGAACACCGAGGAGGACGGCGGCGACACGACGCCTCATATGGTGGAGCGCCTCGTGGAGCGCGGCCGCGTGCCGTACATGGTGCTCGACGAGGGCGGGGCGGTCATCGACAACCCGCCGCTCGGCGTGAAGGGCCAGTTCGCGGTGGTGGGCGTGGCAGAGAAGGGCATCTTCAACGCGCGCATCGCCACGAGCGCCGAGGGCGGCCACGCGGCGACGCCCTCGCTTCAGGACGCCACGGCCAAGCTCGTGTCCGGCCTCGACGCGCTGCAGAAGAACCCGCCGGCCTCGAAGCTCTCCGCGCCGGTTGCGGCCATGCTGCGCGAGCTGGCGGCGCGCGGCGGCTTCGGGCTGCGCCTCGTGTTCGGCAACCTGTGGCTCTTCCGGCCGCTCGTCGCGCGCATCATGCAGGGCGGCTCGGAGACGGCCGCCATGGTGCGCACCACCTACGCGCTCACGCAGCTTGAAGGCAGCCCCGCGCACAACGTCATCCCGCGCCAGGCCAAGGCCACGGTGAACGTGCGTGTCGACCCGGGCGAGGACGTGGGCGCGGCCTTCGCGCGCATCAAGGAGCGCTTCGACGACGCCACCTCCTTCGAGCTGTTCGAGGTGAGCGAGCCGTCGCCCATCGCGCCGTTCGACGGCGACCCGGCGTTCGACTACCTGCGCCGCGTCATCGCGAGCGCGTATCCCGAGGCCGGCATCGCGCCCTACGTGCAGACGAGCTGCAGCGACGCGCGGCACTTCCATCGCGTGTGCCCGCGCACGTACCGCTTCGCCGGCTTCCTGTTCGCGGGCGACGCGCGCTCGCGCATCCACGGGCGCGACGAGCGGCTGGACGTGGAGGCGTTCAAGCGCGGCGTGGGGTTCTACGTGGGATTCATCCGTCATCTCGACCGGTTGGGGAAGTGAGGCAGCATGGCTGAGGGGAAGGCGCCGGCGCGGCGGGGGAGGTTCTTCTACGGGTGGTGGATCGTGATCGGCGGCCTGCTGATCATGGCCACGTGCTACACGGTGTTCGTGAACTGCATCCCGCTGTTCCAGACGCACATCGTGGAGGACCTGGGCCTCACCGTGGGGCAGTTCAACACGGGCGTGTCCATCACCACGGTGGTGGCGGTGTTCGCGTCGCTCGTGATCGGGCGGCTCACGGACAAGTGCTCCGCGCGCGTGCTGGGCGCGGTGACGGTGCTCACGAGCTCGGTGGTGCTGGTGGGGTTGTCGCAGATCACGGCCGTGTGGCAGCTGTACGCGCTGTGCGTGGTGGCGGGCATGGTGGTGGTCGCCGGCACGCGCCTTCTGGTGTCGGTGATCATCGCGAACTGGTTCACGCTGAAGCGCGGGCTGGCAGTGTCCATCGCGCTTTCGGGCTCGGGCATCGGCGGCGTGATCCTCTCGCCGGCCACGAGCGCCATGATCGAGGCGTCCGGCTGGCGCTCGGCGTTCCTGCTGCTGGCCGTGGTGTGCCTGGTGGCCGCGCTGCCGCTCGCGGTGGTGGCGTTCCGCACGCGCCCGAGCGAGAAGGGCCTCGAGCCCTACGGCGCGGGCCAGGTCGAGCAGGCGAAGGACGACCGCTCGCCCGACAAGCCGGTCACGGTGGCGGTGGGATGGAAGGCGCTGCGCAAGAGCATGTCGTTCTGGCTTTTGGTGGTGGGCTTCGTCGCCATGGGCATCACGAACGGCTGCATCATCACGAACTCCATCGCCAACATGACGAGCGTCACCGTGGGCGGCACCGAGGTGGTGACCGGCGGGCATTCCACGCTGTGGGCGGGCTCGGTGTGGTCGTTCTACCTGGCCGTGGTCATCGTGGCGAAGGTGGCGCTCGGGGCCATCTACGACCGCTGGGGCATGCGGACGGGCACCATCCTGGGCACGATCACGTCGGTGCTGGCTGGCGTCATGCTGCTGTTCCCCGCGACGGACTGGGGCCCCATCCTGGCCTGCCTATTCTTCGGCTTCGCCACGTGCATGGGCACGGTGGCGCCGCCCATCATGGTGGTGAAGGAGTACGGCAAGAAGGACCTCGGCACCGTGACGGGCATCGTGACGGCGTTCGAGCTGCTGGGCGCGGCCGTGGGCGCGGTGGCGTCGGGCGTGATGTTCGACGCGTACCTGTCGTTCGCGCCGGTGTGGATCATGGTGATCGTGGCGAGCGTGGTCATGGGCGCGGCGCTGCTGGCGTCCATCCCCGCCGCGCGCCGCCTGGTGGAACGCCGCCGGGCCGAGGGCGCGCCGGAGCTCGACGCCGAAGGCTTCGAGATCGCGGCGTAGGGCGTAGGGCGCTCCCTCGGGCGGCCGACGCTTGACCAAACCATAGCGAAACAGTATGATTTAGCGCAACACACAGGAGCCCCGGCAGGGGAGGCGGCCCGTGCGCGGCCGCGGACGAGAAAGCAGGCGAACCATGACCATCCACGCAAGCGTGTCCGAGCTGATCGGCAACACCCCGCTCGTCGAGCTGGCGAACTACGAGAAGAACCACGGCCTCAAGGCCCGCATCGTGGGCAAGGTGGAGTCGTTCAACCCGGCCGGATCGGTGAAGGACCGCATCGCGAAGGCGATGATCGACGACGCGCTGGCCCGCGGCGTCATTGACGAGGGCGCCGTGCTCATCGAGCCCACGTCCGGCAACACCGGAATCGGCCTCGCGGCCATCGCGGCCGCGCGCGGAATGCGGCTGATCATCGCCATGCCCGAGACGATGTCGGTGGAGCGGCGCAACCTCATGCGCGCCTACGGGGCCGAGCTCGTGCTGACCGACGGCGCGAAGGGCATGGCGGGCGCCATCGCGCGCGCGGAAGAGCTGGCGGCCGAGATTCCGGGCTCGTTCATCGTCGGACAGTTCACGAACCCGGCGAACCCGGCCGTGCACGAGGCCACCACGGGCCCCGAGATCTGGGAGGCCGCCGGCGGCGAGGTGGACGTGTTCGTGGCCGGCGTGGGCACGGGCGGCACGCTGAGCGGCACGGGGCGCTACCTCAAGCGCATGAACCCGCAGGTGCGCGTGGTGGCCGTGGAGCCGGAGACGTCGCCGGTGCTCTCCGAGGGACGTGCGGGCGCGCACAAGATCCAGGGCATCGGCGCGGGCTTCGTGCCCGAGACGCTGGATGCCGAGGTGTACGACGAGGTGATCGCCGTGGCCGACGAGGACGCGTTCGCAGCCGGTCGCGAGCTGGCGACGAAGGAGGGCCTGCTCGTGGGCATCTCGTCGGGAGCCGCCGTGGCCGCCGCCCGCCAGCTGGCCGAGCGTCCGGAGAATGCGGGCAAGACCATCGTGACCATCCTCCCCGACACCGGCGAGCGCTACCTGACCACGGCGATGTTCGACTTCGAATAAGAGGTCGCGACCCGCAGCGCCACCGAATCCTCTGGAAGATGCAAGTTGCGACGGTTCTGCGCGGGCTTTTCTGCAGCGGGTGACAATGACGGTTGCATTTGCCCAGGTCGCGCTTCTCCAGGGGGATCGCAATGTTTGGCCGCTCCAAATAATTGTTGGAAATGCAACAAAATCCTGCGCAAAACCGTCACAAGTTGCCGGTGGATGCGCCCGAATGCTAAAGATCGCCAAAGGCCGCGCAGGTCCGTATAATGGGCGGGAGGAGCTCGTCTGTTGATCGAGAGCGAGGGCGCCATGGAAAAGCAGTACATCGAAATCGAGCCCGTCTCCAGCTCGAGCACACTTGAGGCGAAGCGGCAGGAGGCCGAGCCGTGGGCCAAGGGCGCGGCGAAGGGCGTCGCGAAAGAGGCCGTCGACCAGGTGCGCGAGGCGGCTCCGAAGGCAGTCGGCGCGGCGAAGGCAGCGGTTCCCAAGGTGGCGCACGCGGTGCAGGCTGCTGCTCCGAAGGCGAAGGCCGTAGCCCGGGGCACGGCCACTGTGGCGAAGAAGGCCGTGCCGGTAGTGAAGGGCGTCGCCAAGGGCGCCGTGTTCGTCGCGAAGAAAACGGCCCCCATCGTGAAGGCGGCGGGAAAGGGGGCCGTCGCCGCGACCAAGAAGGCCGCCGGCGCAGTGAAGGCTCGCAAGGGGAAATAGGCGTTCGACCTGCGATGACAACCGCCAGTTGTCGGACGTGCGCGAAAAGCATCCGGAAGTTGGTTGAGGTAACCTCGGTTTCGGTGCATGATGCGAGGCGAGAAAGCGGTGCTTCGCAAGCGAGAGGAGACGCCCATGAGCTTCCGAGACAACCTCCAGCATCTGCGCGACACGCAGGACATGAGCCAGGCCGACCTGGCGCAACAGCTTGGCGTGAGCCGCCAGTCGGTGGCGAAGTGGGAGGCCGAGAAGAGCTACCCTGAGATGGACAAGCTCATCAAGATCTGCGACCTGTTCGACTGCTCGCTCGACGACCTCGTGCGGGGCGATCTTGCCGCCCCGGATTCCACGGAGTTGGCGACCCTCGAAGAGCCGGCTGTCTCCGAAGGGCTGGCGGAGGTCGACGCATGCGGCTACGACGACCACATGCGTCGCCGCGCATGGGACTACGCGGCCGGCGTTGCCGCGGTTTTCACAGGTTTCGGCGTGGGCGTCAACTTCACGTACACCGGGCCGGGTGCCTCGCCGCTGCCGTTCATCATCTGCTTCGCGATCGGGGTTGCAGTGGCGCTCTTCTTCGTGGAGCCGGCGCGCGCGGCACATCGGGCGTTTCGGCAGGAGCATCCTCATGTCGATGACTTCTACACTGCCGACCAGAAAGCCGAGGCGCGCAACGCGAAAGGAGGCGTCGTCGTCGGTGCCGTCCTGCTCGTGGCGGCAGGCTTGATCGTCCCGAGCTTGATCTCCGGGCTTTTCAGCCAGTTCGCCTTCTCGGCAGTAACGATGTTCGGATGTTTCGGCTTGGCGGCGGCGCTGGTCGTGTACTCCGTCATGATGGATCGTCGCACCGACGTTGCCCGGTACAACCGCCTCTCCGCGGTCGCGCCTGTCGCCGAGCCCGAAACGTCCTCGACCTCGACGGCGGGCGACGCTGCGGCGGGTTAGGCGGTCTCGTCCGGGTCGATCGTTCCTTCGAGGGCGTCATACTGGCGCTTGATCTCCACGCGCAACTCCTCCTCCGAGGGGAGGTTGGGCAGGCACTTCGACACGAATATCTGGCGTTCGCCCTCGGGCGGCGCGACGAGGGTCGGCTTGCCGAGGAGTCGCTCGTAGGCGAAGGAGCTTATCTGACGTTTGAGCTCGCGTACGCTCCAACTCTCCTTGATGCATTCGTCCAGGTAGAACTGGCGGGCGTCCTCTTTGGAAACGCGCATGAGCTCGCAGTAGTGGCTCCAACTCAATTGGTCAGACAGTGTCTGACCAATTGGGAATGCTAGGTAGAACCGGCGCATGTTCTTGAGATTCGTGGTTGTGAACCCCTTGCCGAAGTCGGTGGTCATGCGCTTCGACAGCTGCTGGATGAGCTTCGCGCCGTACTCGGCGCGCGTGAGCCCCTTCTGCTTGGCCACGATGCTTTCGCCGATGTGCCAGTACGCCTGCACCATGGCGAAGTTCGCCGCTGAGTACGCGTGTTTGCGGGCGCTCGCCATGATCTCGCCGATCTGCGCATAGAACGCAGGATCGACCAAGTTGCCGGATCTTTCGAGATTGCTTTCTTCGGTCATTTTCTTCCCTTTCCTGCCTGATGGATGGACGGGCGGCGAGGGGAAGGTATGCCGAAACGTAAGGGAAATGCGGGACGCCGCCTTCGATGCTGTGCAAGCCTTCAGCGTCTCCGATGTGCTGGTAGCAGTATAGCGCGCTTTTCGAGCAAAGTTGATATATGCATGTAATACACATGCTACGTCCTAAAATACCCGGTGGTGCTTTGCGTTGTCGCAGTAATGCCCCCTGGGTACCATGGCCTAGCGGCGGCGAGGATTGCCGCGAGCGGATAGAGGCAGCAGCTCCCGTGTTATCATGATGGCGAACAACACGGCATGGCGAAGGAGCGCATCATGTACGGACTGAAAACCGAGGCCAGCTTCGACTCGGCCCATTTCCTGACCGACTATTACGGCAAGTGCGAGAACCTGCACGGGCACCGCTGGCGCGTGGTGGTGCACCTCGCGGTGGACGACCTGCAGGCCGAGGGCACGATGCGCGACATGGTGCTCGACTTCGGTGTGTTCAAGCGCGCGGTGCGCGATCTGGCCGAGGCGCTGGACCACACATTCCTCGTGGAGGAGGGCTCGCTCGCCCCGGCGACGCTGGCGGCCCTTGAGTCCGAGGGATTCAGCCTGTTCAACCTGCCCTTCCGCACCACGGCGGAGAACCTGGCGCGCTACTTCTGCGACTGCCTGGTGGAGCAGGGGCTGCCCGTGTCCCAGGTGGAGATGTACGAGACGCCGAACAACTGCGCCGTCTACCGTCCGCGGTAGGGCGGCCGAGAAAGGGGCGTCGTGGGCAAAGGCGCGCTGTATCGCCAGATGGCTAAGCAAATCGGCGGGCTCATGGTCATGGCGGTGCGCTATGACGGCAAGGAGCCGGACAAGCGTACCGGGGCCTCGCTTGTCGAGTACGCATTACCGTTTGAAGGAGTGTGGACGGTGCTCAACGGCGGCGTGGATGAGAAGACGTCGCATTCGTGGGACGTGCTCACCCAGCGCTACGCCTACGACTTCGTGGTGCTCGACGACGAAGGGCGCAGCTGCCCGTCCGACGCCGACCCGGCCGATCCAACTTCGTACTACTGCTACGGCTTGCCGGTGCTCGCGCCCGCCGACGGGGTGGTGGTCGAGGCGGGGCGATCGTGCCCTGACGCGCCGATTGCGCTTGATGGCACGGTGCGCTGCGGCGGGGGAGACATCCGCGGCAACTACGTTCTCATCGACCACAGGAACGACGAGTTCTCGTGCCTGTGTCATTTGAAGCCGGGCGGCGTGCTGGTGGCGGCGGGCCAGCGGGTGCAACGCGGGCAGCAAATCGGAATCTGTGGAAGCTCCGGCTGCAGTTCCCATCCGCACCTGCACTTCCATATCCAGAAGGGCCGGAGCTTTTACACCTCGCCCGGCGTGCCGGTGCGGTTCGCCGGCGTCGCGGCTGCTCCCGCGCCGAACTACGAGGCAGCCGACCCGCGCCCGGTGCCGCCGAAGGCCTACGACGATTTCCCACCGTTCCTCACGCGCGGTCTGCGCGTGGAGCCTGCGTGCGGGGAATCGGCCTGAAAATGCAATGTCGTTGAGTTATGCACCCTTCTGCAGGGCCCGATACGGCCTATTGACGCAAGGAAGGGCCTCGCTCGCACTGAAACCCCAGGTCTCGACTTCGAGGCATTCCGCTCGGACACGAGAAGAAGGTGCATAACTCAACGACATTGCAGTTTCGGGGCCGTTTCGGCAGCGCAAGGGTGCACAACTCGATGACTTTGCACCTGAACCAGGTTTGCTTCAGGCGTCCTGCGCCATTCAACGGATTTCGGCGACTGGCGCCTCGCGCGCAAACGGCCCCTGAACGCTGCGAGGGTTGACAGTTGCTTCGCGTCCTGATTTAATTGAACTCACGGTTTAATTAAAGAGGGAGGAATGGCGTGGGTCGGAGAAAGAAGGAGCCGCGAGGCGCGCACCGGGAGCACATCGCCCAGGCGGCGCAGGAGCTTTTCGCGCGGAGGGGCATTGCGGCAACCACGATGGACGACATCGCGAACGCCGCCGGATACAGCAAGGCCACCCTCTACGTCTACTTCAAGAACAAAGAGGAGATCGTGAGCGTCCTGGTGCTGGAAAGCATGAGGCGCCTCGACGACTCCCTTTCCGACGCGTTGGCGAAGCGGGAGGGTACGAAGGAGCGCTACGGCCTGATATGTGAGGGATTGGCGCGCTACCAGGAGGAATTCCCCTTCTACTTCAAAATGGCGCTCGACAAGATCAACGTCGATTTCGCGGACGGGGGCTTCGCGCCGGAGGATGCGGAGGCGTATCGCGTGGGCGAGGAGATAAACGAGAAGCTGAAAAGCTTCCTGGCAGAGGGGATCGAGAGAGGCGAGCTGCGCGACGATTTGCAGGTCATGCCCACCATCTACGCCTTCTGGGGCATGCTTTCCGGCTTCATACAGCTTGCGTCCAACAAGGAGGACTACCTGGAAAGCGCGCTGGGGCTGCCGAGGCAGCGCTTCCTCGACTACGGGTTCCAGCTGCTGTACGACTCAATTGCGGAAGGGGCGAAGCGATGATACTCGGAATGGACAAGGGGAAGGTTGCGCTGGTTGTTGTTTGCGTGGCGCTGCTTGTGGGGCTCGTGTTCCTCGTCGTGTACCTGAAAAGCGTCGCGGATTACCAGCGGGCCGTGAAGGACCTGGTCGTGCGCGAGGTCGCCCTCACGGACGTTGCCGACGGCACGTTTGCGGGCGCCTGCGATGTCGGTTTCATCTCGGCGAAGGTCGAGGTGACGGTGCAAGCCGGGAGGATAACCGACATCGCGCTTGTGGAGCATAAGAACGAGCGCGGCGCGCCTGCGGAGGCCATCATCGGGGACATGGTGGCCGCGCAGAGAATCGACGTCGACGCCGTGACGGGCGCGACGAATTCGAGCACCGTGCTGAAGAAGGCCGTGGAGAACGCCCTGCGGAAGGGCCTGTAGGCCTCACTCCCAGAAGCCGCGCGCGGCGTCGAGGATGTCGGCCGCCGGCAGGAGGGTGGCGTCGGCGATGTCGGTTCCCGTTTCGTCGAGGAAGCGTCTGACCAGGTGGTAGCCGCAGGCGTAGCCGGCGCAGTAGGGCAGGCCTCGGGTGGGGTAGCCCATGAGCGCGGCCGTCTCGTCGCCGTAGAGGTAGGCCGAGAGCTCGGCCAGCCCCTGCGCGCCCAGGCCCGCGTGCACGAGCGGCTTCACCTGCTCGAGCGCCTCCGGCGTGGTGCGCGTGACCCATGGACCCGCCAGCTCCTCGCCGAACAGCTCCACGGCGAAGTTCTCGGCCAGCCCTTCGCTGACCAGCATCTCGCCGAGCGTGATGTCGTTTCGCCACTTTACGAACTGGAAGCGCACGTTGTGGTTCGTCTCGTGCGCGAGCGCCGCGAGCAGACGGCGCATGGTGCGCTCGCCCGGCACGAGCCACGCGAAGATGCTCCCGGGGATGCCGCCGTCGCCGCAGTAGCCTTCGTTCACCCGCACGACGGGGCTCTCTGGATTCGCCAAAAGCACGGTGAAGCGGTACGCCTGGCGGGGAAGGGCGATGCCTCGCGCGTCGAAGCGCTCAAGCGAGCGCTCGACGGCGTGCTGGCATGCGTCCCAGAACGCGTCGTCGCCCAGGAGCCGCACGGCATCGGCCCAGCTGTCGTCCACGCGCGCGGGCGGCAGGATGCCGAGCATCTCGCTGGCCATGACCACGTCGTAGCCGCCGGGTTGGGGCGCCTTCAGCGGCACGTGGTAGCAGTCCCACTTCTCCTTGAAAGGGGCCATGAGCTGGTGGCGGTACGCATCGGCGCGCTTCTCGGCCGGCGCGTCGATCATGGCGCGGTAGGCGGCGTCGGAGCGCACGGGCTGCACGTCCATAGGGGCGTCCTCTCTCGCAGGTTCGCGCGCCCGTCTTCGAGCGCGCCGCCCATGCTACGGCCTCACGCTGCGGGAGAGTCAAGGAAATTCGCGAAGTTTTTCGTCTGCGGCCGCACGGATCGCGTCTAGGATTCGTTATAGGCAGGTAGAGGAGGTGGAGCGGGGCGTGTTGAACAGGCAGCGGGACGGCGAGGCGTTCGAACGGCTAGTCGAGGAGCACTACGACGACGTGCTGGCGTACTGCCGGCGGCACGCGCCGTCGTACGACGAGGCACCGGACGTGGCGCAGGAGGCGTTTCTGCGCTTCGTGCGCAGCGGGCGCTCGCCGGCGGACGGCAAGCCGCTCGCGTACCTGTTCACCATCGCACGCAACCTCTGCATCGACGCGGCGCGCGCGAAGCGTCCGCCCGCGGCATCCCTCGACGTGGACGTGCCCGATCGCTCGCCCGGCGCCGACCCGGCGGACGCGTGCGCGGGCAGCGAGGTGGGCGCGCTGGTGGAGGCGCTCGACCAGGAGCTGCGCGAGGTGGTGGAGCTGCGCTTCGACCAGGGCTTCAAGGTGGGCGAGATCGCGAGTGTCCTGGGCGTGTCGCGCTTCGCGGTGAACCGGCGGCTCAACCGGGCGCTGTCCGAGCTGCGCCGCGGATTGGAAGGAAGGGAAGGCGCATGAATGCAACGAGCCGGAAGGATGTCGAGCGGCTGCTGAGCGCGCACTACCGCGCCGAGCGCGGCGCGCCGGACGCGGCCGGCAAGACGGCCACCCTTGCGGCCGTGCGCGCGGAGGCGGCGGCGGGCACGGCAGACTGCGAGACCTCGTCTGCGGTTTCGTTCGCCGGGTTCGTCGCCGCGCAGGCACGCTTCATCCACCTGCGCGTATGGGCGGCCCAGCTCGTGCTCGTGGTGGCGATGATCGCGGCGTGTGCGTTCGAGGGCTTCACGCCGAACGGCCTCTCGTTCGCATCGGGCGTGCTGGCGGCGGCCACGGTGCTCGTAGGGTTGCCCGACCTCGTGTCCAGCGCCGCTCATCGGGTGGCCGAGCTCGAGTACGCCTGCCGCTTCGACTGCCGCGCGGTCGCGCTCGCCCGGCTCATCGTGCTGGGCTGCGCCGACGTGGTGGCGGTCACGGCCATCGCGCTCGCCGCGCCCGTCGCGTTGGGGGCCGACCCCTTCGCGTCGCTCGTGCACGCGTGCGTCCCGTTCTTCCTCACCTGCGCGGGCGCGCTTCTCATCGTGCGGCGGTGCGCGCCGGTGCAGGCGCTGCCGCTCGCCTGCGTGTGGGCGCTGCTCGTGATGGCGGCGGCCTACGGGGCGTTCATGCTCGCACCCGACCTCTACGCCCTCGCCTCCACCTGGGCTTGGGCACTCGTGGCGGCGGCCTCGCTTCTGTGGACGGCCCGCGAGGTGCGCGCGTGGCTCGCGGGCATCGCCGGCGGCCTGGACGTTTTCTCGCCCTCCTCATCGGCCCTACGATAGCAAGGAGCAACCCCTATGGAACTGACCATTGACCGGCTGAGCAAGCAGTTCGGGTCGAAGATCGCGGTCGACCGCGTGTCGGCGAGCCTCGTGCCCGGCGTGTACGGCCTTCTGGGCGCGAACGGCGCGGGCAAGACCACCCTCATGCGCATGGTGTGCGACGTGCTGCGTCCCACCTCCGGCGAGATCCGCTTCGACGGCCGCGACGTGCGTGCGCTCGGCGACGGGTACCGCGCGCGGCTGGGGTACCTGCCGCAGGACTTCGGCTCCTATCCCGACTTCACGGCGCTTGACTTCATGTTGTACCTGGCCGCGCTCAAGGGGCTCGACCGCCATGCGGCGCGCCGCCGCTCGCTCGCGCTGTTGGAGACGGTGGGCCTCGCCGACGTGGCGCGGCAGAAGATTCGCACGTTCTCCGGCGGCATGAAGCAGCGCCTCGGCATCGCGCAGGCCGTGCTGAACGACCCGGCCATCCTGGCGCTCGACGAGCCCACGGCCGGCCTCGACCCGAAGGAGCGCGTGCGCTTCCGCAACCTCATCGCCAGCTTCGCGCAGGACAAGATAGTGATCCTGTCCACGCACATCGTGTCGGACGTGGAGTACATCGCCGACGAGATCCTGGTCATGCGCGCGGGCGGCTTCATCATGCAGGGCGCGCCCGCCGATATCGTGGGCGCCGTGGCGGGGAAGGTGTGGGAGTGCCACGTAGACGCGCGGCAGGCCGAAGCGCTGGCGGCGACGAGCTGCGTGAGCAACGTCCACTACGCCGCCGACGGGCACGCGGTGGCGCGCGTCGTGGCCGATGAGCCCCCGGTGCCCGGCGCGAACCCGCTTGAGCCGACGTTGGAGGATGTATACCTGTACGTGTTCCGCGATGCGGTGGAGTCCGTAGCGCCCGCCGTGCCCGCATCCCAAGGAGGCCGCCATGTTTGATCTGGTGAAATTCGAGCTGAAGAAGCTGCTCGCGCGGCGCACGTCGCAGGTGGTGAGCGTGGGCATCCTGCTGTTGCTGTGCGGCATCATGACGCTCAACGTGGTGCAGACCAAGACGTCGTCGAACACGGATGAGATTCTGAGCGGCACCGCCGCTATCGCGCAGCAGAAGGCGCGGGCTGACGCGCACGCGGGCGTGCTCTCCGTCGAGCGCGTGCAGGAAGAGGTGGCCGCGTATAAGGCGCTCGCATTCTCGAAGGTGGATCCCGCCGAGGTGGAGGGCCTGAGCGACGCGGCGGCGTACCAGCTCATGAAGGAGGCTTACGAGCCCGATGAGTTCCGCGCCATATACGACACGTACTACTCGTACCTGCTCTCGCCGTGGATCACGGGCTCGATGGAGCAGTACCAGGTGGCGGCGCAGTTAAGCGATGCGGATACCGCGGGCTTCTACGGCGCAGTCGCCGACAAGCTGCAACGCGAGCTCGACGACGGCATGGGCGGCACGTGGACGTACACAGGCGCCGAGCGCACCTACTGGACGGACAAGCAGGCCGGGGTAAGCGAGCCGCTCGCCTACGGCTATGCCGGCGGGTGGGCAGACGTGATGGCGTGCATCGGCTTCCTCGCGTTCGCCATGGTGGCCGTGTGCGTGGTGCTCACGCCCGTGTTCGCCGGCGAGTACCAGGACCGCACCGACGCCGTGCTCCTGGCCACGCGCTACGGGCGCTCCAAGCTGGTGGCGGCGAAGATCATCGCGTCGCTTTTGTTCACGACGGCGTACTTCGCGCTGGCGACCGCCATCATCATGGGCGTGGCGCTCGCGTTCTTCGGCGCAGGGGGCGGCGATCTGCCCGTGCAGGTGCTCTCGCTCGGCATCCCCTACGACCTCACGATGGCCGAGGCCACGTGGACGGCGGTGGGGCTCGGCTACCTCATGACGCTCGGACTGGCGGGGCTCACGCTGCTGCTGTCGTCGAAGCTGCGCTCCCAGCTGGCCATCTTCGCCGTGTGCGCGGCGCTCATCTTCCTCACGGGCATGATCCCCTCGGGCGGCAGCGGCGCGCTGCTGCACGTGCTGTACCTGTTCCCCATCAACGCGCTGTCCGACCAGGTGCTTTACAACTCCCTCGTGTCCTACACGGCCGGCCCGTTCGTCATCGACCTCGTGGGCGTGCTCGCCATCGCCTACGCGCTCGTGCTGCTGGCATGCACGCCGCTCGCCGCCCGCGCCTTCCGCCGGCACCAGGTGATGTAGGGGGTGTTGCCGCCGGTATAATGGAGGTCGATGGTAGAGCGCGGCGAAAGACGGAGGCGGCGAGATGCTGGAGCGGGGAGTCATGGTGGTGCCGACGGGCGTGGCGCTCATCGTGGTTTTGATCGTGTGCCTCGTGCGGCGCGCGGGGGCGAAGCGGACGTGCCTGTACCTGGCGCTCACGGCCTACGTGGGAGCGGTGGCGGCGGTCGCGCTGTTCCCGTTGCCGTTCGAGCGCGGGATGGGTTATGCGCCGACGTGGGGGATCTCGTTCAACCTCGTGCCCTTCGCCGGCATCGCGCGTACGGTGGCCGACGCGGCTCAAACCGGCTGGTGGTGGTCGATCGCGTCCGTCATCGTGGGCGGCAACGTGCTCATGTTCGTGCCGCTGGGATTCATGCTGCCGCTGCTGTTGGAGCGCCTGCGCCGACTGCGCGCGGCGGCGCTCGTGCTTGTCGCAAGCTCGGTGGCCATCGAGCTTGCGCAGCTGGTCGCGGGGCTGGCCGTGGCGGGCTACCTGTATCGCGTCGTGGATGTGGACGACGTCATCCTCAACGTCGCCGGCGGCCTGATCGGCTTCGGCCTATGGAAGGCCTGGGAGCGCATCCGCTCCGCCCGCGCATCGCAAACGTCCTAAAAGGGGCCGATGTCCCATATGGGGACTGTCCCCAATTGGGACATCGCCCCCCGTGCGTGGGGTTTTGGCCCGAAAATGCAATGTCGTCGAGTTATGCACCCTTGCGCACGCCTCGATGGGGCTTTCCTGGGCATCGGGCGGCTTCGTTCTCGCCAAAAGCGCAGGTCGCGATTTCCGCATGCTCTCTTCGAGCGCGCTGAGGAGGTGCATAACTCGACGACATTGCATTTCCGGGGCCGTTTTGATGACGCGAGGGTGCAAAACTCGGCGACATTGCAGCCGAATGTGTTCCCAAGTTGGGAGCCGTGCGCAATTGGGGAGTTGAAGGGGGCTGTCGCCATTCGAGACATTTCGGACAGCTGCCGTCGGGGTATAATGCGGGCAGGATCGAAGTCGATGGGGATCGATGGGGGCTCGATGGACGAACATGCGGACGGCGATACAAGGGAGCGTCGGGACAGCAGCACGAACACGGACAGCGATCGCGTGCTCGTGACCAAGCGCGCCATCTTCCATGCCTTGTACGAGCTGATGGAGGAGCGGGACTTCGCGAAGCTCACCGTGGGCGACATCATCGAGCGCGCCGGCGTGTCCCGGTCCACCTTCTACCGCTGCTTCGAGGACAAGTACGACGTCGTCAACTGGTCGTTCAAGCGATTCAAGAACATCCGCATCCAAGACAGGGACCAATACTACTCCTTCGAGTCGTCGCTGCGCGTCATGCTGCGCTACCTGGCCGAGCATCGGCGCTACTTCGCCCACGCGCTGCGCTACACCGGCCAAAGCTCGCTGCGGGATTTCATGTACGAGACCAACGTGGAGTACATGGCGCAGTGCTGGAGCGAGGAGCACGGCGACCGGCTCGATTACGGCACGCGGGCGATGATCCAGTTCGCCGGCGCCGGCATGAGCAAGATCGTCGAGCGATGGGTGCTCGACGGATGCGAGCAAGAGGTCGAAGACGTGGCGGCCGCAATCGAGTCGCTCGTCCCCCAACCCCTCTTCGACGTGCTCTACTAGGCGGGCGAAGCCGCGTCCCTGACGCCCGAATTCCGGGACAGTCGTCCTTCATTGTCTCATTTCGAAACGGGAAGCCCCGGCTGTTGCTTTTCTGCGCACCCCCTCGTTTCCTATCATTCACCTCGCCCGGCGCGCTGCCGGGGCATGCTGAGCGGGCATGCGGGAGGCTCCGATGGGAAACGGAGCGGAGGAGAAGAGGAGACGCTATGGATGTGCGTGAGAAGCGGGGGATGTCGCGTCGTGCGTTCATCGCCGCCAGCGCGGCTGCTGCGGCGAGCATCGGCCTGGCCGGTTGCCAGCCCGAGACGAAGCTGGAGAAGACGGACGCCGCGGCCGACGGGGCGTACCAGGCGCCCGACGCCGAGCTCGATCCGGCGAGCGGGGGCGAATGGATCCCGGTCACCTGCGCGGCGAACTGCGGCGGCATGTGCGAGAACAAGGCGTACGTGGTGGACGGCATCGTCATCAGGCAGAAGACCGACGACACCACCGAGGACTCGCCGGCTAACCCCCAGATGCGCGCGTGCCCGCGCGGCCACGCCCACCGGCAGGACACGTTCGGCGCGGACCGCTTGAAGTACCCCATGAAGCGCAAGCACTGGGAGCCGCACACGGGCGGCGCCAAGGAGCTGCGCGGCGTGGACGAGTGGGTGCGCATCAGCTGGGACGAGGCCTTCGAGATCATCGCCGACGAGGTGGCCTACACGGCTGAGACCTATGGGGACCGCTCCGTCCTGTACGGCGGCGTGAACTCCTCGTTCGGCCCGCTCGCGGGATGCATCAACGCCTCGGTGGGCGGCATCTCCACGGGAAGCACCATGTCGTTCGGCAGCTGCTGCTTCAGCGGCTCGGTCATGGGGCTGCCGTTCCTCGGCATCGGCCAGGGCAACGACCGCACCGACTTCGTGAACGCCGACTACATCGTGCTGTACGGGTGCAATCCCGCCTGGGCCTCGCCGGGCTCCTACACCTACTACTTCCACGAGGCGAAGCAGAACGGCACGCAGTTCGTGTTCGTCGGCCCGGAGTACAACGCCACCGCCGCGCACTTCAACGCGAAGTGGATCCGCGTGCGCCCCGGCACCGACACGGCGTTTTTACTGGCCGTGGCCTACGAGATGTTCAAGCTGGACGAGCAGGACAAGGGCTCGGTCATCGACTGGGACTTCCTCGGCAAGTACACCGTGGGCATCGACGGCGACAGCATGCCGGCCGACGCGAAGGTGGACGAGAACTTCCGCGACTACCTGATGGGCGCGTACGACGGCCAGGTGAAAGATGCCGAATGGGCGTCGGCCATCACGGGCACGCCGGTGGAGGACATCCGCTTCTACGCCGACCTCATGCGCCGCGACAACGCGGTGTCGACGCTGCGCAGCAACGCGGCGTTCCGCACCAACGACTCCGACGACCTGCTGCCCCTGTACATGACCATCGGCTTCATGGGCGGGCACGTGGGCAAGCCGGGGCACGCCACCGACTGCGCCTACCACAACACCATCGGCCATCCCGAGATCCCCATCTTCACGGTGGGAAGCAGCAAGGCGAAGGGCGTCTCGTATCCCAACCCCGTCGACGCGGTGGTCAACGACGACGAGCAGTGGAACGCGGTGCTCGACGGCACGTTCAACTCCACGGGCAACATCACCTTCGGCATGCTGCTGCCCGCGAGCCCGCAGACCTGCGACATCCAGCTGATCGTGCTCGACAACGCAGGCACCCTCAACACGCACCTGAACACGGCTCGCGGTATCGAGGCCATGCGCAAGGTGAACTTCGCGGTGGCCACGGCCCGCGCCCTCACCTCCCAGGCCCAGTACGCCGACGTGGTCCTTCCCGTGGCGGGCGAGTGGGAGACGAACGGCATCCGCGCCGGCGTGGTGGGCAACCAGTCTTTCTTGAACCGCGAGGTGTACATCGTGGGACGGAAAGTGTGCGAGCCTCTGTTCGAGTCGAAGACGAACCAGGAGATCGGGCGCGGCCTGGCCGAGAAGATGGGCCTGAATCCCGACGAGATGTACCCGATGTCGGAGGACCAGCAGTTCTTCAACCGCCTGGCGGGCACCGTGTTCGTGCATCCGGAGACCGGGGAGACGGTGCCGCTGTTCTCCGTGACCGAGGACGACATCGCCCGCTTGAACGCCGAGGGCGAGCCGCAGGAGGGCTTCATGCCGTTGGCGGAGATTTTGGAGAAGGGCATCTACAAGGTGCCGCGCACGCCGGGCGACGTGTACACCTACCTGGGCTATCAGGACTACCTGGCCGATCCCGAGGCGAACCCCCGCGCCACGCCCAGCGGCAAGTTCGAGATCTACTGCCAGACGAAGGCCGACGCGCTCAACGCCGCCGGCCGCACCAAGGACTTCACGTGGAAGCCGTACCCCAGCTACAAGGCGCCGGTCAACGGCTACGAGGCGACGTTCGACGACTTCGAGGCGGGCGTGAAGGGCGAATACCCCTACCAGGTGTTCAACCCGCACTACCTGCGCCGCGCCCACACGCAGTACGACAACCTTCCCTGGCTGCGCCACGCGTTCTCCAACCCGGTGTTCATCTCGGCCGCCGACGCGGAGGAGAAGGGCGTCGTGACCGGCGACTGGGTGCGCATCTGGAACCGGGCGGGCCAGGTGCTGCGTCCCGTGAGCGTCTCGCAGCGCATCATGCCCGGCGTGGTGGCGCTGCCGCACGGCCCGTGGGTCGACATCGACGAGGAGACGGGCATCGACCGCGCAGGCACCGACAACATGCTCACCGAGCCGGTTTCCTCCGGCTGCGGCACGGCGGGGTACAACACCAACATCGTGAACTTTGAAAAGTGGACCGAGGCGCCGGATGAGGACTACCTGCTTCCCTTGCGCGTTCCGGTGCTCGAAGGCGAATAGGGGGTAGCTCATCATGGCTCAATTCGGTTTCTTCTTCGATCAGGCGGAGTGCATCGGCTGCAAGGCGTGCCAGGTGGCCTGCTGCGATCGCAACGACCTGACGGCGGGCTTCACCCTGCGCACGGTGCGCACGTTCGAGACGGGGGTCTATCCCGATTCGTCGCTCTACCACTTCGCGGCCACGTGCAACCACTGCGCGAGCCCTGCGTGCGTGGCCTCCTGTCCCACGGGGGCGTGTCAGAAATCTGAGGATGACGGGACGGTGTACCGCGATCCGGAGGTGTGCATCGGGTGCGGCACGTGCGCGACGGCGTGCCCGTACGAGCATCCGGTGGTGCTGGAGGATCGGAAGATCTCGGCGAAGTGCGACGGCTGCAAGTCGTTCCGCGACCAGGGGCTCAACCCGGTGTGCGTCGATGCGTGCGTGATGCGCGCCATCGAATGGGGCGACGTCGAGGAGCTGGCGCAGAGGCATCCGGAGGCGGTGCGCGACCTGCCCATCTTGCCGGATGCGGCGCAGACGGAACCCTCGCTGCTGGTGAATCCGCACCCGGCGGCCGGCTCCGAGGACTTCGAGCCCTTCATCGTCTAGCTTCGGCCGGCCCCGGCGCTTCGCGCGCCGGGGCCGCCATCCAGAGGAGGATTCCCATGCATGTGTATGACGACCTGGAGTTTCTGAGCGCGCGCCGCTTCGCCTACCGGATGTTCCAGCGCTTGCTGGGCGATGAGCCTGCGCCTGAGCTGCTCGCGGCGATCGACGTCGAGGTGGCCCGCGCCGCCTTCGAGGTGATGGGCGGTCCCTTGGCGGAAGGGAAGGGCGAGGAGCTGTGCGCGCTGATCGCGGATGCGGACGGGGATGCCGAGGTGCTCGCTTCGGAGTACGTGCGACTGTTCGTCGGGCCCGCCGCGTTGCCGGCGGCGCCGTGGGAGTCGGTGTACCGCGATTCCCAGCGCACCATCATGACCAAGACGACGCTCGACGTGCGCAACGCCTATCGCGCCCAGGGCTTCATCCCGCGGCTCTACCCGCGCGTTCCCGACGACCATATCGCCTTGGAGCTGGACTTCCTCGCCTCGCTCGCCGACGAGGCCGTCGATGCGTGCGAGCGGGAAGACGCGGCGGGCTGCCGGGCGGCGCTCGAGGCGAGCGGCCGGTTCGCCGAGGAGCATCTGGGGACGTGGGCCGGGGCTTTCGCGTGCGATATGCGCGAGAAAGGGGACTCCGCGTTCTATGCGGCCGTTGCCGACGCGCTCGCCTCGTTCGTGGCCGCCGATGCCGAGCGGCTTGGCGCTGCGGCGGACGGGATCTAAGCCCGGCGGTGGAGCCTGTGCGCGGGATTTCGGCCTGAAAATGCAATGTCGTCGAGTTATGCACTCTTGCGCACGCCCCCTCGGGGCTTTTCGGCGAGACGGGCTGCTGCGTTCTCCCTAAAAGCGCAGGTCGTGATTTCCTCATGTTTCCGTTGGACGTGCCGGGAAGGTACATAACTCGAGCACATTGCATTTTCGAGGCCGTTTCGATGACGCGAGGGTGCAAAACTCGAGGACTTTGCAGCTGAAAGTGTCCGAAATGCCCCGAATGGGGAATGTCCTATTCGGGGACATGTGCCGCCAACTGTCTTACGAGCATCTTTCTCGTAAGACAGTTGGCAAGCAAGATGCATGAAAACGGTTGCCGGGGGGGGCTCCTGTGCGAAAGCCGTCTTCCCTACGCGTTTTTCAGCTGCTGCTCGAGCATCTTCTCCAAGGTGCGCCAGGCCAACTCGGCGCATTTTACGCGGGCGGGCATGCGGGCGATGGTGGCCAGCTCGGCTGCCTCGTCGAGGTCGGCGAGCTCCTGGGCGGTGAGCAGGCGGCCCTTGATCATGTCGAGGTAGAGGCCGGCCAGGCGCAGCGCCTCGTCGACGGTCTCGCCGGTGACGAGGTCGGCCATCATGTCGGCGGCCGCCTGGCTCACCGCGCAGCCGTGGCCGGTGAACGCGGCCTCCTCGATGAGGTTTCCATTCAGGCGCAGCGACAGCGTGAGCTCGTCGCCGCAGCTGGGGTTCACGCCGTCGTGCGTGCAGGTGGGTTCGTCCATCTGGTACTTGTAGTCGGGGTGCGCGTTGTGCTCCATGAGCGCGGCGGTGTAGATGCTAGCCATTGAAGGTCCTCCAAACGGTCTCGAGCCCCTTGATGAGCGCGTCGATGTCGGCTTCGTCGTTGTAGAATGCGAGCGACGCGCGGCAGCACGACTCCACGCCGAGCCACGCGAGCAGCGGCTGGGCGCAGTGGTGCCCGGCGCGGATGGCCACGTCGTGCTCGTCGAGGATGCTGGCCACGTCGTGCGGGTGGACGCCGCGCACGTTGAAGCTAACCGCGCCATGGTGGCGCGCGGGGTCGGGGTGGCCGATGACCTCGAGGTAAGGAAGCGTCGCCATGCGCTCCATCGTCGTGCGTACGAGCGTCTGCTCGCGGGCTTGCAGCGCGTCCCAGCAGATGCCTTCCAGGTAGTCGAGCGCGGCGGCGGTCGCCACGATGCCGGCGGCGTCCTGCGTGCCGGCCTCGAACTTCTCGGGCACGGGCGCCCACACGGCGTCGTCCTGGGTGACCGACGAGATCATCTCGCCGCCGGTGAGGAAGGGCGGCATGGCATCCAGCAGGTCGAACGCGCCCCACAGCACGCCGATGCCGAAGGGGCCGAGCGCCTTGTGCGCCGAGAACGCGAAGAAGTCGCAGCCCAGCTTCCGCACGTCCACCGGCATGTGCGGCACCGATTGCGCGCCGTCCACCACGAGGTAGCCGCTGTGGGCGTGCACGCGCCGGGCCATCTCGGCTACGGGGTTCTCGATGCCGAGGACGTTCGACACGTGGGCGGCGGCGACGATCTTCGTGCGCGGGCCGATCTTCGCGTCCAGCTCCTCGGGCAGGATGACGCCGTGCTCGTCGGGGAACAGGTACACGAGGCGCGCGCCCGCGGCGCGGCACGCCTGCTGCCAGGGAATGAGGTTGGAGTGGTGTTCCATGACGGTGATGCACACCTCGTCGCCGGGCTCGAGCACCGTGGGCGCGAACGCGCGGGCCACGAGGTTCAGGGCTTCGCTCGCGTTGCGGCAGAACACGATCTCGCGCGGGTCGGGCGCGCCGATGAAGCGCGCGACGCGCGCGCGGGCCTGCTCGATGGCCTCGGTGGCCTCCATGGACAGGCGGTAGAGGCCGCGCAGGGCGTTCGCGTTCATCGTCTCGTAGAAGCGCCGCTGGGCGTCGAGGACCGCGCGCGGACGCTGCGCCGTGGCTGCGCTGTCGAGAAAGGCGAGGCCGGGGTTGGCGGCTAGCAGGGGGAAGTCCTGCTTGTAGGGATTGGCGGCGATGTCGACGGGTACGCTCATGCGACTTCCTCCTCGAGGGCGATGCCGCGGGTTGCGGCCAGGCGGGCGACGGCGGCGCGGGTGCGCTCGTTGGGCGCGGCGAGGGCGGCTTCCTGATACGCGGCGGTGATGAACAGGCGCTCGGCGTCGTCGGGCGAGATGCCGCGGCTGGCCAGGTAGAGCAGCTGTTCGGGCCGCACGTGGCCGATGGTGGCGCCGTGGTTGCCGGCTACGTCGTCCTCGTCGCAGAGGATGACGGGCACGGTGCGGTTCTCCACGCGCTCATCGGCCAAAAGCACCGTCTCCTGCTCGGAACCGAAGGAGCCCTTGCAGCCGTGCACGAGCTCGATGGTGCCGCGCAACGTCTTGGTCGAGGCGCCGGCCAGCACGCCGTTCGCGTCGAGGTTGCAGACGGTTCGGCGTCCGCGCTGGTGGGCGACGTAGTTGAAGTCGCGCTGCTGGGCGCCGTGTCCCAGGTAGCGCGTGTCCAGGTCGAGGCGCGCGTCATCGCCGCGCACGTCGGCGTCGAGCCCCGTGAAGGCGCGGCCGGCGCCGAGCACCGTGTGGCGCACCTGCACGCGGGCGCGCTCGGCCAGCACGATACCGGCGTCGTCGAGGACGGTCCACGAGTCGTCGAGCGTCTGCGTGCAGCTGACGTTCACGCGCGCGTCGGCGCCGGCGAACACGCGCAGCCGTACGCCCACGACGCCCGAGCCGGGAGCCGGCGAGTCGAGCGCGATGGCGAGCGACAGCGACGAGCCCGGGGCGGCCACGACGTCGATGGCGGCCGCGTTCACCGCGCCGTCCACGCCGCTGACGCGCACCGTGGCGCAGGTGTTCTCGCCGGGGCGCGTGGCGAAGACGAGGGGGTCGCCCGCCGCGAACTCGAGGTACTCGCGGACTTCGTCCCCCATACCGGTGGTGAAGACGTCGGCGGCGGAGAGGTAGCGGGATTCGAAGGCCTGTTGCTGGTAGAAGGAGAGGGCCGGGGTGTCGAGGGCTTCCGTGGCCGCAGGGAGAGTTGCTGGGCTGTCAACCTGGTGCGCAGCCGGCCCGCTTTTCGTGGCTGCAGGGAGAGTTGCTTGGTCGTCAACCTGGTGCGCAGCCGATGTTGGGAGGCTTGCGGGTTCAACCGGGGAGAACCCCTGGTCGGCCGCGCATTCGGCAGGTTGCTCCCCAAACCGCTGCGCGGCCACAGAAAGGGCTTCCTCGAACGCCCCCGCCTCTCCCAGCAGCTCCTCGGCGCACTCAACCTCCACCTGCCGGGCGAACGTCAACCCAGCGGGAAGGTCGATGGCCGCGTCGTTCATGCGCAGGCGGTGCCACGTGGGGGCGGGCATGGCGTTGGCGTGTTGTATCGTGAGGGTCTCCATTATCCGATGGCCCCTTCCATTTCGAGCTTGATCAGGTTGTTCATCTCCACGGCGTACTCGAGCGGCAGCTCTTTGCTCACGGGGTCGGCAAACCCGTTCACGATCATCGTGCGGGCCTCCTCCTCGGACACGCCGCGGCTCGTGAGGTAGAACACCTTGTCGTCACCGATGCGTCCGATGGTGGCCTCGTGGCCGATGTCCACGTGCTTGCAGCGGATGTCCATGGCCGGGATGGTGTCCGAGCGGCTGAGGTCGTCCAACATGAGCGACTGGCACGACACGCTGGCGGCCGAGCCCTTCGCGTTCTCCGTGGCCACGATGGACGAGCGGAACGTCGAAATACCGCCGCCCTTCGAGATGGACTTCGTCTCCACGGTGGCCGACGTCTCGGGCGCGGCGAGCACCGCCTTGCAGCCGGTGTCGAGGTTCTGCCCCGCGCCGGCGAACGTGATGCCGGTGAAGCTGGACGTGGCCTTGCGTCCGACCAGCACCGACATGGGGTAGAGGTAGCCCACGTGGCTGCCGAACGACCCGCTGATCCACTCGATCGCGCCGCCTTCCTCCACGCGGGCGCGCTTCGTGTTGAGGTTGTACATGTTCTTCGACCAGTTCTCGATCGTGGAATAGCGCAGCGAGGCGCGCTTGCCCACGAACAGCTCCACCGCGCCGGCGTGCAGGTTCGCCACGTTGTACTTCGGCGCCGAGCAGCCCTCGATGAAGTGCAGGCTCGCGTCGTCCTCCACGATGATGAGCGTGTGCTCGAACTGCCCCGCGCCCTTCGCGTTCAGGCGGAAGTAGCTTTGCAGCGGGAAGTCGAGCTTCACGCCCGCCGGCACGTAGACGAACGAGCCGCCGCTCCACACCGCGCCGTGGAGCGCGGCGAACTTGTGGTCGGTGGGCGGGATGAGCGTCATGAACTTCTCCCGGATGAGCGCCTCCCACTTCGGCTCGTGCAGCGCCTCCTCGATGCCGGAGTAGACGATCCCCATGTCAGCGGCCGTCTTCTGCATGTTGTGGTACACGAGCTCGGAGTCGTACTGCGCGCCGACGCCGGCCAGGTAGGCGCGCTCGGCCTCAGGGATGCCCAGGCGGTCGAACGTGTTTTTCACGTCGCTGGGCAGGCTCTCCCAGTCGGCCTGCTGCTCGCTTTTGGGCTTCACGTAGGTGACGATGTGGTCCATGTCGAGGCCGTCCAGGCCGGGGCCCCAGTCGGGCGCGGCCATGCGCTGGTAGGTGTCGAGCGCCTTCAGGCGGAAGTCGAGCATCCAGGCGGGCTCGCCCTTCTTGGCCGAGATTTCGCGGACGATGTCGGGCGTGAGGCCCGCGTCCAGGTAGCGCGCGGGGTCGGTGGCGTCGCGGATGTCGTAGAGCGTGCGGTCGACGTCCTCCACGTAGGTGCGGTTTTCGTTTGGCATGGTCGTCTCCTAGCGCTCGATCTGCTCGAAGCGCTCGAAGCCCTGCTCGTCGATCTCGCCGATGAGCGAGGCGTCGCCCTCGGCCACCAGGCGGCCGCGCACCATCACGTGCACGCGGTCGACGTCGAGGTGCTCCAAAATGCGCGTGTTGTGCGTGATGATGACGAGCGCGCCGCCGGTCGCGCGCCGATACGCCTCGATGCCGCGCGACACCACGCCGAGCGCGTCCACGTCCAGGCCCGAGTCCGTCTCGTCGAGGATGGCCAGCTTCGGCTCCAGCAGCAGGAGCTGCAGCATCTCCAGCTTCTTCTTCTCGCCGCCGGAGAAGCCCACGCCCAGCTCGCGGTCGAGGTACGACTCGTCCATGTCCAGCTTCTCGGCCAGCGCGCGCACGTGCTTCTTGAACTGCTTGCCCTTGAGGCTGCCCGTGCCCTCGCGGCCGGCCATCGTGGCGCGCAGGAAGCTGGACAGCGGCACGCCGGGGATCTCCACCGGCGCCTGGAAGCTGAGGAAGAGCCCCGCGCGCGAGCGCTTGTCGGGGGAGAGCTCGGTGATGTCGCGGCCGTCGAACTCGATGGAGCCGGCGTCAACCCGGTAGGCGGCATCGCCCATGACCACGTGGCCGAGGGTCGACTTGCCCGCGCCGTTCGGGCCCATGACCACGTGGGTCTCGCCTGCGCCCACGTTAAGGTCGATGCCGTGCAGGATGGGGGTCTCGTCCACCGAGGCCGAGAGCCCGCGGAGGGAGAGGAGGGGTGCGCTCGTCTGGGATGCCATATTCGCGTGCCTTTCTTAATCATATAAGTTTGCTAGGATTAAGATACGGTGACGGCGCGGAATGTCAAGACATAATCCTACAAAGATGCTAGAATTTAGGCAAACAACGGCGAGCGGCGCGTTGAGTGTCAGGATTCTGGCCCAAGGGTTCATTTTCGCTCCAAAACACGCCTCGCGCGCTGAGGCGTGTTTTTGGAGCGAAGATTGGGAGCGTGCCGCAGACGAGTTCGAGGCGTTGGCGAGGAAAGGACGGATCGATGCTGATTTCGACCAAGGGGCGGTATGCGCTCAGGCTGATGGTGCGCATCGCGCAGGAGGGCGCGGGCACGGTGTCGCTGCGCGAGGCATCGGAGGCGGAGGGCATCTCGCTCAAGTACCTCGAGCAGCTGGCGCGCCCCCTCGTGCAGGCGGGCCTGCTGCGCAGCGTGCGCGGCAAGGGCGGCGGCTACGCGCTGGCGAAGGACCCGGCCGACGTGCGCGCCGGCGACGTCCTGCGCGCCGTGGAGGGCACTACCGCGCCCGTGGCCTGCCTCGCGCTCGACGGCGAATCGTGCCCGCGCGCAGCCGAGTGCACCACCGTGCGTTTCTGGGCGGGTCTCGACGGCGTCATCGAGCAGTATGTCGACGGCGTGACCTTGGCCGACCTCTCCGCTTTCTAACGCTCGCCTTACGCGTCCGCTACGGATCGCCCCACGATGCGCTCCCCGGACGGGGCGGCGCGCTACCAGGCCATACACTGACCGGATAGCGCATCGCACACGTCGAAGGAGTCGCATGAAACGGGTTATCGTCATCGGGGCCGGCGTCGGCGGCCTCGCGGCGGCCGTCCGGCTGCAGCACGCCGGCTACGAGGTCGCCCTGTACGAGAAGGAGCCGCAGGTGGGCGGCAAGATGAGCCGCATCTGCAAGGACGGCTTCACGTTCGACGTCGGCCCCACCATCGTCATGATGCCCGACCTGTACCGCGAGGTGTTCGAGGTCTGCGGCCGCGACCCCGACGAGTACATCCCCCTGCAGAAGGTGGAGCCGCTCATGGACATCTCCTTCGGCCCCGACGACCGGCTGCGGCTCTCCAACGACCTGTCCGCCATCACCGCCACGGTGGAGGGCGTGAGCGAGCAGGACGCCCAGGGCTACTTCGAGTACCTCGCGCTGCTCTACAAGCGCTACCTCATCGCCAAGGACAACTTCCTGCAGCGCCCCTTCCGCAAACCGAGCGACTTCTACAACCCGAAGAGCCTGGTGGCGGGCGTGCGGCTGCACACGCTCGGCGACGCGTACTCGTCGGTGGCCAAGCACGTGAAGGACGACCGGCTGCGCAAGGCGCTCGCGTTCCAGACGCTCTACATCGGCATCTCGCCCTACGAGGGGCCCTCGCTCTACATGATCATCCCCATGATCGAGCTCCTCTACGGCGTGTGGTTCATGCCGGGCGGCATGTACGCGCTGGCGCAGGGCCTCGAGCGGCTGTTCCTCGAGCTGGGCGGCGAGCTGCATCTGTCCGCGCCGGTTGATCGCATCGCCATGGAGCACGGGTTCGCGTGCGGCGTGGAGGCGGACGGCGCGCTCGACCGCGCGGACTACGTGGTGTGCGACGCCGACTTCCCCTACGCCATGAAGAACCTCGTGGACAACGACGCCGCGCGCGGGAAGTACACCGACGACAAGATCGACTCGATGGCGTACTCGTGCTCGTGCTTCATCCTCTACCTGGGGCTGGACAAGCGCTACCCGCAGGAGGCCGTGCACTCCATCCGCTTCGCGCCCGACTTCGAGCGCAACATCGCCGACCTCTTCGAGGACGAGCGGTTCCCCGAGGATCCGTCGTTCTACTGCTACGCGCCCGGCTCGCTGGACGAGTCGCTCGCGCCCGAGGGCGGCCAGACGCTCTACGTGCTCGTACCGGTGCCGCCGCTCTCGCCGCGCGGCCCGTCGTGGGGGCCCGACGAGGTGGCCGCGCGCCGCGAGCTGGTGCTCGACCTGCTGGAGCGCGAGACGGTGTACGACGACGTGCGCGACCACATCGTGTCCGAGACCGTCTACACGCCCCTCGACTTCGCCGAGCGCTTCAACGCGGAGAACGGCGCGACGTTCGGCCTGCGGCCCACGCTGTTCCAGAGCAACTACTGGCGGCCGCACAACAAGGCGCGGAAGTGCGAGAACCTGTACTTCTGCGGCAGCAGCACGCATCCGGGCGCGGGCGTGCCCATCGTGCTTCTGAGCGCGAAGCTGGCCGCCGACGAGCTTCTGCGCGACGACGGGCGCGCCGCCGACGTGGAGGACGTTCGATGAGCCCGGCGTCCGCGGCGCTCTTCGCCGAGCGGGCGGCCGACTTCGCGTGGTGCGAGTCGGTGATCGAACGCAACTCCAACAGCTTCTACCGGGCGTTCTCGCTGCTGCCCGAGCCGAAGCGCCAGGGCGTGTACGCGCTCTACGCGTTCTGCCGCACGGCCGACGACTGCGTGGACCGCGATGCGAGCGCGGCCTCCCTCGAGGCGCTGCGCGACGGGCTCGACCGCTTCCTGGCGGGCGAGGCCCCCGACGCGCCGCTGTGGCGCGCGATGGAGGCCGTGTTCGCGACGTTCGACCTGGACGGGGGGCCCTTCTACGACATGATCGAGGGGCAGCGGCGCGACCTGGCGTTCCGCCAGCCGGCCACGATGGAGGAGCTGGAGGAGTACGGCTACTACGTGGCGGGCTCGGTGGGGCTCATGCTGCTGCCGCTCCTGCATGCGTCCGGGCCGGTGGGCGAGGGGCTGCGCGAGAGCGGCGTGGCGCTGGGCGTTGCCATGCAGCTCACGAACATCCTGCGCGACGTGGGCGAGGATTTGGCCTGCGGGCGCGTGTACCTGCCGGCGTCGGTGCTCGAGGAGGCGGGCTGCACGCTCGACGGCCTGCACGCGCATCGCGTTGACGAGGCGTTCCGGCGCGCGTGGGAGGCCGTGGCCCGGCGCTCCGAGGAGCTGTACCTCCCGATGGAGCGCGACGTGCGCGCGCTCGACGAGGACAGCCGGCTGCCCACGCTGTCGTCGCTCATGCTGTACCGCGCCATCATGGACGAGGTGCGCGCCGAAGGGTACGCCTGCTTCGAGCGGCGCTGCTCCGTGCCGAAGGGCGAGGCGCGCCGCCTGGTGGGCGCAGCCGCCGCGGCGCTGGCCGAGGGGAGGTGAGCGCTATGGGGAACCTTCTGGGCGTCGCGTTCTCGGGCCTGTACGTGGGCGCGGTGCTCGCGGCGTCGAGCCTGCTCGCGCGGCGGGGCGCGTCGGCCGAGGCCACGCGCAAGCTCGTGCACATCGGGCTGGGCGGCTGGTGGGCGGTGGCGTCGTGGTTCTTCACGTCGCCGTGGTGGGCGGCGGCGCTTCCGACCCTGTTCATCGCCGTGAACTACTATGCGTACCGCAAGCAGAGGCTCTCGTTCATGGCGCGCGAGGAGGGCGAGGACACGCCGGGCACCGTGTACTACGCGGTGTCGCTCGCCGTGCTCGCGCTGTACGCGTTCGGCGTCGGCGCGCCGTACGTGGGCGCGCTCGGGGTGTTCTGCATGGCCTTCGGCGACGGGTTCGCGGCCGTGGCGGGGAAGCGCTTCGGGCGGCGGCGCATCGCGCTCGCGGCCGGGGGCGGGAAGTCCTACGTCGGCAGCGCGGTGATGCTGGGCGCGAGCTTTCTCGCGTGCACGGCCGTGCTGCTCGCGCCGGCGCCGCTGGGGGCCGGGATGGCGGCGGGTGGCGCGCCGGCGTGGCTCGCGGCCCTCGGCATCGCGGCCGTGCTGGCCGTGGCGGCGACGCTGCTCGAGCTGTTCTCGACCGACGGGTTGGACAACCTGTTCGTGCCGCTCGGCGTGACGGCGCTCTACGTGGGGCTGTTCCTGCCGGGCGCTCCGCTCGCCTCGGTGCTGGCCGGCGTCGCGCTGAGCGGCGCGGTGGCCGTGGCGTCGCTGCGGATGCGGCTGCTCACGAAGCCGGGCGCCCTCGGGGCCGTGGCGGTGGGCGCGCTCGCCTTCGGCATCGGGGGCTGGCCGCTGTGGCTTCTGCTCATGTGGTTCTTCGGCAGCTCGAACGTGGCCGCGAAGCTCATGGCGCGCCGCGCCGCGAAGCGCGGGGGAGCGCCGGCGCGCCGGAAGCACGACGGGCCGCGCAGGCTGCGCCAGGTGCTGGCCAACGGCGTGCCGTTCCTCGCGTGCGCGCTCGCGTACGCGGTCGCGGGCAATCCGTGGCTGCTCGTCCTGGCGGCGGGCGCGCTCGCGGCCAGCACGGCCGACACGTGGGCGTCCGAGGTGGGCGTGTACAGCAGACGGCCGCCGGTGAGCATCCTCACGCGACGTCCCATGCAGCGCGGGCTCTCGGGCGGCGTGAGCCCGCTCGGGCTGGCTGCCACCGTCGCGGGTGCGGCGAGCTCGGCGCTTCTGGCCATGCTGCTGTTCCGCGCGTTCGGCTACGCCATCCCCGCCGGGCCCGAGGCGTTCCTCTTCATCGTCGCGTGCGGCGTGGCGGGCTCTCTCGTGGACAGCGTGCTCGGCGTGCTCGTTCAGGCGAAGTACCGCAGCTCGGACGCGCCCGACGCGCCCCTCGTGGAGACGCCGCCGCGCGCCGCTCGCGCCGCCCTCGTGTCCGGCTACGCCTGGGTCACCAACGACGCCGTCAACCTCATGAGCGGCCTCGCCGTGGTAGCGCTCGGCCTGCTCGTGGTGGCGTAGCGGCAACCGGCATGCGATTGTCGACCGAAACACACGCCACAGCGCTCTGATGCGTGTGTTTCGGTCGACAATCGTCCCATGGCGGCGCGCATGACCGCGCGTACGCGCATTTCGTGGGACGTCGGTAACGGTTGGGTGAACTTCGCGGGGCTTCCACACGCGTTCGGTATGTTCGGGGGCGAACGACGGCACATGATGGGCGCGGAAGGCGCGGGGAGGTTTGGCGATGACGAAGGGCGGAAACGAGGCGCAGAAGAAGGGCGGGCTGTTCGACGATCTGTCGTTTGCCCAGGTGACGGCAGGTGCGTTAGCGGCGGTGACGTCGATGCTGCTGGCGTCGCAGATAGGAATCTACGGCTCGGTGATCGGCGTGGGCGTGGGCTCGGTGGTGTCGGCGGTGGCCTCGCAGCTGTACAAGAAGTTCCTGCAGCGCTCGGCCGACAAGCTGCGCGAGCTCAACCCCACCGGGGCCGTCGGGCCGAAGGCGGTGGACGGCGACGGGGCCGCGAAGACGACGGCCCTGCCCCGCGCGGCGCACGCGGACGACGCCCTCCGAAGCGGCGATTCCGCAGTGCGGCGGGCGCGCGTCGAGCGCGAGCGCAAGCGGAAGATCAAGCGCGGGGTGCTGGCCGTGTCCGTCGCGTCTGCGCTCGTCGCCGTGGCGGTGAGCGCCGTGGCGATCGACCTGGCGTCGTCGGGCCAGGGCGTGGGCGCGAAGACCGAGCCCCTCCTGCCTGCGCGCAGCCAGACGGCTTCGACCGACGCGGGGACAGCGGGAACGCAGGCGGGCCAGGATGCGCCCGCGACGTCCGACGAGCAGCCCGATTCCGCGAAGGAGGGCGACGCGAACGCGCAGGATGCGGGCAAAGACGCGTCGAAGGACCAGCCCGGCGCGACGACCGACCCGGGCACGGACGCCGGCTCCTCCGAACCCGCCGACCCGGACGCGGGCTCCGAATCGGAAACGAAGCCCGACTCCGGCGGCGGATCCGCCCCCGACGACCCCTCCGCGAAGCCGGACTCCGGTTCGTCGAACGACCCTTCCGCCGGCAACGGGACGGGTTCCGACTCCGGCTCGTCTTCGACATCCCCGAAGTGAGCCGTCGGCTGCGACCTCAGCGCCGCAGCCGCGCCGGACGTGCTTTCGCCGCGAACAGACCGTGGCGGTTGCAGAACGCGTACAGCATGCCCGGCCCCATGATGGGGAAGCGCGCCTCGGGCTCCTGCTCGGGATAGAGCTTGCGCATATGGACGCGGTCGGTGGTGACGTAGGCCATGAAGCTCACGTAATGCCGCTTGTCCATGGGGTGGTCCAGGGACACGTGGAAGTCGCCGTCGATCTGCTCCACGACCAGGCGGTGCGCGCCGCCCTCGTCTTCCTCCTCGGGCTCCAAGGCGGGCAGCAGGATGCCGCAGCAGCTGAACGCGCCCTCGCCGGCGGCGTGCACCACGTTGCCGCACACGGGGCACACGTAGAATTTGCCGCGCAGCATGTTGGCCGACCGGTTCGCGTTCACGGCGCATTCGCCCGACAGCAGCTCGGCCACCGAGACGCCCAGCGAGCGCGCGAGCGGCTCCACGAGCGCGATGTCGGGCAGGCCCTTGCCCGTCTCCCATTTCGAGACGGCCTTGTCGGTGACGCCGATCTCCTCGGCCAGCTCGCGCTGGGTGCAGCCCTTCTTCTCCCGCAGCGCGCGGATGGCGCCGCCGGTCACGTAGCTTGTCATGCGATGCTCCTTGCCGTCGTTGTCCGTGCGGTCGATTATGCCCGCGCGCCGCCGCCCCCGCAACCTACGCTCCGTGGAGGCGGGTGCTGCCACCCTTCTCACCGCACGCGCACCGCCCCCTCGTCGACGATCCAGCGGGTGCTCGTGCAGGCGTCGAGGAAGGCCTCGTCGTGCGAGACCACCACGAGCGCGCCGGGGTAGGCGGCGAGCGCCTGCTCGAGCGCCTCGGCCGAGTGGAGGTCCAGGTGGTTGGTGGGCTCGTCCATCACGATGAGGGCCGGGCCGTCGAGCGCGCCCTCGGCCAGCATGAGCTTGCGCAGCTCGCCGGGGCTCACGTCGCGGCCGGCCAGGATGCGCTCGGCACTTGAGTTGAGCTGCGTGACGAAGGAGAGCAGCCTCCCGCGCCGCGCCTCATCGGCACCGTGGAGGCGTGCGAGCACGCGGGTGGCCTCGTCCGGGCCCACCTCCTGAGGGATGGCGAGCGCGGGCACGTCGGCGGGCAGCTGGCGCAGCAGGTGCCGCACGAGGGTGGACTTGCCGCCGCCGTTCGGGCCGGAGATGCCCACGTGGTCGGCGTGTCCGACCGCCAGCTTCGGCAGCCGCAGCCGCCCCTCGCCGCAGGGGATGTCGTGCTCCTCCATGAACAGGAGCGTCGCGCGCGGGTGGGGCTTCGCGTCCAGCCAGAGCGAGCCGTCGTAGCGCTTCGCCACGCGGATGCCGGCCGCCGCCTGCTGTGCCCGCGCGACGCGGGCGTCCATGCGCGCGGCGAGGGCGCCTGCCTGACCGTCCTTGCCGGTGAACACGGCAAGCTGCCGGCGGCCCCGCCCGTCGCTATCGTGCTTGTCCAGATGGCGGGCGCTCAGGCGGCTGGCCGTTCGCGCCGCCAGGTGCGCTCGGGCGTCGGCTTCCGCCGCGAGCCGCGCGGCCTCACGCTTCGCGGCCTCCTTGCGGGCGGAGGTTTCGGCGTGCTCGCGCTCCTGCTGGCCGCGGGCCTGGTCGTAGCCGCCGGGGCGCATGGTCCAGCTGCCGGCCTCGTGCATGAGGCAGCGGCTTGCCAGCCGGTTCAGCAGCGCGCGGTCGTGCGAGATGAGAAGCCCTATGCCGCGGAAGCCGGCCAACGCGTCCGCGAGCGCCTCGCGGCAGCGCGCGTCCACGTGGTTCGTGGGCTCGTCGAGGGCGAGCACCTGCGGGTTCTGCCAGAGCGCGCACGCCACCTGAATCTTCTTGCGCTCGCCGAAGCTCAGCGCGTCGAAGCGCCAGGGCATGTCGTCGTCGATGCCCAGGCTCTCGCGCAGGCGTTGGGCCCCGCGCGAGAAGTCGCAGGCGAACTCCTCCAGCATCTCGGGCGGGGTGGAGGCGTCCTGCGGGCAGTACGCGGCGGCCAGGCGCGGGAACGCCGAGCCGGAATCGGGCACGAGCAGGCCGCACGCGATGCGCGCGAGCGTGCTCTTGCCGCAGCCGTTGTCGCCCACGATGCCGCACCAGCCTTGCGGGAACGTGGCGGACACGCCGTCGAGCGCCGGCGCGGGCGAGCCGGGGTAGGTGTAGCAGATGTCGTGCAAGGTGAGAACCATGGAGGCCTCCTTCGTGAAGGGGCCTGCGCGGATGCTCGCGGGCGAGCGCGTATGCGGAAGGGATGGGGCGCCTATGAAGCTGCGATGCGATCCGCGCAGAGCCCGGCGCCATGCGGGCGCCAAGGGGTACGTCGGGTGAGTGGCATCGCTAGAACCTCATGTATCGCTCTCCTTGCAGAAGCGGCTGCCTGGCATATGGGGCGGCCGCGAAACGTTGACGCCGCCCAGTGTAGCACGCGCCCGGACGGGGCGGCAAGCCGATTCCGTGCACGCGAAATGCGGCTTCGTGGCAGAAAACGACGGAAATCTGCCTTTTGTTCGGCGGCCCTTCTCAGACTGCTTTGGGGCAGTCCTCCATTTTCGCAGCTCAGACGCTTGCCACCGAAAAGCGGATGGACGCATGTCGTCACGGCGGCTTGTCGGATGGCGGATTTCCGTCAGAACCTGCCATGAACCTTCGTTTCCGCTGCAAGGTCGCATCGGGAAGACTGCGGAATGTCCGAGCGAGCGTGAGGAGGCCCGCGCAGCGGAGTCGAAGGATCTCGCGCGGTGCCAGCAGGAAGCGTCGCGGTCGCCGCCGCACGGGATCCTTCGTTTCCGCTCCCTTCGGTCGCCGTGCTCAGGACGGCAGACGCACTCTGCCGTCCGGTCGCCGCGATCGGGCAAAAAGCACGCCGCTGTCCGTCGCTGCGTCCAAACAGGGGGTGGCGTTCGCTGTGTCCGCTTCGCTTGGGAGGACGAAAGGCGCGGGCGCGTGCCGTCGGGTATACTGGTTCGCATCGATTCGGGCGGTATGAAGGGAGGCGAAGCGGTGCAGCTGGGCATCACCATACCGTTGCAGCGGCATCTGCGGCTCGCGCGGCCGCCGTACGGCGAGCCGGACGACCTCGCGTTCTGCTGGGAGGCGCACCGCGCGGCGCTCGGCGGGGCCGACGTGTTGCTGCTGGCGAACGCGAGCAACCGGTTCGCCGCCTTCGCGTGCATGCAGCCGGCGGACTGGCGCGACTGGGAGGCGGTCGCGCTCGCGGCGATGCGCGCATCGCTCGCGACCTGCGGGTTCGACGATCGCGCGATCGACGCGTACCTGTTCTTCGCCGGAGCTCCCGAGGTCACGCGCACGCACGGCCGGCGGCCCGTCGCGTTCCTCAATGTGCTGGTGGACAAGCTGCTGCGGCTTCCGCTCGCGCTCGATGCGGCGGCCGAGCCGTTCCCGCTCGAGCTCTGCCGCCTGGTCAACGAGCACATGCCCTGCAAGGCGGCCGGCTTCGAGGGCCTCGGCCTGCCCGCCGAGCGCTTTGCCGCCGACCTCGCGCGTCTGGGGATCGGCATGCGGGTGGCGGCTGGGCAGGCATCTTCGAGCGAAACGGACGCTTCCGCGCTCTGAGGCGTCCGTTTCGCTCGAAGATGCGTCTGCGCACGTGCTACCATGGTCGCCGACGGAAAGGACGCGCATGACGACAACCGGCGACACCGCCACCTCGAAACTCGAATTGATCATGGGACGCGACGGCCTCGAGCGTCTCGCGGCCTCGACGGTCATGGTGCTCGGCGTGGGCGGCGTGGGCTCGAACTGTGTCGAGGCGCTCGCGCGCGGCGGGGTAGGGCGGCTCATCGTGGTCGACCACGACGTGGTGCAGGCGAGCAACATCAACCGCCAGGCCATCGCGTTTACGAGCACCATCGGGCGCAAGAAGGTGGACGTGGCGCGTGCGATGATCGCCGACATCAATCCCGGCGCGCAGGTGGAGACGATCGACGAGTTCCTGCTGGCCGAGAACGTGCCCGCGTTCCTGGAAGCGCACGCCGGCGGTGCGGATTACGTGGTGGACGCCATCGACACGATCTCGGCGAAGCTGGCCATCGCGCAGTACGCCGACGAGCGCGGGTTGCGCCTGATCAGCAGCATGGGGGCGGCGAACAAGCTGCGCCCCGACTGCTTTCGCGTGGCGGACGTGTACGACACGGTGAACTGCCCGCTCTGCCGCATCATGCGCAAAGAGGGCCGCAAGCGCGGCATCCGGCACCTGCGCGTGCTGTACTCGTGCGAGCAGCCGGTGGACGTGCCCGTGCGCGAGGGCGCCGCGCGCCGCGAGCGGTCGAACCTGGGCACCGCGTCGTTCGTGCCGCCCATCATGGGCCAGATGATCGCCGGAGAGGTGATCTGCGAGCTGGCGGGAATCGAGCGCGTATGAGCGAAACGGCTTGTCATCCTGAGCGGAGCGAGGCGCAGCCGAGCGAAGTCGAAGGATCCCGTGCGGCGGTAGCCGGGAGTCGTCCTGTTGACACCGCGCGGGATCCTTCGACTCCGCGCCTGCGGCGCTGCGCTCAGGATGACAAGGGGTACGCGGCCCGCGTCGCTTTCGCTCAGGATGACAACCTGCGCAATCTGCGGCTGTTCGATATGCATTGCCATTTGGACTTCGATGACGATCCGCGGGCGCTTGCGGACGGGCTCGCGTCGTGCGGGACGGGCGCGTTCTCGGTGACGGTGGAGCCCGAGGGCTACGAGCGGGCCGCGCGGCTGCTCGCGCTGTGTTCCAACGTGCGCGTGGGCGCGGGCCTGCATCCGTGGTGGGTGGAAGACGGCCCGGCGGGCGAGGCGGCCGTCGAGCGCGCTGTCGCGAACGTGGCTGCATCCCGGTTCGTGGGCGAAGTGGGTCTCGACTTCGGCCCGAAGTACGCCTCGACGAGCGAGGCGCAGATAGCGGCGTTCGACCGTATCGCCGCCGCCTGCGCCGCAGAGGGCGGCAAGGTGCTCTCCCTCCATGCCGTGCGCTCGGCGGGCGCCGTGCTCGATATCCTCGAGCGCCGCGGCACGTTCGACGTGTGCGCATGCATCCTCCACTGGTTCTCCGGGTCATCCGACGAGCTGCTGCGCGCCGCCAAGCTGGGCTGCTACTTCTCCGTGGGGCCGCACATGCTGGCATCGAAGCGCGGCCGCGCCTACGCCCAGGCCATCCCGCGAAACCGTCTGCTGCTGGAAACCGACGAGCCGCCCGCCGCCGGCCCACCCGTCCCGGCGCAGGAGTTAGCCCGTCTTCTGCACGACGCTCTCGGCGAGATCGCGCGCCTGCGCCGCGAGGATCCCGAACCCCTCGCCGACCGCATAGCCCGCACCAGCCGCGCCCTGCTCAAGCTCTAGTCTCTCCCTTCGGCCTCGCAATTGCCCGCCGCCCGCTCCTCGATGATTGAAGTGCCGGCCGAGCAGTCGCCGTTGAGCCAACGCCATGCCTCATGAAGCCTAACACGACCGTCGGGCAGCTCCTCCGGCACGCTCTCGCATTCGCCCGCGCGCAGCACGCCCGCGGCGTTCAGGTGGTGGTAGAGGAAATGTAAACGGCCGCTTCCGTCCGCTGTGCCCACAAGATGACCTTGCACGATGTCGCCGCCCGCATAGTCGGCCCAGACGGTGGCGCCGCTCTGGTGGTAGGCGAACCGCGTCCGCCCATCCACCTCGCCGTTCTCCGTGTTCTCGAGCGATACGAACACGCGGCCATCGTAGTTCGGCATCGGCATGGCGCTCCCTTCGCTGTGACGTGGGGTATCGCAGGCATCTTATCACCGGTGTGAAGCGGACGGCGTGCCGGGTCGCCTCAACGCGCACGCGGAGTCGGTGCGAGTCCCCGCGAACTCACGCGGCGGCCACAGGGGCGTGACGGATGCATCCGCAGGCGCGGCAGCTCCGACGAGCACGGCTATAGTGGCTTGCGAAAAGGCTGGCGAAAGGAGGCGGCGTGGAACTCGGGTCGTTGCCGGAGTGGTTCACGGCGTGCGCGGAGGTGCTCGCGGTGTGCACGGCGCTGTTTCTGCCGCAGTACCAGGCGTATCGCGACCGCAAGCAGAGCCTTTCCCGAATGCGGCGCGTGACGAAGGGCATGCTGGCGACGCTTGCCGACGCGCGGGCGGCGGGCCCGTCCACGAACCCCGCGCAGCTGGAGAGCGCCCAGGAGCTCAAGCTCTACCTGCAGGTGTCGTTCTTCGTGCTGAGCGATGCGCGCGAGATCGCGCTGCGCGATCAGGTGGAGCAGCTGTATCGCCAGCTGACGGCTCCGTCGCCCGACATCGCCGCCGTCCGGAGCGCCATCGCGGCGCTGTAGGGCGGCAGGCGCCTGGAGAAAGGAGGATCGCGCGATGGAAAGCACTATTCGCAACGTGGCGCTCATCTTCGAGGGCGGCGGGATGCGCAACTCGTACTCGGCGGGCGCGCTTTCCGTCATGCTGGACGCCGGGCTGTTCTTCGACGACGTGTACGGCCTGTCGGCGGGCGCCACGAACGCCATCGACTACGTGTCGCGCGACGCGGCACGCGCGGAAGCTTCGTTCACCACGTGCTTGGATGACCTGGCCTTCCGCTGGTGGATAGCCCCGCTCGCAGGTGCGGACGGCCTCGACGCTCTGCTGCACGGCGATGGCCGCGCGCGTTCGGGCTGCCGGCTTCCGTTCGACTTCGCGGCCTTCCAGACGAACCCGGCGCGGGTCACGCTCCAGGCCATCGACCGCGACAGCGGCCGCACCGTGTTCTTCACGCGCGACGACTTCCCTTCGGAAGAGGAGCTCATGCTGCGCGTGCGCGCGTCCACGAGCTATCCTATCATCGTGCCTCCCACCTGGGTGGACGGCCGCGCGCTCTACGACGGAGGCATCGGCGTGGGCGGCGGCATCATGCTGCCGCGGGCCACCGACGACGGCCTGCGCCGCTACTTCGTCGTGTGCACGCGTCCGCGCGGCTACCGGCGGCCCGAGCGGCCGAACCGGCTCTACGACGCGTACTTCTGGCGGCGTCCCCGCCTGCGCGCGGCGCTCGACACGTGGGCGCAGCGCTACAACGCCGAGCTCGACCGCCTCGCGCGCCTGGAGGCCGAGGGCCGCGCCTACGTGTTCTACGCGAACGACCAGGGCGTGGCCAACACCGAGCGCGACGAGCGCAAGCTCAAGGCCAACTTCCAACGCGGCCGCGCCCAAGCCCAGAAGGAGCTGCCCACGTGGGAACGCTTCCTGAGCCGCTCATAGGATGACAGAGGCAGCTTCGGCGGGTGACTTTCTCGTGCGCTCAATGGGGACGATATACGGTCGGTACTGTTGTCAAGAAAAGAAAACTATGACTACTCCTACAATAGCCATTGCGAGACCGAAAAGCGCAGTCAACACTACGATAAGCGCTCTCCTCCCGTCCTCTCTCTCGCGGGCATCTCCCATATCTTTTTTTAGATCTTCGACATCATTTGAATCTAGGCCTCCGAACAGAAGGGGTACGATATCGAAGAAGCTAATCATCATAATCCTTTCAGCGAGAGGAGCGGACTCGGGGGCAGGGTAGTCTTCTCGCTTATCGCCAATTGAATTCTGGTCTCAAACGACAGAACCCGCTCATGCGAACAAGTGAATTTCTACCTTTTACCACTCTATTTCACGCGAACGCATGAATCAAGGGAGGCTGCTAAAGCGTCACGGTAGAAGGCGATGCTGTCGCCAAGGTGCGCCAAGTTGTCCTCTCGGAATTGCCGCTCGCCCGTAGTATCTGTCTCCTTGATCGACGCTTTTCGAGCTTTTCCGTGGCGCAAGCGGGCGTCGGCTTCGTGCGGCGCGCTTAGTGGAAGTCGGCTTCGTCGGAGAATTCCCAGCCCAGCAGCGCGTCGCCCACCAGGCGGAACTTGAAGGGCAAAGGTCGCGCCACCTCGCCGCGGTCGATCTTCTCGGAGACGCCCTCCAGCTCGTCGAGAAGGTCGAAGAAGCCGATCTCGTCGAGGGAGGGCAGGCCGGCGGCCACCTCCTCGGGCGAGACGAGCATGATCTGCAGCACGATGTCAAGGTAGCCGTCCAGCCGCTCGTTGCTCTCGAGCAGCTCGTCGACGCGCTCCTTCTCGAACAGCGACTCCTCGATGCAGTACCAGCCGATGGCGTCCTCAGCGCCCTCGTCCTCCATGAGGTCGCTCAGCACGATGCCCTTGGCCTCGAGGTCGGCCGTCGTGTAGCAGGTCAGAAGGTCGTCGGGCGTCACGAGCGGCTCGTCGTCCTCATCGAGGTCGCTCATCACGTACACGACCTGCGCGATGACGCCCTCGGGGACCAGCTCGAGCGCCAGCCCGTAATGGTAGCCCGGGGTGGCCGTGCGCGTGCCCCAGTACAGTTCGCCGTGATGCTCGATGAGGGTTTTGACGGTGGCGGCCACAGGCGCTCCTTCGGGTCGGTCGTGCGCGATCGGTATGGATCGAGTATAGGGCACTCGGGCGCTCGGTGGTACCATGACTGTCGAGCGAAAGGAAAACGACATGCCCATCATCCGTCTCAGCGACCTGTCCGACCCGCGGCTCGCGGCGTATTCGGGAATGACCGACGCGCAGCTGCGCGAGTACCCCGATGCGGCGTGCGGCCTGTTCATCGGCGAGTCGCGCAAGGTCATCGAGCGCGCGCTGGACGCCGGCGTGCGGATGCGCTCGCTGTTCATGGAGGAGAAGTGGCTCGACCAGACCATGCCTCTCGTCGAGCGCGCGCTCGCGGCCGACCCCGAGACGCCCGTGTTCGTGGCCACGCGCGAGCAGTTTCACGCCCTGACCGGCTACGAGGTGACGCGCGGCGCGCTCGCGGCGTTCGAGCGGCCGGCGCTACCAAGCGTGGAGGAGGTGCTGGCCGGCGCGCGGCGGGTGGCCGTGCTCGAGGATATCGTGAACTACACGAACGTGGGTGCCGCGTTCCGCTCGGCTGCGGCGCTCGGCATCGACGCGGTGCTGGTGACGCCCTCGTGCCACGACCCGCTGTACCGCCGCGCCGCGCGCGTGTCGATGGGCACGGTGTTCCAGGTGCCGTGGACGCGCATCGGCGGCGTGCGCGACTGGGCGGCCGAGGGGGTGCCGCTTTTGCGCTCGCTCGGCTTCGCGACGGCGGCGCTCGCGCTCGCGGAAGACGCCATCTACCTGCACGATGCGCGCCTACGCGACTGCGAGCGCTTGGCGCTCGTGCTGGGCACCGAGGGCGACGGCTTGGCCGCGTCCACGATCGCCGCCTGCGACTACACCGTGAAGATCCCCATGGACCACGACGTCGATTCCCTCAACGTGGCCGCCGCCAGCGCCGTGGCCTTCTGGGAACTCAGAACGAAGTGGCGCGACTAGCGCCTAGCCCAGATCCAGCCCGGCCATCACTTCCCGCATCGTCTTCGCGGACTCCCGCAACCTTGCCAGCTCGTCGTCCGACAGCGGTGCGGGCACTTGGTACTCGATGCCGCCCCTGCCCACGACGGCGGGCATGCTGAGCACCACGTCGTGCAGACCGTGGACGCCGTGCTGGAAGTTCGACACGGGCAGGATGGGCTTCTCGTCGCGGACGATGGCCTCGCAGATGCGCTTCACGGCCATGGCGATGCCGTAGTAGGTGGCCTTCTTCTTCGCGATGATCTCGTACGCGCTGTTCTTCACGTCCTCGGCGATGCGGCGCATGGCCTCGTCGTGCTCGTAGTGGCCGCGCAGCTCGCAGAAGTCGTTCACGGGGATGCCCGAGACGTTCGCCGTGCTCCAGGCCGCGATCTCGCTGTCGCCGTGCTCGCCGATGATGCGCGCGTGCACATTGCGCGGGTCCACGCCGAGGTGCTCGCCCAGGATGTACTTGAAGCGCGCGGTGTCCAGCACCGTGCCCGAGCCGATGACGCGGTTCTCCGGCATGCCCGACAGCTTCAGCGCCACGTGCGTGAGGATGTCCACCGGGTTCGACACCACCAGCAGGATGCCCTGGTAGTCGCGCCGCGCGATCTCGGGGATAATGGATTTGAAGATGCGCACGTTCTTATGCACGAGGTCGAGGCGCGTTTCGCCGGGCTGCTGGTTCGCCCCGGCCGTCACCACGATGATGGCCGCGTCCGCCGCGTCGTCGTAGTCGCCCGCGAATATGCTCATGGGGCCGGCGAAGGGCATGCCGTGCGCGATGTCGAGCGCCTCGCCCTCGGCGCGGTCGCGGTCGACGTCGATGAGCGCCATCTCGGTGAACAGCTCGCTCTGCATGAGCGCGAACGCCGTGGCCGAGCCCACGAACCCGCATCCGACGATGGCTACTTTCCGATCATTGACTACGCGCTGCATATGCTTCCTTCCGATCGTTTCGCTTTCTCAAGCCGAGAACCTACCGCAGCCCGGCCGCCGCGTCAAGGAGATCCATCGATTGTCTGTACCGAAAGGGGGATAGAGGCTATACTGGTGCCGCAGCCCGATCGGGGCCGCATCGCGCGAAGGAGGATTCCCATGGCCGTCAACCGCCAGAAGCTCAAGCTGCTGTACCTCATGAAGATGCTCGAGGAGGAGACCGATGCCGAGCAGGGCCTCACGATGTCGCAGATCCTCGACCGGCTCGAGGAGCAGGGCATCACGGCCGAGCGCAAGGGCATCTACCGCGACATCGAGGCGCTGCGCGAGTTCGGCTTCGACGTGCGCACCTACCAGCGCGCTCCGGTGCAGTACGCCCTGGAGAGCCGCGACTTCGCGCTTCCGGAGCTGTTGCTGCTGGTGGACGCCGTGCAGAGCTCGCGCTTCCTCACCGAGCGCAAAAGCGATGCGCTCGTCGAGGCCGTGAAGAAGCTCGCGTCCGCCCGCCAGCGCGCGCTGCTCGACAAGCGGCTGCATGTGGAGGGCCGCATCAAGATGCAGAACGAGTCGGTGTTCCGCAGCGTCGACCGCATCCAGGAGGCCATCGCGCGGAAGCTGCAGATCTCGTTCGTCTACTTCAAGTACGATGCGGCCAAGGAGAAGGTGCTGCAGCACGGCGGCGAGCGCTACGTCGAGACGCCCGTGCAGCTCGTGTACGCCGAAGGGTACTACTACCTGGTTGTATTCAACGAGAAGCACGACGGCTTCGCCACCTACCGCGTCGACCGCATGGACCGCATCAGGGTCACGGACGAGCCCGCCGTGAAGAACGAGCGCATCGCCACGTTCGATGCCCAGGAGCTCGAGGGCCGCGCGTTCGGCATGTACTCGGGCGAGCCCGTGGCGGCCACGCTGCTCGTGGACGGCGAGGCCATGGGCGCGGTCATCGACCGGTTCGGCAAGGACGTCGAGTCGCTGCCGGCGGGCGAGGGCCGGGCGCGCGTGTACGCCACGGTGATGAAGAGCCCCGTGCTGTTCGGCTGGCTCGCGCAGTTCGGCGACCGCGTGCGCATCGAGAAGCCGGCCTCGCTCGCGGCCGAGTACCGCGACTATCTGGCCGGAATCGTGGCCGCCTACGAGCGAGCCGCGCGCTAGACGGCGCGGGCGAGCGGCCGCGCGTCGCGGTTGCCCAACAGCAGCCGGCCGCCGTCGTCGAGCACGGCCTCGACGCTTGCGAGCAGCCCGTCTTCGTCGATATCGAACACGAGGTCGGCTACCGTTCGCCCGATGGCGTACGAGCAGGGGCGGAAGCTCTCCCAGCGCAGCCCCGCGACGGGCGAAGCGGTCTCCACGCTGCCGACGAAGAGCGCGATGTGGGGTTCGCGCATCGCGAACGCGGCCAGATCGCACGTCTCGAGCCGCAGGATGGTGGGCGCGCCGGGCAGCCAGGCGCGGGCGCGCTCGTCCCAGAGCGTGAGCACGTCCGCCACGTAGGCGCCGAGCGTTTCCCGCGCTTGCCTGCGGTTGTCCTCGGCCAGGCCGCGCGGGTCATCGAACCAGCGCTGGTACAGGCTCGCGAACGCCGCAGCCGCCTCGATGGGCGCGGTCTGCGAGCTCATCGCGCGTCCCTCACGTACAGGCCCACGCGTACCTGCCGCCAAGGGGCCGCTTCGGCGTCGACTTGCAGCACGCGCATCTCGAACGCGTCGGCGTGCCCGTAGAAGCTCAAGGTGGAGACGAGCGAGTTCTCCGCCGCAGGGATGTAGCCGAGCTTCGTCTTCTCGTGGAAGAGGGCGACGGCCTCGGGGTCGAACGGGTTGTCGGGCTCGGGCGCCATGTCCAGCCGCGTTCCCGGCTTGAGGTTCCCCAGGGCGAGCGCGCCGTCCCAGTGCTGGAATCCTGCGATGTGATACGTTGCGATATGCCGTGATGGTTCGTACATGATGGCCTCCTCTGTCTCGATGCCGCCATGATACGCGCTCGGGGCGATTCGCTTATCCCGCCATTGGGACAGGTGAGAAGATTCTTTCGAGGCGCGGATGGCGCCTTGTCTAAGCATCTGAGCGAAGCGCCCCCCCTCTGTCATCCTGAGTGAGCGAAGCGAGTCGAAGGATCCCGCGCGGCGTCAGCAGGAAGCGTCACGGCTATCGCCGTGCGGGATCCTTCGACTCCGCTCCCTTCGGTCGCTGCGCTCAGGATGACAGAGGAGGGCGTTCGCCGGAGAGGCGCGGAGGACGGGCGGCGTTGCGGTAGAATGGAGGGAAGGTTTCCGAAGAGGGCGGAGGAGACGTTGACGAAGCTATCGATCGCGCCGCGGGCGCGCGACGACGCGAAGGTCGCCGAACGGGCGCAGCGGTTCGCGCGGCGCGTGGAGGCGGTGCCGCCGGGCACGTGCCCGGTCGTTGCCGAGCTGGCGCTTCTGCGAACCGGCGCGGCCCAGACCTGCGGAAAGTGCGTGCCGTGCCGCGACGGATTGCCGCAGCTGGCGGCGATGCTCGAGCGCGTGGCGGCCTGCGAGGCCGACAGCGCCGAGCTCGCGCGGATGCGCGCGCTGGCCGAGATGATCCGCGACACGTCCGACTGCGCCATCGGCTACGAGGCGGCCCAGGCCCTGCTCGACGGCATGGACGAGTTCGCCGCCGAGTACGAAAGCCACGTGGCAGCCGGCCGCTGCCAGGAGGGCGTCGGCCAGACGATCCCCTGCGAGACGCTCTGCCCGGCGCACGTGGACGTGCCCGCCTATATCGCGCTTGTGGCTGCGGGCGACTACGCCGGCGCGGTGAACATGGTGCGCAAGGACAACCCGTTCCCCACGGCGTGCGCGTTCGTCTGCGAGCACCCGTGCGAGGCGCGCTGCCGCCGCGCGCTCATCGACGCGCCCGTGAATATCCGCGGCATCAAGAAGTACGCCGTCGATCAAGCGCCTGCCGACCAGGTTGAGCCGCCGAAGCACGGCGTGGACACCGCGCGCAAGGTGGCCGTCATCGGCGGCGGCCCGAGCGGGCTCACCTGCGCGTACTTCCTCGCGCTCATGGGGCACCGCGTGACGGTGTTCGAGGCGCGCAGCCAGCTGGGCGGCATGCTGCGCTACGGCATCCCCGCCTACCGCTTCCCGCGCGAGCGCTTGGACGAGGACATCCGCGGCATTTTGAACGCGGGCACCATCACCGCCGACTGCGGCTTCGCCATCGGGGCGTCCGAGCTGGCCGAGATCGTGGCCGAGTTCCATGCCGTGTACGTGGCCGTGGGCGCGCAGGCGGGCAAGTCGCTCGCGCTTCCCGGGGCCGACGCCGAGGGCGTCATGTCGGCGGTGGATATGCTCGGGGCCATCGGCGACGGCGACTATCCCGACTTCACGGGCAAGCGCGTGGCGGTGGTGGGCGGCGGCAACGTGGCCATGGACTGCGCGCGCACGGCGGTGCGCGCGGGTGCGGACGAGGTGTCGGTGGTGTACCGCCGCCGCAAGGAGGACATGACGGCGCTGCCGGCCGAAGTGGAGAGCGCCATCGCCGAGGGCGTGGAGCTGATCGTGCTGGAGGCCCCGGAAGCCATCGAGGCGGACGCGAGCGGCCGGTGCACGGCGCTCGTGACGAAACCCCAGATGATCGGTCCCGTGCGCGGCGGCCGCCCGTCACCGGTGCCGGCGGACAAGCCCCTGCGGCGCATCGAGGCCGACGTCGTGCTCATCGCGGTGGGGCAGCGCGTGGAAGCGGGGCCGTTCGAGGAGTTCGGCATGCGCACCACCTGGGGCTGCTTCGATGCCGACGAGCACCTGGCGGCCGAGGGCCTTGCGGGCGTGTTCGTGGGCGGCGATTGCCAGACGGGGCCGGCCACGGTGATCCGCGCCATCGCGGCGGGGAAGGCGGCCGCGCGCAACATCGACGAGTTCCTGGGCTACCATCACAAGCTGCCCTGCGACGTCGAGACGCCCGCGGCCCGTCCGAACGACCGCGTGCCGAAGGGGCGCGTGGAGATGGCCGAGCGGCCCGCGCGAGAGCGCAAACGCGACTACCAAGGCGTTGAGCTGGGAATGAGCCGCGAGGAAGTCGAGCAGGAGTGCGGGCGCTGCCTGCGCTGCGACGTGTTCGGCTGCGGATCGACGGAGGAAGGCGGGCGGCAGTATGCCTAGCATCACGATAGACGGCCTGACGGTGGAAGTCACCGAGGGCGCGACCATCCTCGACGCCGCGCGAGCGGCCGGGGTGCGCATCCCCACGCTGTGCTTCTTGAAGGACGTGAGCGCCGTCGGCGCGTGCCGCGTGTGCGTGGTGGAGGTGGAGGGGCTCGAGCACCCGGTGCCGTCGTGCTCGACGCCGGTGCGCGACGGCATGGTCGTGACCACCTCCTCGCCGCGGCTCGACGCCTACCGCAGGATCGCGCTCGAGCTCATCGTGGCCGATCATGGGCCCGGCGTGGGAGCGCCGTGCTTCTCGTGCGCCGGAAACGGCGCGTGCGAGCTGCAAGACCTCTGCCGCGAGCTGGGCGTGGAGGGGCCGGAGCGCGCCGTGCCGCGCGCGGCCGAGCCCAAGGCGGACGCGAACCCCTTCCTGTCCTACGACCCGAACCTCTGCATCCGCTGCCAGCGCTGCGTGGGCGCGTGCAACGCCGCCGCGCGCAACCACACGCTGCGCGCGGACAAGCGCGGGGCGCGCACGACCATCGAGGCCCCGTTCGGCCCCGACTGGCGCGCCACCGACTGCGAGTCGTGCGGCAACTGCGCGCAGGCGTGTCCCACGGGCGCGCTCGTGGAGAAGCGCCGCGGCGCCTACCGCTCATGGGAGACGGAGCGCGTGCGCACCACCTGCCCGCACTGCGGCGTGGGCTGCCAGCTTGACCTGCAGGTGAAGGGAGGCCGCATCGTGGACGCCGAGGGCGCGCCGGGGCCGTCGAACAAGGGGCTTCTGTGCGTGAAGGGGCGCTCCGGCAGCTTCGACTTCGTGGACGCGCCCGACCGCTTGACAACGCCGCTCGTGCGCAACGCCGCTACGGGCGAGCTCGAGCCCGCCACCTGGGACGATGCGCTCGACCTCGTGGCGCGCCGCTTCACGGAGTTGCGCGACGAGCATGGCGGCGAGGCGCTTGCGGCCTTCGCCTGCTCGCGGTCCACGAACGAGGACATCTACCTCTTCCAGAAGATGGCGCGCATCAGCCTCTACACGAATAACGTGGACTGCTGCGCGCGTGTTTGACACGCTCCCACCGTCGCCGGTCTGGCGACCATGCTTGGCTCGGGAGCGATGACGAACTCCATCGCCGACGTCACGCAGCAGGCGGACGTCATCATGCTCGTGGGGTCGAACCCCGAGGAGGCGCATCCGGTCATCGGCATGCAGCTGCGCGCCGCCGTGGAGCGGGGGTGCCGCCTCATCGTGGTGGACCCGCGCGACATCGGCCTGGCGGCGCAGGCCGACATCCACCTGAAGCTGCGGCCCGGCACGAACGTCGCGTTCGCGAACGGGGTGGTGAACTACCTGATCCAGAACGAGCTGTACGACAAGGACTTCGTGCGCGAGCGCACCGAGGGCTTCGAGATCCTCGCGGCCACGGTGCGCGACTACACGCCGGAGCTCGTGGAGGACATCTGCGGCATCGATCGGCGCGACCTCGTGGCGGCGGCCAAGATGTACGCCGCGGCCGGGGCGGCCGCCATCGTGTACTGCCTGGGCGTGACCGAGCACTCCACCGGCACCGATGGCGTGATGGCGCTCTCGAACATCGCGATGATCACGGGCAACCTTGGCAAACCCGGCGGCGGCGTGAACCCGCTGCGCGGGCAGAACAACGTGCAGGGCGCGTGCGATATGGGCGCCGGCCCCGACGACCTACCCGGCTACCAGAAGGTGGCCGACCCCGAGGTCGTGCGCCGCTTCGAGCGCGCGTGGGGCGCGAGTCTGCCGCGCGAGCGCGGGCTCAAGGCCACCGAGTGCTTCCCGGCTATGCTGGACGGGCGCGTGCGCGGCCTATTCCTGTTCGGCGAGGACCCCGTGCGTACCGATCCGGACACGGGGCATGTGATCCGCGCGCTCGAGGCGCTGGAGTTCCTCGTGGTGGACGACCTGTTCCTCACCGAGACGGCGAAGTACGCCGACGTCGTGCTGCCCGGGCGCAGCTATGCGGAGAAGGAGGGCACCTTCACGAACACCGAGCGGCGCGTGCAGCGCGTGCGCAAGGCTGTGGAGGGGCCGGCGGGCGCGCGGCTGGACACCGACATCTTCACCGAGGTCATGAACCGCATGGGCTACGCGCAGCCGCGCCTTACGGCCGCCGAGGTCATGGACGAGATCGCCGCGGTCACGCCCTCGTACGGCGGCATGAGCCATGCGCGCCTCGACGGCGCCGACGTGGCCGGGCGCGGCCTGCAATGGCCCTGCCCGCACGGCGAGCATCCTGGCACGCCCATCCTGCATATGGGCGAGTTCGCGCTGGGGCTGGGGGCGTTCTCCACGCCGGAGTACCGGCCCTCGGCCGAGCTGCCGGATGCGGAGTACCCGCTCGTGCTCACGACCGGCCGCGTGCTCGCGCAGTACAACGCCCGCGCCATGACGGGGCGCACGGAGGGGCTCGACGCGATCGAGGGGAGGTCGTTCATCGAGGTCAACGAGGCAGACGCGGACGCGCTCGGGGTGGCCGACGGCGACCGCGTGCGCGTGACGTCGCGCCGCGGCTCCATCGAGACGACCGCGCGCGTGTCGGCCAAGACCAACCCCGGGCAGACCTGGATGCCCTTCCACTTCCAAGACGGCAACAGCAACTGGCTCACCATCGCCGCCCTCGACCCCGTGTCGAAGGCCCCCGAGTACAAGGTCTGCGCCGTGCGGATGGAGCGGGTTTAGAAAGCAACAGAGGGGTCCCGAAGGACCCCTCTGCGGTGGAGTCAAAGTGCCGCCTCCGCGGCGCCCCGAAGGGCAGGTAAGGCTAGGCCTTTATTTTGACTCGCAGTGACATCTTGACTGGTATCAAGATGTCGCCCATTCTAGCAGGAACGTCCTGAAAGGGGAAGCTATGAATCTGCGCAACGTCGAGTCGTACGATGTGGGGCTGGATATCGGAACCGGGTCGGTAGGTTGGTCGGTGCTCGACGAGGCGGGCGACCTCTGCCGTTTCAAGGGCAAGCCGACGTGGGGCAGTCGGGTGTTTCCCTCTGCGGAAACCGCCGCCGATACGCGCGTGCACCGCGGCCAGCGCCGCCGCTACGACCGTCGGCGCCAGCGGCTCGACCTCTTGCAGGGGTTCTTTGCGGAAGAGATGACGAAGGTCGACCCCGAGTTCTTCATCCGCCTGAACCAGGCGCGCCTGTTCCCGGAAGATCGCGAACCCGCGCATGCCGACTACCGCTGGCCGCTCTTCAACGGAAGCGACTTCACCGAGGCCGACTACTACAAGCGGTTCCCCACCATCTACCATCTGCGCGCGCACCTGATGGAGTCCGGCGAAAAGGCTGACATTCGGCTCATCTACCTGGCGCTTCACAATATCGTGAAGCATCGTGGCAACTTCCTGCACCAGGACAACCCCGCGCTGAGCGCGAAGAACGCCAACATGGAGGATGCGGTCGAAGGGCTGTGCCGGGCGTTGGAGGAATGGTGCGAGGCACACGACATCGACTGCTCGTGCAATGCGAAGGCGCTGACGGAGGCGTTGGGCGATGCGTCTGTGCGCCCTGCCGAGAAGCGCGAGCGAGCAGAAGCGGCGCTTGGCGTGGAGAAGGCCTACAAGAAGCTTGCCAAGGCGGTTTCCAGCGCCGTGGTAGGGTATGCGGCCGATTTCTCGCAGGTGTTCTTCGTCGAGGCGGAGGGCAGCAAGTTCGCGCTCTCCAACGATGAGAAGGTTGAGGCCTACGCCTGCCCCGACGAAGGGCGCGATCTTTTCGAGGCGATGCAAAAGGTGTACTCGTCCTACGTGTTGATGGGCATTCTGAGCGAGGCGCAGGGCGAGACGCTCTCGTTTTGCAAGATGGGGGAGTACGAGCGCTACCGCAGGGAGCTCGAAACGCTCAAGAGCCTGGTGCGCGCCTACGGCCCTGAGCGCTACGACGAGTTTTTCCGCGGCCCCCTTTACGAGGGCACGCGCGATTACGACCCCGACAAGGCGCAGGGCTACACCAAGTACAACCTGGGCGCGAGCAAGCTTTCACACGAAGACTTCCTGAAGCAGGTGCAGAAGCTGCTTGCCGCTATCGGCGCTGCCGCAGATGAGCGCTACGCGGGCGTCGAGCGCGCTATCGAGGCGGGTACGTTCCTTCGTCGCCTCAAGACCAGCGACAACGGCACCATTCCCTACCAGCTGCATCTGGAGGAGATGGACGCCATCATCGAGCGGCAGAAGGCCTTCTACCCCTTCCTCGCCCAGGAGAAGGATAAGCTGGAATCGCTCGTGACGTTCCGCATCCCCTACTACGTGGGTCCGCTCACGCAGAAAAACGCCGCGCGCAACGCGCAGGAGGAGACGCGCTTCGCGTGGTCGTCGCGCAAGCCTGGGATGGAGAATGCGCGCGTGTACCCTTGGAACTGGGAAGACGTCATCGACAAAGACCAGAGCGCCGAGGATTTCATCCGTCGCATGACCGGCACCTGCACGTATCTGAAAGGCGAGCCGGTGCTGGCGCGCTGCTCGCTTGTCTATGAGCTGTTCTGCGTGCTGAACGAGCTCGCCGGTGCGCGCTGGACGCAGGATGGCGACAAGAGCTACCGCTTCGATGCGGAGGATCGCCTGGGTATCGTGGAGGATCTGTTCAAGAAGCGCAAGCGCGTGACCTACGAGACGGTGGAGAAGTGGCTGGCGCGCACCCATGGGCCGGAGGGCGGTACGTCGGTCGGCGGCGCTTACCACGTTTCCGGCGGGCAGGGCGAGGACGCATTCGAGTCGCAGCTGTCCTCGCATTACGATTTCTGCAAGATACTCGAGGTGGACGAGCTGACCGAGGCCGATGAGGCCATGGCTGAGGATATCATCCTGTGGAACACCGTGTTCGAGGACCGCTCCATCTTGAAGCGCAAGATCAAGCTCGCTTACGGCGATCGCCTGAGCGATGGCCAGATCCGTCGGCTCTGCCAGAAACGCTACACCGGCTGGGGGCGGCTGTCGGGCGAGCTTCTGTGCGGGCTGCGCAGTGCCACCGACGACGGCCCGAAAACCATCATGGACATCCTGCTGGAGGGCGACCCGAACCATGCGCGACGCATGGGGGCGGCCATGAACCTCATGGAGATACTGCATGACGACCTGCTGGAGTTCCAGGCGAAGATAGACGAACGCAACCGTGAGCGCGCGTTGGAGGCGGGCGGCATGTCGGTGGACGAGGTGACGGGCTCGCCCGCTCTGCGCCGCGGCATCAAGCAGGCGCTGCGGATTGTGGACGAGATTGCGGGGATCGCCGGCAAGCCCCCTGCGCATATCTACGTGGAGGTGACGCGCGACGAGGACGCACGCAACAAAGGAAGGCGCACCACCAGCCGCTACAAGGCGCTGGAAGCGGCGCTTTCCAGTCTCAAAGCGCAGCACGCCGACGTGTACGCCGAGCTCAAGGAGCGCGATCCGCGCGCGCTCGATGACGAGCGGCTGACGCTCTACTTCATGCAGTGCGGCAAGTGCATGTACTCCGGGCGGGCGCTGGACATCAACAACCTGCACCTCTATCACGTCGACCATATTCTGCCGCAGTCCTACACGAAGGACGACAGCTTCGAGAACAAAGTGCTCGTATTTCCGGATGAGAACGAGCGCAAGCTCGACACGCTGCTGCTCGATCAGAAGGTCATCGCGCGCATGCGGGGATTCTGGCGTTCGTTGCGCGATGCGGAGCTCATCGGCGAGAAGAAGTTCAACAATCTTACGCGTACGAGCGTGAGCGACGATCAGATGAAGAAGTTCGTCAACCGCCAGCTGGTGGAGACGAGTCAGATCGTCAAGCAGGTGCAGCAGCTGCTGCAGACGAGCTATCCTGAAAGCGAGGTGCAGCCGGTGAAGGCAAGCATCTCGCATCAGCTGCGCGAGCAGTGCGGGCTGGTGAAGAGCCGCGAGGTCAACGACTTCCACCATGCGCACGACGCGTACCTAGCGTGCCAGGTGGGGCGGTTTGTGCGGTATCGGCACGCCGCCGTGTACAGCGAGCCGGTGAAGATGGCCGCCGTGGTAAAGCAGTTCATCAAGAAGCAGGCGGAGGACTTCCGACGGACGCGTCAGATGCCCGGGTCGGCAGGGTTCATCGTATCGAGCTTCCTCACGCCCGGGTTCGACGTGGAGACGGGCGAGGTATTCCGCGACGCATGGGACGCCGGGGCGGAAATCGATCGCATCAAACGGTGCTTCGACTACAAGGACTGCTTCATCTCGCGTATGCCCGAGGAGACGCACGGGGCGTTTTGGGATGCGACCATCTACTCGCCGCGGGCGGCGGGCAAAACGTTGAACCTTCCTTTGAAGAAGGGCCTCGATCCGCACAGGTACGGCAGCTATTCCCGTGAGCAGTTCGCGTACTTCTTCGTGTATGAAGCCGTGAAGCCTAAGAAAAACCAGCGGGTGCTGGAATTCGCGCCCGTGCCGGTTCGCGTTGCGTCGGCATTGGTGAGCGACCCGCAGGCGCTGGAGGAGTACGCGCGCGAGCTTGCGGCGGCGTCGGGGCTCGAATTTGCGCGTATCCGCAGGCGCAAGGTGTACAAGTACCAGCAGATCATCGTGGGCGATTCGCGGCTGTATATCACGGGGAAGAGGGAAGTGCGCAATGCGCAGCAGTTTGCTTTCTCGCAGGACGAGACCGAGCTGATCGGTCGGATAGAGCGCGGAGAGGAGTGCTCGGAAGAGGAGCTGCTGGGAATGCTGCGGTCGCTGCAGGCGAAGTATGCGCGCTTTGCATCGCGCCTGGGGCAAATGATGCAGGTGGCAGACTTAGAGCCATCGTTCGTGAAAACTGGGGAAGCCGAAAGAGGCCAAGTTCTTCTGTCACTTGTCTCGATTGCGGCAGCTCACACTAATATGATCGATTTGTCAGCGATGGGTGGATCGAAGTGCGCCGGTTGCATGCGTGTTTCGTTCTCAAAAGAACTCTCCGCCGGCAAGGTCTGCTTCGTTGATTCCTCCGTCACCGGTATGTTCGAGAGGCGGGAGACCCTTGGCCTTTAGAACCATCTTCATCGAGAGTCAGTGCCGGTGCAGCTATCAGGGCGGCTATCTGGTGGTGCGCAAAACGGATGATACGAAGAAGATCCACCTGTCGGAAATATCGTCTATCATCCTGCAGAACACCCAGGTATACCTGAGCGCCTATCTGCTGGCGGAGTTGGCCAAATGCAAGATTTCGCTAGTGGTGGCCGACGAGAAGTGCAACCCCATCGGGCAGTATCTTCCGCTGTACGGCGCGCACAATGCCAGCAAGCGGGTGGCGGAGCAGCTGTCGTGGGGCGAGCCTATCAAGAAGCGCGTGTGGCAGCAGGTGGTCAAGGAGAAGATTCGCCAGCAGGCGAGGGTGCTTGAGGAAAAGGACCAGGTGGAGGCCGCGAAAGCCCTGTACGCATGCCGAGACGAAGTGAAGTCGGGCGACACGACGAATCGGGAGGCCCATGCGGCGCGCCTTTACTTCGCGACTCTGTTCGGGCGCGGCTTCTCGCGCGATGACAACGTGCCGGTAAACGCTGCTTTGAACTATGGGTACGCCGTACTGCTCTCCCTGGTGAACAGGGAGGTGGTTTCGCGCGGGTACCTCACCCAGTGCGGCATCTGCCACCGCAACGAGTACAACCAGTTCAACTTTTCGTGCGACCTGATGGAGCCGTTCCGGCCTATCGTCGACCGTCTGGCGTTCGACTATGCTCAGGAGTTCTTCGACCAGGATGTTCGGCGCTTGCTGGGGGATCTGGGGAGCCGCGTCGTGGCCTACAAGGGCGGTTCGTATCGCTTGCATTCGGTGGTGTCGCTGTTCGTGCAGGATTGTTTAGCGGCGCTTGACAAGAACCTGGCCGCATCCGAGATCGAAGGCTTCGAGCAGGTATGAGCGCTCGGGAAAGGGTGCGCTATATGAGGGTGTTCGTGTTCTTCGACTTGCCGGTGGAAACGGCGGCGCAGCGCAAGGAATACCGGCTGTTCCGCAAGTACCTTGTGAAGGAAGGTTTTCTCATGCTGCAGGAGTCGGTGTACGCCAAGCTGGTGGTGAACGATGCACAGGCGGGCGCGGCTATCGGCCGTCTGCGGCAGCATCGTCCACCGGCTGGACTGGTGCAGGCGCTCAAAGTGACCGAGAAGCAGTTCGCGACGATGGAGTTCATCACGGGCGCTCGGCAATCCTACAGCGAGCTTGACACCTTGGAGGAGTTCGTGGTGCTATGAAGCTTATTTTGTCGGGGTTTCCCGAGCCGTTGACCCTGGGAAACGATGCGGTATCGGTGCTTGAAGTTCACAACCGCACGCTGTTTTCGCGCGTGTGTCAATCTCTGTTCTCCGAGCTTGATGACGAGGCGCTGGAGCCGTTTGCGCTGTGGGACGATGACGAGCGGCGCAGCTCGCGGAACCAGTTCCTGTTCGTGTTTAATCCCTTTGAGCTTCCGTGGACGGAGCGGGCGCTTATCGGCGAGGTGCTTGAGCGCGTAGAGAACATGTTTCTCTCCGAGGATGACGTGCGTCAGGAGATTGAGTCGGCGGGGCGTGCGCTGTCCGAACGGGTTGCAGCTTTGGGGCTGCGGCTTCAATCGGACTATGCTTTTGACGTACAATGGGAGATGCGGAAGTATCTGAAGGCCTTTGACTTCGGTGTTGAGATTGATCCTTCCGACACGCTCCTTGACAACTTGATAAAGTTCTTGAAGTTTGCATCCGATGCAGCGTTCAAAAAGCAGCTGGTGTTCGTGAATTTGAAGAATTTTTTGGCGGCAGATGAGATCCAGGAGTTCTATCGCCAAGCAATTTTTTCAGAATTGAACGTGCTGTTACTGGAGAGCGATCCTGATGATGTGAACTTCGAATATGAAAGAAAAATGCGCATTGACATGGACTTTCTCCAATCATAAAAATGCGCGTCAGCCGGTTTGCCCGTCCTCCCGCAGAGAGGATTTTGCCCCAACGGTTTTGGAGCAGTGACAAACTGACTGGTAGTCAAACCGACGGGACGGAGGAGCAGTACGAGTCCCTGTTTTGGAGCAGTGACAAACTGACTGGTAGTCAAACGGCCATCGACAGCGCGGTGAGCGCCACCTAGTTTTGGAGCAGTGACAAACTGACTGGTAGTCAAACGTCGAAGCTCCGCGCTAGGGTTGCAGCCCGGTTTTGGAGCAGTGACAAACTGACTGGTAGTCAAACCGTCTAGAAGCATCTGCGCCACGAGGTAGTGTTTTGGAGCAGTGACAAACTGACTGGTAGTCAAACTATGCCCTGGGGAGGTGCAATGGTCACCGTGTTTTGGAGCAGTGACAAACTGACTGGTAGTCAAACTAGTCGGTGCGGATTTCCGCCTGGTCGTCCGTTTTGGAGCAGTGACAAACTGACTGGTAGTCAAACTCAAATCTGTTCGCCTCCATTGCATTTCCCGTTTTGGAGCAGTGACAAACTGACTGGTAGTCAAACGTTGACCTTGTGGTCGGAGGATCGCCTTGCGTTTTGGAGCAGTGACAAACTGACTGGTAGTCAAACTGACCAGTCTTCACGTTGACCACTTTTACAGTTTTGGAGCAGTGACAAACTGACTGGTAGTCAAACTTGTGGGGGTATACGATGCCGCAAACGCGGTTTTGGAGCAGTGACAAACTGACTGGTAGTCAAACGATGTCGATGCGCACGCGCTCTGACTGCTGGTTTTGGAGCAGTGACAAACTGACTGGTAGTCAAACTCGACTTCGCGGACCGAACCGTGTCGTTCGTTTTGGAGCAGTGACAAACTGACTGGTAGTCAAACACTGCTACCCTTACGAATACGCCGAGGTAAGTTTTGGAGCAGTGACAAACTGACTGGTAGTCAAACCGCCAAACTAGCGCGGGGGTGCGTTACGTCGTTTTGGAGCAGTGACAAACTGACTGGTAGTCAAACAGGCTGGAGAGAAAGGGCGGTCAGCTGCTCGTTTTGGAGCAGTGACAAACTGACTGGTAGTCAAACCCTCCTATCTCGTCGGGTTGGCTATCTTCTGTTTTGGAGCAGTGACAAACTGACCGGTAGTCAAACAGGCTGGAGAGAAAGGGCGGTCAGCTGCTCGTTTTGGAGCAGTGACAAACTGACTGGTAGTCAAACCCTCCTATCTCGTCGGGTTGGCTATCTTCTGTTTTGGAGCAGTGACAAACTGACTGGTAGTCAAACTGGAGCTTCAATTTCCGAGGCACGCGATCCGTTTTGGAGCAGTGACAAACTGACTGGTAGTCAAACTTCGATACGCTCGCCGACTACTACCGCTCGTTTTGGAGCAGTGACAAACTGACTGGTAGTCAAACCGTAGAGGACGGCGTGGAGAAGAAGGCGCTGTTTTGGAGCAGTGACAAACTGACTGGTAGTCAAACATGCATCCATCAGTCACCACCCCACATGTGTTTTGGAGCAGTGACAAACTGACTGGTAGTCAAACCTCATGCGACGGTTACGTGCCGAAGAATAAGTTTTGGAGCAGTGACAAACTGACTGGTAGTCAAACGAAGCTTCGCAGCCTGCGCTCAATGGAGGCGTTTTGGAGCAGTGACAAACTGACTGGTAGTCAAACTTCCGGGCGCTTCGCGCAGCGCTGGCAATCGTTTTGGAGCAGTGACAAACTGACTGGTAGTCAAACAGCTGCTATGTGCTTACCGACGACTCAGGGGTTTTGGAGCAGTGACAAACTGACTGGTAGTCAAACAACGATCTGCGCGTCGCCGCCGACGTTCTCGTTTTGGAGCAGTGACAAACTGACTGGTAGTCAAACGGAGTGACCACTCGCAACACCTCGAACTAGTTTTGGAGCAGTGACAAACTGACTGGTAGTCAAACGGGTAGCTGGTTGCCCTCTTTCGCGAGCTTGTTTTGGAGCAGTGACAAACTGACTGGTAGTCAAACCGGTGTACTTGCTCATGACTCCTCATCCTCGTTTTGGAGCAGTGGCAAACTGACTGGTAGTCAAACTGGTGAAGGAGGAAGTTATGGCGGCTATTCGTTTTGGAGCAGTGACAAACTGACTGGTAGTCAAACGGCTGACCGGCGTAACGCCGTTGATCTACGGTTTTGGAGCAGTGACAAACTGACTGGTAGTCAAACGCTCACGGACTTCGATTGGACGCGCCTCGAGTTTTGGAGCAGTGACAAACTGACTGGTAGTCAAACGACTACGTGGTGTACCACGCCGTGAACCCGTTTTGGAGCAGTGACAAACTGACTGGTAGTCAAACGGCTGCAAGGCGCGGCGTACTGCTCAAGCGGTTTTGGAGCAGTGACAAACTGACTGGTAGTCAAACTGGCCACCGCCGCCATGCTGCAGCGCTATGGTTTTGGAGCAGTGACAAACTGACTGGTAGTCAAACCGAAAAAGCTGCATCCATCTGCCATATCGCGTTTTGGAGCAGTGACAAACTGACTGGTAGTCAAACGCGCGCCGCCACCGCGATCGTGCGCAAGCTGTTTTGGAGCAGTGACAAACTGACTGGTAGTCAAACTTTCCAGAAGTGGCTCAATGCTACATATCCGTTTTGGAGCAGTGACAAACTGACTGGTAGTCAAACGAAGGCTCGGGGTTTGAAGCTCATGAGCTAGTTTTGGAGCAGTGACAAACTGACTTGTAGTCAAACGGATACACGACCGTTTTATTGATAACATGCGTTTTGGAGCAGTGACAAACTGACTGGTAGTCAAACCTTCACGAGGTTTGACATTCGTGAACCTTTGTTTTGGAGCAGTGACAAACTGACTGGTAGTCAAACGTTGGGAGGAGAGCTTTGGCCCATTCATACGTTTTTGAGCAGTGACAAACTGACTGGTAGTCAAACTGGCTCCCCAGGTACGCGCTGCGCCGCCTGTTTTGGAGCAGTGACAAACTGACTGGTAGTCAAACCGGCGCGCATGCGTACAAGGGCCGCAAGAAGTTTTGGAGCAGTGACAAACTGACTGGTAGTCAAACCTCATCGTGGACATGGCCGACGACTGCACGGTTTTGGAGCAGTGACAAACTGACTGGTAGTCAAACCTCGACGGGTACGATCTCATCGACGTCGCGGTTTTGGAGCAGTGACAAACTGACTGGTAGTCAAACACGTGGCAGGTGACGTTTAGCACAGAATTGTTTTGGAGCAGTGACAAACTGACTGGTAGTCAAACCGCCGTCGGCGGGGGCGTCTCGCGCGCGCTGTTTTGGAGCAGTGACAAACTGACTGGTAGTCAAACTCGAATCTATTCCCAAGGCCCACTGGCTTTGTTTTGGAGCAGTGACAAACTGACTGGTAGTCAAACGTGTTCCGAGCCGAGCACCAGCGAACTGAGTTTTGGAGCAGTGACAAACTGACTGGTAGTCAAACTAAAGGCACCCTGCCTATCACCAAGGGGTGATAGGGGAGGTGCCCTATGGGTCGAATTGTACCACATTTCGGATGTTTTGGAGCAGTGACAAACTGACTGGTAGTCAAACTGACGCGCTGGTCATAGATCCCGCCCCCCGGTTTTGGAGCAGTGACAAACTGACTGGTAGTCAAACCGAAAACCATCCTGATGCTGTATAATCAAGCCAACGCCGAACACCACCTGGGTCAATCGCCGGGGCAGAGTATCGGCGTTGTTTATTTCTCAAATAGGAAGGCTTCGCCGTCTTTGATGACAACGACCTTCTCGGCCTTCAGGTCATCGTCTTGGGGTAGTGGCAAACTGGCTGGTAGTCGTACGGCGGCAGGCGCCGACGTGGCCGGGCGCGGCCTGCAATGGCCCTGCCCGCACGGCGAGCATCCCGGCACGCCCATCCTGCACATGGGCGAGTTCGCGCTGGGGCTGGGGGCGTTCTCCACGCCGGAGTACCGGCCCTCGGCCGAGCTGCCGGATGCGGAGTACCCGCTCGTGCTCACGACCGGCCGCGTGCTCGCGCAGTACAACGCCCGCGCCATGACGGGGCGCACGGAGGGGCTCGATGCGATCGAGGGGAGGTCGTTCATCGAGGTCAACGAGGCAGACGCGGACGCGCTCGGGGTGGCGGACGGCGACCGCGTGCGCGTGACGTCGCGCCGCGGCTCCATCGAGACGACCGCGCGCGTGTCGGCCAAGACCAACCCCGGGCAGACCTGGATGCCCTTCCACTTCCAAGACGGCAACAGCAACTGGCTCACCATCGCCGCCCTCGACCCCGTGTCGAAGGCCCTCGAGTACAAGGTCTGCGCCGTGCGGGTGGAGCGGGTGTGAAAAGGGAAGGGCTCAGGAGGGCGTTCCCGCCCGCCTGAGCCCTTGTCCCCGTCGCGTTTGCGGTCGGCGTTTACGCCCCGTGCGCGGCGTTCTGCCCCGCAAGGCGACCGAACGTCACGCTGCGTCCCGCGGCGGCGCCGGAGAGCAAGTTCACGTAGCTGTTGCCGAAGTAGCCGCCCGAGCAGTCGCCGGCGCAGTATAGGCCGGGAATGGGCGCGCCCTGCTCGTCCACCACGTTCATGTTGGCGTCGATTTTGATGCCGTCGAGCGTGGTGATGAAGTAGCCGCCATGCTGGCGCACGCCGAAGAACGGCGGGGTGTCCAGATGGCTCAGGCGGTGCGCTTCCTTGCCGAAGTCGGAGTCTTCGCCCGCGTCAGCCAGCTCGTTGTAGCGCGCGACCGTGGCAGCGAACGCGTCGGCGGGGATGTTGAGCTCTTTCGCCAGGCCCTCGACGGTGTCGGAGGACACGATGTAGCCCTTCTCCATGAGCCCCTGGTTCATCCCCTCGATCACGAACATGGGCATGACCGGCTCGGTGCCGTTCATGTGCGGGAAGATGCGCGAGCATCCGTGCGTGTCGAAGTGCTCGATGTCCGCCTGGTAGTTGGAATCCCACACGGTGCAGTAGGTCTGGTCCTTCAGGTTGAAGGAGGTGTGCAGGATGTGGTCGTAGCAGCCCGACTCGTTGGTGAAGCGGTTACCGTCCAGGTCCACCTTCAAGAACGGCTGGCTGCCCATCCAGAACAGGTCGCCGGCGGAGGCGTCGGTCGCATCGGGCGGCACGGCGGCGCGATCGAAGATCATGGCCGCATGCGTCTCGTCCATCACGCCGCCCGCCCACAAACACGCCTTGATGCCGTCGCCGGTCACGCTCGGGAACGCCTTGTTCGTGCCGATCATCTTCACCGTCTCGGGCTGCAGCGCCTCGAGCATGTCGGGGTTGCTCGCGTAGCCGCCGGCGCACACGATGACGCCCTTTTTCGCGTTGTACCGCACGACGCCGTCCTTGGTTTTCGCATGCAGGCCGCTCACGCGCCCGCTCTCGTCTTTCACAAGGCTCAGCATCTGGGTCTCGTGATGGCATTCGAGGCCCTTCGCCTGGCCGTACTCGAGCAGTATCTTCGCCGCGTACGTCGTCGAATACTCGCGGCCCTCCCACTGGATGGAATGGCCCACGTCGTACGTCTTGAAGCGCAGGGGCTTCGAAAGGTCGTCGATCTCGTGCAGGAAGTTCGTGTCCTTCTCCTTGAGGCGCGCGGCATACCAGTCGATGGCCTCACCCGAGCGATCCGCCCACACGCGGTACAGGCGGTCGTCGCCGTAGCCGTTGGCCTGGCGCACCATCTCGTTGATGACGTCGAACTTGTCCGGGTTGGCGCCGTCGGCTAGCTGCTGGGAGCTGCCCACCGCGGCGAGGGTGTCGCGCACGCCGTTGCCCACCGCGTCGGTGCCTGCCTTCTCCACGAGGATGCAGGAGGCGCCTTCCTCCACCGCCGCGCACGCGGCGAACAGGCCCGCCGTGCCCGCGCCCACGACCACTACATCGGCTTCGTGGGTGGCGACCACGTCGGCCTCATCGATGACCGGCGCCTCGCCCAGCCAGTCCGTGGACGGGGCCTCCGCCTCCGCCGCCGAGCCCTTGTCGCTTCCGCTCGGGGCTTGGGGCGCGCATCCTCCGAGCAGCCCCAGACCTGCGGCGCCGAGGGCCGCCGCGCCCGCACCCTGCAGGAACCCGCGTCGGCTGATGCCGGTGTTCATCTCTCCCATGATCCTTCTCCCTCCGTATGCTTCTTTTCCCTGGTTCGCATCGCCTCGATGCGCTTTCGACTATACAAGCGGGCGCGGGAGGAGAAAAGGAGCTATACTGACCAGCGAAACGCAAGGAGAGGTTGCGTTTGGGAGGACGCCCATGGATATCTCGCACGTCAGGTACTTTCTTTCCGTCGCCGACGAACTCAATTTCACGCGCGCTGCGAAGACGCATTACATCTCGCGGCAGGCGTTGCGCCAGGCCATTTGCGCGCTGGAGATGGAGTTGGGCGCGTCGTTGGTCCAAAGCGAGCGCAACCACGTGTCCCTCACGCCGGCGGGGAGGCTGTTCGAGGCAATCATGCGCCCCGCCGTCGAATGCTTCAACGACGCTGAGCAGCGTGCCAAGGAGTGCGTGCGTGAGCGCTCGTCTTTGGCTATCGGCTATTCAGAAACATTCAGCCCGTTCTTGCTGCCCGAGATCGGCGAGCATCTGGAAAGCCTTGCCGACGAGCTTTCGCTGGGGGTGAAAGTTCTGCCGCTCGAGACGACGGAGACGGCTTCGGCGGTGCGGGAGGGCACCGTGGACGCCGCGCTGCTGATGGCGTGCGACCCTGAGAGGGTGGAGGGGCTGGTCGCCGTTCCGCTCGTCCGGTTCAGCCTCGGCGTCTCGGTGCGCAAGGACAGCCCTCTGGCCTTCAAGGAGCGCATCCCGCTCGCGGATCTCGACGGCAAGAGCCTCGTGGGCTTCGACCGGATGGAGGAGACGCTGCAGCCGCTCCAGGAGGAGCTTGCCGCTCGAGGATGCTCATGCGAATACTCCATCACGGGCAACGTCATAGACGCGCTGCACCGGACGAGCGAGTGCGGCGAGATGTTCCTGGGGGCGTGGGCACCTCGCTTCAAGCCGATCGGCATGAACGTCGTGACCCTGCCCCTCGAAGGCTTTCCCTTCGACCTGTGCCTGGTCGCCCGGCCCGATTTCGCGCGGACTCCCTTGTTCGGGCTCATTCGCGACCATCTGAAGAGCCGCATCGACGGCGATCCCCGGGTGCCGCATCCCGAAGGATCCTCCTCGGGTCGGCATGAGCCGCGAGCGGAATGAGGGGCGGCGCGATCGGCGCGCGGCCGTCTTTCGGGCCGCTTGCGTTTCCATCTCGTTTCAACGCGATGGGGCTTTGTTGGAGTTGGGGCGCGTGCGTTGACGATGCGGGTGGGATTCGTGGATGATCGTCGCATCACAAACGAACGACGACCTTGAGGAGCGACCTATGGCGAAAACGCGCATCGGCATTTTGGGGTACGGCAACCTGGGGCGCGGCGTGGAGCTGTCCTGCCGCCAGAACGACGACATGGAGCTCGTGGCCCTGTTCACGCGCCGCGACCCGGCGAGCGTGAAGCCGCTGACCGAGGGCGTGCCCGTGTTCTCGGCCGACGACCTCGCGCCGCATGCGGACGACGTCGACGTGCTCGTCCTGTGCGGCGGCAGCGCGAACGACCTGCCCGAGCAGACGCCCGCCTGCGCGAAGCTGTTCAACGTCGTGGACTCGTTCGACACGCACGCGAACATCCCCGCGCACTTCGCCCGTGTGGACGCGGCGGCCGAGGAGAGCGGTACGGTGGCCGTTATCTCCGCCGGCTGGGATCCGGGCATGTTCTCGCTCGCGCGCCTGTATGCCGGCAGCATCCTGCCCGAGGGCGCGGACTGCACGTTCTGGGGCCGCGGCGTCTCGCAGGGCCACAGCGACGCCATCCGCCGCGTCGAGGGCGTGGCCGATGCGCGCCAGTACACCGTGCCCGTGCCGGCGGCGCTCGAAGCGGTGCGCAACGGCGAGAACCCCGAGCTCACGACGCGCCAGAAGCACACGCGCGAGTGCTTCGTCGTGGCGAAGGAGGGCGCCGACACGGCCGCCATCGAGCGCGCCATCGTGGAGATGCCGAACTACTTCGCCGACTACGACACCATGGTGACGTTCGTCACGCAGGAGGAGCTCGACCGCGACCACGCCGGCATTCCGCACGGCGGCTCGGTCATCCGCTCGGGCGTCACCGGGCAGGACGGCGAGAACGCGCACGTGGTGGAGTTCTCGCTCAAGCTGGACTCCAACCCCGAGTTCACCGGCAGCGTGCTCGTGGCCTGCGCCCGCGCCGCGCACCGCATGAGCCAGGAGGGCCAGAAGGGCTGCAAGACGCTCTTCGACATCCCGCCCGCGTACCTGTCCGCGCAAAGCGCCGAGGATCTGCGCGCCCACCTGCTGTAACGGCTGCGCGCATCGCACGTTCGGAGGGGCCCCGCCGGCATGGTCGGCGGGGCCCCTTCCGCGTTTTGGCATAAAAGGGGACTGTCCCCTTTTATGCCATTCTCAAAGCAGCGCCACTGCGAGGGCGACGGCGGCGAAAAGGATGCCGGCGGCGACGGCGAAGGCGCGCTCGGAGGCGTCCAGGCGGTACGGCACGCCGCGCAGCGTGCGGGCGGGGAGGGGCGGGCGCTCGGCGCGCGCGTGGAGCGGGACGCACGCGGGGTCGATGAGGCCGCCGGCGATCACGCGGATCCCGAAGGGGGTTTCCGCGTGCGCGGGACGGGCGTGCTTGGGGGCGAGGGCGGCGGCTGCGTTCATGGCGACTCCTAAAACAAACGTGCTTTCCAGTACGCGGACAGCATACCGGAAAGCACGCTTTTAGAAGTCCCTCTATCGGTACAGCGAGAAAAGTTCCCCTACGACTCCTTGCCGGTCCAGCAGTAGGTGCACACCTTGGCCGGGTCGATGCCGATGGCCTCGATCATGCCGTCGAGCGACTGGTAGCCCAGCGAGTCGAAGCCCATCTGCTCGCAGATGGAGCGCAGCATGCACTTCCCGCGCTCGGTGGAGCCGTCGGCGTACTCGTCGAGGTGCTTCTGGCCCTCGTCGCCTTCGAGCTCCTGTACGACGCGCCGCGCGAGCAGGTCCATCTCGGAGCGGGTGCTCGAGAAGCTCAGGTACTTGCAGCTAAACATGATGGGCGGGCAGGCCGAGCGCATGTGCACCTCGGTGGCGCCGCATTCGTACAGGAAGTCCACCGTCTCGCGCAGCTGCGTGCCGCGCACGATGGAGTCGTCCACGAACAGGAGCTTCTTGTCCTTGATGAGCTCGGGGATGTGGATCTGCTTCATCTTGGCCACGCGGTTGCGCACTTCCTGGTTGCTCGGCATGAACGAGCGTGCCCACGTGGGCGTGTACTTGATGAAGGGGCGGCCGAAAGGCGTCTTGCACTCGGTGGAGTAGCCGATGGCGTGCGGCACGCCCGAGTCCGGCACGCCGGCCACGTAGTCGACGTCCGGCACGCCCTCGCGCCCGGCCTCGTCGCGGGCCATGATGGCGCCGTTGCGGTAGCGCATGACCTCCACGTTCACGCCCTCGTAGTTGGAGTTGGGGTAGCCGTAGTACACCCACAGGAAGGCGCAGATCTTCATCTCATCGCCGGCGGGCGAGATGGTGCGGTAACCGTCGGCGTCGATGAGGACGATCTCGCCGGGGCCCAGCTCGTACTCGTCGCAATAGCCCAGCTTGTGGTAGGCGAACGACTCGAACGAGATGCAGTGGCCCTCCTCGCTCTTGCCGATGAGCACGGGCAGGCGGCCCATCTTGTCGCGCGCGGCGATGATGCGGCCGTCGTCGGTCATGATGAGCAGCGTGAGCGAGCCCTCGATGGCGTCCTGGGCGTGCTTGATGCCCGAGACGAAGTCGTCCTTCTGGTTGATGAGCGCGGCGACGAGCTCCGTGGTGTTCACCTTGCCCGAGCTCATGGCCATGAACTGGCGGCCTCCGTTGGCGAAGTTCTCCTCCACGAGCTCTTCCGCGTTGTTGATGGCGCCCACCGTGGTGATGGCGAAGGTGCCCAGGTGCGAGCGCACGAGCAGGGGCTGCGGGTCGGTGTCGCTGATGCAGCCGATGCCGCTGCCGCCGTGGAAGCCGGGCAGGTCGTCCTCGAAGCGCGTGCGGAACGGGGTGTTCTCAATGGAGTGGATCTCGCGCTGGAAGCCGTCGTTCGCGTCGTGGAACACCATGCCCGCGCACTTCGTTCCCAGATGGGAGTGGTAGTCCACGCCGAAGAACACGTCGAGCACCACGTCGTTGTGAGATGCCGCCCCGAAGAATCCGCCCATTGGTCTGTTCGCCCTTTCGCTTTGCCTTGCCGCCGAGTCTTCCGCCGTGCAGACGAAAACAGTAGTATACGGCTCCCCGTGGCGCTTTGGGCCGAACCGCCCGATGCTTCGCGTTTTCTGCACGAAGCGGGGGAGGGTGTTTGCGGAGGGCGCGGCAATCTGCTTGTCTGGTATGATTGCCGAAGGCCTTGCTCCAACTGGTACAAAGACTGCACAAAAACTGGTACAAAGAGTCGAAGGGTAGGCTCATGAAGAACATCCTGATCATAGCCACGGGCGGCACCATCGCCTCGGTCGAGGACGAGCGGGGGCTCCACCCGGCGCTCGGCGGCGCGGAGCTGGCGCGCTACGTGCCCGAGATCGAGGGGCTGTGCGACTTCGACGTGGTGCAGCCCATGAACATCGACAGCACGAACATGCGTCCGGCCGACTGGGAGCGCATCCGCGACGAGATCGTGGGCGCCTACGCGACTTACGACGGCTTCGTCGTGCTGCACGGCACCGACACGATGGCCTACACGGCCGCCGCGCTGTCGTACCTGATCCAGGGCAGTCCCAAGCCTATCGTGCTCACCGGCTCGCAGCAGCCCATGGCGAGCCCCTTCACCGATGCGAAGCTCAACGTGTACCAGAGCCTGCTCTACGCCGCCGACGACCGCTCGTGCGACGTGTCGGTGGTGTTCGGCGGCACGGTGATCGCGGGCACGCGGGCGCGCAAGCAGCGCACGATGAGCTTCAACGCGTTTTCCAGCGTGAACTTCCCCGAGATCGCGCTCGTGCGCGGCGGGCGCATCGTGCGGGCGGGCTCTCCGGCGCGGTGCGCGTGCGAGGGCGGCGCGCCGCGGGTGTACGAGCGCATGAACGAGCGCGTGTTCGTGCTCAAGCTCACGCCCGACATGAACCCGAGCGTGTTCGGCCTGCTCAAACGCGACTACGACGCCGTCATCCTGGAGACGTTCGGCATCGGCGGCATCCCCGACTACGGCGACTACCGGCGCGCCATCTTCGACTGGGTGGACTCCGGGCGCACGCTGGTGGTGACCACGCAGGTGCCGGAGGAGGGCTGCGACCTGGGCGTATACGAAGTGGGGCGCGCGTACGCGGGGCATCCCGGCATCCTCAAGGGCGGCGACATGACCACCGAGGCGCTCGTGGCGAAGACGATGTGGGCCCTCGGCCAGACGAGCGATCCCGACGAGATCCGCGAGCTCTTCTACCGCGTGGTGAACCACGACCGCACGGTCGAGGGGTAGCCTCCCTCTAACCGTCGAGGCGCGCCGTATGGAGGGGCTTGTAGACGGCGCCGGTGCGCTCGAGGGTGCTCTTGTAGAGCGTGACGGCGGCGGCCCGGTCGTCGCGGGGGAAGGCGAGCGGGGGCAGGCTCGCCTTGGGGATGCGGGCGCGGCGGGCGAGGGTGATGTGGGGCTTGAAGGGCTTCGCGTCGAAGGGGACGTTGCGGGAGGCCAGCTCGTCGCGCAGGCGCTCGGCGAGGTCCTCGAGCTCGCGGGTGGGCACGACGCCGAGCCAGAGCGTCGCGTCGCTCGCGCGGCCGAACTTGCCCAGGCCGTCGCTCGTCAGCACGACGGGGGCCGTGTTCGCGCACGCGGCATCGAGTGCGTCGGCCGCGCGGGCAGCCTGCGCCTCGTCGACCTCGCCGAGGAAGGCGAGCGTGAGGTGGTAGGTCGAGCGCGGCAGGAAGCGGCCCTCCACGGCGGCTCCCAGCTGGCGGGCGAGCCCCGCCACGTCGTCGGCGAAGTCCGGCGGCAGGTCGAGCGCGACGAACGTCCTCATGAGTTCTCCTTCCCGAAATCGCGGGGCCCTCGCGCCGAGGAGCCCCGCGTCGTCGGCCCCCAGTATACGGCTTGGGGCGCGCCGCCGGCAAGATCGCCTGATCGCGCTGGTATAATCGGTTCGACGTCGCGGAAGTTCCCGAAGCGGGCGCGGCGCGTAGGACGGAGGCATGCGATGGGCAAGAAGCGGGGAGTGTCGCGGAAGAAGCTGCTGAGGTACTTCCGCACGGCGGCGGAGCTGTCGGGCAGGGCGGGCGAGGGCTCCGTCCCCGGCCGCGACTGCTACGAGGACGGTCAGGCGTTCTACTCGCTGCTGTGGTACTACCGCTCCTGCATCGACGGCGACCTCGACAAGGCCGACCCCCGCCGCTACGCCCCGCTTCTGGACGCCTACCTCGGCACCGACGTCGACGAGGTGCTGCATCCCCCGGCGATCGACCCGGCGCTCGTTGTCGAGGAAGATCGTCTGCTGGCCGAGCTGTTCCCGCAGAGCCCCCATCCGCTCAACGCGAACCAGCGGCTCGCCGTGCACAAGGCACTCCATTACCCCCTGTCCATCATCAAGGGCCCGCCCGGCACAGGCAAGACCGAGACCATCCTGCGCATCGTCGCCCTGGCCGTCGCGTGCGGCGAGCGGGTGGCGGTGGTGTCCACGAACGCGGCCGCCGTCGAGAACGTCGAGCGGAAGGTGGCCGCCGCGCTCGCCTTCCACGGCGAGAAGACGCTAGCGCAAGCCCGCGAGCTGTTCGACGGCGACCTGGCGTACCGGGCTGCCTGCGCGCACGCCGCCCTGGGGAGTAAGGCGCTCCGTCAGAGGGCGTGCGACCCGCTGACCGGCGCGAACCTCGCGTTCGAGGCGGGCGAGCACGAGTTTCCCGACGGTGAGCGCATCGGCGGCTGGGAGCTGAACAAGCGGCTGGGGGAGTTCGCCGCCAAGTTCCCGTTCGTGACGAGCACGGTTCATTCGCTCAAGAAGTGCTTCGCCGACGGCGACGTTGAGAAGTACGACCTCCTGATCATGGACGAGGCGTCGCAGACGAACCTCATCGTGGGCGTGGTGGCCATGAGCTGCGCCCGGCGGATGGTGCTCGTGGGCGACGAGGAGCAGCTGCCCCCGGTGATCACCGACGAGCACTGCGCGCAGATGCGGCGCGTCTCCGACGAGCTGGGGCTGTTCAAGCGGCTCAAGTGCGACGAGCGCTCGCCCTACGACATCGGCCGCGAGGGGCTGAGCTTCCTCTCGTCGTGCTACGAGGTGTTCAGCGACCGCAACCCCGAGCTGCGCACGATGCTGACCGAGCACTACCGCTGCCATCCGGCCATCATCGGCTTCTGCAACGAGGCGGTGTACGAGGGCCAGCTGGTGGTGAAGACGCCGGTGCGCCCAGGCGATGCGCCGTGCCCCATCCGGATATGCTGGTACGAGGGCGACTACCGCGAGGGCACGTGGCCGCCGTCCGCGCCGCCCGAGGAGCAGCCGAACAAGAAGACGCGCTCGACCTGCGTGAACCGCAAGCAGCTGGCCATCCTGCGCGAGGAGGAGGCGGCGCATCTGCGCAGCCTGGCCGAGCGCGGGAAGTCCATCTGCATCCTCTCGCCGTTCAGGGGGCAGATATACCTGCTGAAGTCGCTCGTGCAGCGGCTGCTGAAGGACGTCGTGGCCGAAGGCGCGGTGGAGCTCGAGGTGGGCGAGGGCGAGGAGTTCGAGACGAGCGACCTCGAGCAGGTGTACACGCTGACCGTCCACAAGTCGCAGGGCCAGGAGTTCGACGCGGTGTACCTGCTGCCCGTGGAGGACGGCAACTGGGAATGGCCCTGGTCGCAGGGTCGCCGGCTGGTAAACGTGGCCGCCTCGCGCGCCAAGGAGGAGCTGTGCGTCATCTTGTCCACGAAGCTTCTGGACGGCGAGGCGCAGGAGCGGCTGGCCGGACGGCAGGCGTACGTCAAGAAGCCGGCGAGGGCGGAGGACGACCCCGGCAACCAGGAGATGTTCGTCCGCAAGCTCGTGGAGTACGCGCATCGCACGATCGAGGGGCTTTCCGTCGAGGAGGCCGATCAGCAGCGGGCGAACCCCTGGTTCGGTTTCCATCGCTCGGCGATCACGTCCATCTTCGACGACATCCCCTTCCTGCAGAACCCGCGGAAGCGCGGCGGCGACCACGCTCCCGAGCAGTGCGTCGAGCGGGCCTTGAGGGGGATGGACCTGAGCGGCCTTGCCTTCGCGAAGCATGTGACGTTCGACCAGCTGAGGCTGGGCGGCGACGGGCCGCGGCTGAGCGAGCGCTGCGAGGACGAGTACCAGAGCTCCTCCGAGGCGCATTTCGACTTCGTGGTGTTCGACCCGGCGACGGGCCGCGTGGCGATGGCCATCGAGGCCGACGGGGGCCACCACCGGTTCGACCGCAAGGCCGGCCCCGCCGACTGCTCGCGCAAGCTCGCCGACGACCGGAAGAACGCGGTGGCGCGCGACGTCTGCCATGCGACGCTCGCCTGGCTCGGGCTTATCCGCGACGGGTCGCTCCATCCGGGCAGCAACGCGCAGATGCGAATGGGCGAGGCGGAGTACCGCACGGGCTGGGAGGATTGGGCGCACTTCCCGAAGGAGGTGGGCCCCGGTTCGTCGTTCGTGTTCCTGCGCATCCCCTCGGACGGCAGCACGTTCTGGGAGACGGAGGCGCTGCGGGCCGCCGCCCTGAGCGCCGGGGCGGACAAGCTCATCGACGGCTACCCGCCGCCCACCATCGAGGCGTACCTGCGGGCGCAGCTGCGCGCGTTCGAGGCGGGCGAAGCGGAGGGCCTGTTCGTGATGGGGAAGGCCGCCGAGAAGAAGGCGCGGAAACGCTTGGCCGCCTGCCCGGCCGCGCAGGAGGAGTGCCCGAAGAAGATCACGGCTTGCTTGGAGGAGTGGCGGCGCGACCCGCGTCTGGCCCCGCTACTCGAGGGCGTGGAGGCGAGGGACGTGAACGCCTGCCTCCTGCGCGCCGGTTACCAGTACCTTGAGGACGGGGACTGGGATCGGCGCAAGCCCACCGCGCTCGGCGAGGAGATAGGCATCTCGACGTACAGCGGCGAGCGGATGGGCCGGGCTTTCTCGTGCCCGCAATACTCGCAGGCCGCGCGCGACTACCTCGCCGAGCGCATGGGGGACATCCTCAAGGCGTGACGAGGCCGGGCAGCGCGCGATTGCTGCGCGAGTGCGGGTTCTCGTAGGGCAAGGGCTCTGCCCTGCCGTCGGCCAGGGAAAACGTCGCAGGCTGGGCGGCAAGGGCAGAGCCCTTGCCCTACGAAACGATGCGAGCGTTCCGCATCAATCGGCGGCTCCCTCGGATACGCTGTTCTGCAGAAGTGGCGTGAGCGAGCCCTTCGCGAGCACGTCGACGCGGCGGGTGGCGCGTGAGAGAGTGGTGTAGAGGCGGCGGCGCGAGAGGTCGTCGGCGGGGAAGACGCGCGCCGAGGCGTCCGGCACCACCACGTGGTCGAACTCGAGGCCCTTCGCCAGCTTGAGCGTGATGAGCACGGCGCCGCTCGCGGGCAGCTCGTCGTGCTCGTCCACGAGGGCGGGGGCCGCGTCGCCGAGCAGCTGCTGGAGGCGCTTGCCCTCGTGCTTCCACGGCACGATGACGGCGGCGAGCCCCTCGCCCGCCCGTGCCTCGGCGACGGCGGCGCGCAGGGCGTCCTCGTAGGCGGCGTCGTCGTCGAAGGCGCGGACGGCTGGCGGCTCGTCGGCGCGCTGGATGGACGAGACGGATCCGCGCTCCTCGGGCGGCAGCAGGCTCGCGAACAGGGCGGTGATCTCGGGCGTCGAGCGGTAGCTCGTCATGAGGCGGCATTCCTCCACCTTCCCGCGGGCGGCGCGGAACACCTCGCGCACCTCGTCGAACGTGGCCGTGTCGGGTGCGATGGCCTGGTTCGGGTCGCCCAAAAGCAGGAAGTTCGCGCGGCGGAAATAGCGCGCGAGCACGGCCAGCTGGGCGGCGGTGTAGTCCTGCACCTCGTCGACCATCACGTACTTCGCGTCCGGGTTGCCGAGGCCGGTGAGCGCCATCTTCAGGTAAAGCCACTCGAGCGGCGCGAGGCCGTCGGTTCCGATGAGCCGCATGCCGATGCGGTCGATGCGCAGCCAGTCGTCGTTCTCCACAGCGGTGAAGGCGTCGGCGTAGCGGTCGGTGAGGTAGCGCAGGGCGAGCGCGCGCTCCTCCTGCTCGTCGGTTGGCGCGATGAGCTCGCCGAAGACGCGCAGCTGCTCTTCGGCCTCGAGGGCCTCCAGCTCGTCGAGCGCCTCGTCGGTGCGGGGCATCTGCGCAAGCCGGCTCTCCAGGCGCGCGTGCAGCTCCTCGCGCATGAGCGTGATGCGGTGCGGCCCGGCGGGGATGCGGCCGAGCTTGTCGGCGAGCTTGCGGATCTGGTCGCCGGCGATGAGGCGCTTCTCGCCCACGCGGACGTCCTTGAAGTCGTTCGCGTCGAACTCGAACGACTCGACGGCCTTGTCGATGCGGGCCAGCGCCGCGAGGGGCACGTTGACGTCGCCGCTGCCACGGCCGGGCGGCAGCAGACGGCGTGCGAACTCGTCCCAGGTGAGGCTTTCCGGGTTGCGCTCGCCCAGGTCGGGGAGCACGCTCGCGATGTAGTGGCTGAACACCGGGTTCGGCGAGACGAGGAAGACCTCGCTCGCATCGAGGCTTCCGCGCTGCTGGTAGAAGAGGTACGCGATGCGCTGCAAGAGCACCGACGTCTTGCCGCTGCCCGCGATGCCGCTCACGAGCAGCGCCGGCACGTCCTCGTGGCGCACGACGGTGTTCTGCTCCTTCTGGATGGTGGCCGTGATGGCCTTCATCTGCGCGGTGCGCTGCTTCGAGAGCGATGCGAGCAGAAGCGAGTCCTGGATGGCGACCGTGGTGTCGAAGTAGGCGTTCAGGCGGTCTTCCTCGATGTCGAACTGGCGGCGCAGCTTGAGGTCGGTCGTGATCGTGCGGCCGTCGGCCACGTACGAGGTGCGGCCGTTGTCCTGGTTGTAGTAGGTCTCGGCCACGGGCGAGCGCCAGTCCACCACGAGGCGGCGGTAGTTCTCGTCCGAGATGCCGGCCGTGCCGATGTAGAGCTCCTTGGGCTCCTGATCGGGCTTGAACTGCAGGGCGACCTTGGCGAAGTAAGGCTGCTTGAGCAGGAGCTCCACCTTGGCGAGCTCGGCGGCGTCGGCGTCCTGCGCCAGGTTGTACCCGTCGATCACGCGGTTCATGGCCGCGAAGTCGGCGTAGGTCTCCATCGCGTCGGCGTAGGTGGCGAAGTTGGGCGCGAGCTCCTCGGCCATGGCCTTCTTGTCGGCCGCCGCCTCGCGCTGCGCGCGCTCCATCTTGCGCACGAGCCCGCGCCCGATCTGCTGGAGCTTCGCGTAGGTGCGCGCGAGGTGGCCCTGCTCCTGCTGGAACACGGGGTCGAGCGCGGCTGTGTCGTCGGCGGGCGTTTCGGGCGTGAAGGCAGGGTCGTTCAGCACGTGTTCTCCTAGCGCATGCAGCGGGCGGGACGAAAAGTTCGCCGCAACATTCTACCCGATTAAAATCTACTCGTGCGATGCTAACGGTTCTTTGGCGTTCAGCCGTTTAGCGTCGTTTGGCATCGCTTGCCATGTCACCGTTCTGTGCTATTTCCTAACACTTGGGATAGCGAGCGCAGAAGATCGCCGTACTGTTTTAGCTGGCTGCTTTCGAAACTCCCCAGATTTTGCTCGTTAAAACCCTCGTCATTGGCTGTGTATAAAACATCAATAGGCCAATAAATATGATTTGCTACAAGCTCCGTTTCTGAAAAAGTAAACGTGATCATGTTTGTCGTGTAATTGCCTTGATAATCTAGGATGATTAGGAAAAGTGTCCCATAGGCAAAGTCTTCGCTATGTCCGATTATCGGTACACTAAATTTATTAAAAACCCAAATAGCGTCTTGAGGATCATGGGTGGCAATAGATTCGCTGGTTTCCAGTTCAAGTGGCATGATGGCGCCAAAGACGCCTTTTTGATATACCACGGCATAAGCTTTTGCCACGCTTCCAGAAAGCGAGGTGATACGAATGGAATTACCGTTGATTGTATAAGGCTCAGATTCATTCTGAGGAGTAGCAATGATCTGTCCTTCACCTGATAAGTCTACCTGATAACTTAGTGGACTAGTGTAGCTGTTAAGTCTTTCGTATTTTTGATAAAGCGCGTTTTGTTCCTTTGCGATCGCGTCGCTTTGCGTGCCCACATGTATACAAACAATAATTGAGGCAATGGACAAAAGAGCTGGAATGCATTTTACGATATTTCTAGGGGTGAAAATGTTCCGGATATTAGCGAGTTTATTCCACATGTGGTTCTCCTTTTCGCATTTGGTTGGGCGTGTGGGTCCTATATTGAAAAGCCTTCTGTTGTGTTTTGGGCACACGACGAAGCTCGAGCTACGTCAGCTCGCTCCACCACGGTTCGTGCGCAATGTTTCTGGCTTCTGGCAACGACGGGAAGTCAACGCCAAGGGTCTGCGCCATATTCTTCAGGGCCATACGAAATATACCCGCCATGGTGGCTGCGTTGAAATGTGGCTGCCCGAAATGAATGCTTGCCTCTTGGTTTGCCATATTAAGATGGTCGTTGAGAAGCTTCTGCGCCAACGGAGAGTCAATGGTTACTTCTGCTGCTTTTAGCAGTGCTTCTGCCTCGCTCAAGACGCTGCGTTTGTATATGAATCGATACTCCTTCATTCCCATGATCTTCCAGAAAGTGTCGTAATACGGTACTCCGTAAGCCTTAATCCAGTCCCACATGATTTCAGGGTCATTAACGTTCGGCCCCTCCGCATGGCATCGGTGGCAAAGGAGGACAATATTCGACGGCTCGTCTTTTCCACCCAAGGCGTGGGGCACGACATGACATCGCTCCAAGTTCTTCTTGCAGCCGCATCTCCAGCAATGATTTTGGGCTTCGCTCCAATCAACACTCAATCCGGACTCGTTCATATGGTTGGACCAATAGTCAATCGACTCTTGGATCGTTGTTTTTATAGGCTGCCTTTTGTTCATAATGAGTACGCCCGCCTTCCGAACCGCTTATGCCTTTAGAGGGATGCGGCTACGTGTTCGTCCGGAAGCGGGTCCAGCTACCAACTCGCTTTCTCCGGTGGGTTTGCTGCGGCGTGCATGTCCCTTTTGCCTGTGAGCCAAGGAGCCGATTGCGCCGCATACTGAGCTTCTACCGCTAGACCAGCTTGCCCTTGCAGTGGTCGATCATGTGCTGGATGAGCTCGGCGGTCCAGCCGGTGAAGTCGCGCTTGCGGCTGACCAAGGCGCCGTCCGCCAGCTCGTCGTAGACCACCTTGATGCGCTCGAAGCGGGTCACCTTGGACTCGGCTTCCAGGGTGAGGCAGCCCTCGACGGTCTTGTACGCGCCGAGCGCCTGCTTCATCACCGGGTTGTACATGATGTGGGGCTGGTCGTCCTCGTCGTGGTAGACGACGACGGCCTTCGCAACGCCTATCTGGTTGGCGGCCAGGCACGCCGCCTCGTCGAGCGATGCCAGCGTGTCCAGCAGATCCTGCGCCACCTGGGCATCCTCGGCGGTGGCGGGCTCGCACGGCTGCGAGAGGAAGGCCTCGTCTGTCACCAGTTCTTTGATCATGCTTGCGCTCCTTCGGGTGCGTCGTCTCGTCTCCGGCCGCTTCTGCGGCGGCGTGGTTTCCGAACGAATTCTACCACGGGAAAGCCGGCGTGATGCGGGGCGCTCGGCGGCGTTGACGGACTCGGAGCGGGCCGACTGCCGGCCCGGTTCTTGTGGTGCGCGGGGAAACGCGGTATCGTGAGCGGAAAGGAATCCGAAATTCCTCGGATTGCGCGAGCAGAGGGAGGTCGAGCATGGGCAGGATGGACGGCAGGGCCGGGATCATCACCGGAGGATGCGGCGGCGCGGGGCTTGAGACGTGCAGGCTGTTCGCCAAAGAGGGCGCGTCGGTAGTCATCGCCGACATCAACGAGGAGGTGGGCCGGAGCCTTCAGGACGAGATCTGCGCGGCCGGCGGCAAGGCGCTGTTCGTCCGCACGGATGTGACCAGCGAGGACGCGGTGGCGGCCTGCGTGGATCAGTGTGTTGAGGCCTTCGGGAAAATCGATTACCTCATCAACATCGCCTGCATCATGACCATCGACAACGGTCCCATCCACGAGGTGACCGAGGAGATGTTCGACAAGGAGATCGCCTTCAACCTGAAGGGCGCGTTCTTCTTCGTGAAACACGCCGTGCCCGAGATGGTGAAGAACGGCAAGGGCGCCGTGGTGAACTTCAGCTCCATCGCCGCCTCGACGGGCGATCTGGGCCATACGTTCTACGGCGCGGCGAAGGCCGGCGTGGAGACGATGACGCGCAACATCGCAGCTCAGTACGGCAAGCAGGGCGTGCGCGCGAACTGCATCCGCCCCGGCATCATGCTGAACGACACAACGTTGGCGCATCCGGGCGTGAAGGAGTTTGGCGATTTCGTTCTCACGCACCTGCCTGGCACGCGCATCGGCTACGGCGCGGACGCGGCCCCGCTGGCACTGTTCTTCGCCAGCGACGAGTCGGAGTACATCACCGGCCAGGTGCTCACGCTGGACGGCGGACTCACCTGCCATCAGCCGCAGTGGAAAGAGGATCGGCAGCGATAGGGCCGGAATTTCCGGGGTGATTGGCGCGGGGCGGTCGATGCGGCCGTCCCGCGGCGTCTCGGCCTTAGCGGTCGCTCTCTTTGCGCTTGAGCTTGTCGGCGATGCGCGAAGCCTTGTCGGCGGCGGCTCGGCCGAGCTTGGGGGCGTCGTCGTGCACGCGGGCGGCCGCGGCCTTCGCGCCGCCGGCTACCGCGTGGCCAACTTTAGGGGCCGTCTCGCGCACGTGGCCGGCTACCGTCTTCGCGCCTGTGGCCGCGGCCTTCGCGCCGGCCTGGGCCCCTGCGGCGGCAGTCCTCGCCCCGGCCTTCGCCGCGCGGGCGACGTCGGGTGCCACCTCCTTGGCCTTCGCGGCGGCCTTGCGCACGTAGGGCTCGGCAACCGGCGCCACCTTCGGCGCAACCTTCGCCACCTTCTTCACCGTAGGCATGGCGCGAGTGGCCACGCGCTTCACGGCCGGCGGGAAGGGGGCGACGCGCAGGGCCTTCTCGGCGATGTCGACGGCCTTCTCGAAAGCCTCGGCGTATTCAGCTGCGGTTTTGGCCGGCTTGGTCGCCTCGCGCGGATCGCCCGCGTCGTCATGGGGGCGGGCCTCCGCTGCGTCGGGCGCGTTCTCGTCCATGGTGCCATCCTTTCACGCGGCGAGGCGGAATCGGTTCGCGACCATTGTGCCACAGTCCTTCTTGCAGCGCGCGGCCTCAACCAAGCTTTGCAAGTTCCTCCATGAGCACCCGGCGCCGCGGGTAGCGCTGCTTGAAGTCCTCTGCCATCTCCTTAACGACAGGCCTCCCGCCCGGCAGCCGCTGCATGCGCTCCATGAGTTCCACGACGCTTCGGTAGACGGCACGGCTGCCGGAGGGTCGCAGATCGCGCTCGGCGGAGGCGCGGTACTGCCCGAGGATCCAATCGGCATGGCGCTCCTTCAGTGCATCCTCGTAGCGGAGCACGTCCGCGAGCCCCCCGCTTTCCTCTATCGACTGCTTGAGGAGGTCGGAAAGGCCCTCCTGCGCCAGGTACCTGCGGCGGGTGGACTCGCTTCGCGTGGCGGCCAGCACGCGGTCGCGCATGCAGGGCCACTCGTCGGCGTCGGTTCGCGCTTTCAGCTGGCGGAACCAGGCGAGGCCGTGCTCGCTTTCGAGCGACGCGTTGCGAGTGGCCAGCTCGAAGAGCATGCCCGTCGCCTCGTCAACGCGCCCCGTTTGCTCGTAGAGCGCGAGCAGCTGAACGGCCGCCTTGGTCGGGTAGCGATCTTCCGCAGCGGCCGCGGCTTCCTCAAGGAGTGCGATAGCCCGCTCTGTGTCGCCGTGCGTGATCGCGCGATCGACGAAGAACTGGCGCACGTCGCGCTCGTTCAGCAGAGGCTCGGCGAACGCTTCGAGCTCTTCGAGCGGCCGGGCGAGGGCTTCCATGGCGCGGAGCCTGACAAGCGTCCAAGTGCCCAGTTCGTAGCGGTAACCTCCTGGATAGCGATCGGCGGCGATGCGCGCGCGGGCCTCCTGGATGCGCTCGTCGGCCAGGGCCTGGATATCGGGCGCGAATGCCGGATCGGCGACGAAGGCGTCCACGAGGAAGCTCTCGATGTGCTCGCGCTCGTACCAGTAGATGTCGGCTTCGTCATTGTCGCAGGGGTTTTGCCGAGCGAATGCGAGCAACCGCTCGAACAGCTGCCGTCGGAGGGCGGGGCCGGCCGCGCTGAAGATGCGCTCCCAGTACCCTTTGCAGGTTTCGAGCGCGTCGGTGAAGAAGCCGTCGGAGTCGTCGATGGCGATGGTTTGCAGCCGCAGCAGCACGAACTCGACCAGGTCGAAGGCGTCGACCGGCGCGTTGTGGTCGAGCAGGGGGCCGATCGCGGCTTCCACCGCTTCGGAGAAGTCGAGCTGGAAGGGGAACGCATCGCGGTAGTCGATGAAGCGGCGCCGCGCGTGGAGACGGATGGCCTGGTTGATGGCGCGTTCGAGGTCGCGGCGCGAGCGCTTGGCATCCGGTTCCGCAAAGGCGCCGACGAAGCGCTGTCGCAGGCTATCATCGGCGCGCAGTGCTTCGAGGAGGAAGGCGCGGACATCGTCTTCTGCCGTCTTGTCCATGAGCTGCTCGAGCTCGTCGACGGCGGGGGAGGCGGCTGGGGCTTCCTCACCCGCCTCGCGCAGGGCCTCGATCTCGAAGCAGGTTGCGGCCAGGTGCTTGCAGAAGTTGCCGCCCGCGAAGTGCGGGCAGTCGCAGCGCGCCTTGCGCAGATCGCCGGGTGCGCTGGGAACGAAGACGCGGTAGTCGTACGACCCTTCGACAACGGCTGTCCAGCCTTTGCCGTCGGCTGTCAGCGCACGCACGCATCCGTCAAGATGGTAGGCATACCCCTTGATCAGGCTTGGCGAAGAGAACAGGCTTTTCCAATCGGGGTCGAGCTGCATGACGGCCTCCCGTCGAACGTTTTTCCTTGCATCGCCGCCAGTATCCCACAAAGATTTTTGCCGCAAGGTGTGCTTTCGGGACAGGCGAAAAAATATTCGAGCGTATAATCCGCCCCATCGGGTCGACGGGATGCGAGAGGAGGCTCCTGTGGATGAGAACGGGCGAACTGCGCCGATCGCGGACGCGCGGGAGGCGTACGGCAGGGAGATGGAGCGTCGCGTGCGCACGGCTATCGAGGGGCTCGTCGCGCAAGGGAGGATGCCGTCGTTTTACGCCGTTGCGAACGCGGCGCATGTGGCAAGGAGCACGCTCTACCGCAAAAGCGAGCTGAAAGAGCTGGTTGATCAGGCTCGGAAGTCCTTCGTAGAGCCGCCGTCGGCTACGGGGCGGATCGAGGAGCTGGAGCGGGAGAACGCGCTTCTGCGCGATGAGCTGCGCCAGATGCGCCGCGAGCGCGACGAGCTCAGGCGGGTCCAGCCGCGGGCATCCTACTGGGTGGTGTCTTTCGGGGAGGCCGCCTAACGCTTTCCCGCAGTCTGAAAAAATCGGACTAATGCGACTGTTGTCGGGTCTGTATTCCCAAGGTATCTTCAGAGACGATCCGACAAAGAAGGAGGCCGACTATGAAACTGCTAGGGCATTTCTACGGAGCACGACGCAACGTGTTTCTCGACTACGATTTCCTTCATACAGTGGAAGGCGAGGACGAGCTGCGGGTTCGGTTCACGCGCTTTCGTGGTTTGGCGACGGACTACGCAGAAACCGTCGTGCCGGCGTGCTCGTCTTGGGATGTGGAAGGCTTCGGTGAGGACGAGCTGGGCGAACTGCAACGGTTACTGCAGAAGAACATGCCGCTGATTCTTGAGGAGGCTGAGCAGTCGCGCGACGGTGACGCCGATCTTGTCGAAATGACTTTCGAAATAGAAAACGAGCTGTGGGTGCGATTCGCCCAGATATGCTATTTGGAGGGGATCTCGCCAGAGCAGGGTTTCGTGCGGGCGTTAGAGTGCTTCATCGAGGAATTTGACGCCCGCGATTGATGATTCATCCTGAACGTCTTCTGTCGGTGGGGATGTGGGTGGGCCCTGCCGTTGCATGCGGTGCATGCGTATCTAGCGTACGAACTGCATAAGCCTCTAATCCGCGTGCGTCAGGTAGGCGAAGACGCTGCGCGTAGCCAAAAAGACGCCGATGACGATGACGCCGACGCCGATGCCGAACAGCATGCCGCGGAAGAAGTCGGTCAGGTCCGAGCCGCCGAACAGGGGCGAGAGGGCGAGCAGGCCGATGCCCATCACGATGAGCGCGATGGCGATGATGGTGACGCGCTGGCTCTCGAGCCGCTGGATGCGCGCGAGCATCTCGATCATCTGGTCGTTGTCGTACATGCGCAGGTTCTCGCGCTCGTTCTCCTCGCCGTCGAGCAGCTCGCTCACGGTGATGCCGAGGGCGTCGCACAGCTCGTTCACCACGGCGTAGTCGGGCATGCACTTGCCGCGCTCCCACTTCGAGACGGACTTGCTCGAGATGCCGAGGCGTTCTGCCAGCTGCGCTTGCGTGAGGTTCAGCTCTTTGCGTTTGCGGGCGATGAACATGCCGGTTGGTATTTGGTTCACGGTGGGCCTCCTCGGGCGGCGGTGTTGGTTGGCTGATGGGGCCATTGTGGCGTGTGGGATGGGGCGAGTCCACCGCCCGGAGGGCGAAAATGGGGGCAGAACGGGCGGATTCGCTGCCGCAGGCGCTATTTCGTCTCGTCTTCGCCCTCCGCTGGGATCAAGCCGTTGTCCTCGAACCAGTCAAGGGCGACCTCGCGCATGCGCTCTTCGCGGTAGGCGAACCAGTCGTTCAGAAAGCCCAGGTTGGCGGCGCGGTCTTTGAACCGGCGATAGGGGTGGCGCTCGTAGGCCGCGTCGAGGAGGAGGGTGCCCATCGGCTCGGGCTGCTCGCGGGCGAAATCGCGCATCCAGCGGAGGTCCTCGATTTCGTAGGAGTCGGGCAGCGAGATCCAGCCGTCGGCTTCCAGATCGGGCTCGGGCTGGTCGATGTCTCCGTAAGTGAACCGGTCGAAGGAGGTGTGCAGCTCGCCGGTGAAGGTGTTGTAGTAGGTTTGGTTGTCGTCGCTGACCATCTCCATGGCGTCGATCACGTCTGCCAGTCGCAGCGATACCTTGCGACGGGGTTTGTCGTCGCTTGCAGGTTCTTCGGCCGCCTCGATCATCTCGTAAACGGCGGGGGGCACGGCGTCGCGCCCGCTTTTGCGTTTCTTCTCTTGGACCTCATGCCTTCCGGCACCGCTGAGGAGGGCGTTGATCCTTTTCTTCACCTTGCCGTTCGTGTGGGGGAGCCACGCTTCGAGCGCTTGCCGGACGCCGGGGCCGCCGGCGCCGTCGAGCTTGCCGAGCGCGATGCGCACGCATTCCGGATTGACGCTCTGCATCCGCTTGATGAAATCGTCCTTTCCCTGCGAGGCGTCGCTCTGGAAGGCGGACAGGAGCTCGTCGGCATAGATGTGTTTCTCGATGTCCCACCCTTTGTCGGTGTAGACGAGGACGGGCAGCCTCCCTTCGTACCGGATGGTGAGGTAGCCGTCCAGGATGCAGCGGTCGATCATGTTCGTGATCAGCGCCAGCGTCTTGTCGGAGAACGCGCCGTAGCACGGGTTTCCGTCCAGGTCGTGGGCGAGCACCTTCTGGTCGTGCGACCCTTTGAGGATCTTCGACAAGAGGGTTCGCCCGCCGGTCGCGATGATCGGATCCGCGGCCCGCAGTATCGCAGCGATTTCGTCATCGCTCAGCGCTTCGACGTCGCCGCAATCCAGCTGAAAGCCGCGCTCGACTATTCTCCTCGCCATGCCACATCACCCGATTCCGACTCGAGGGGTTCCGCAATGGAGCGCGGAGCCCTTGTTCTGCCTGCGGCCATTCTACCATTGCGGCAAAACTTGAATACATCGGAGCTGGAGAAGCGGTATGCGAAGGCGGAATCCGAAGAGTGCTAAACTGCGAGGCAAGATGAAACATGATGTTGGAGCGTTTAATTCGAAAGGCGGTGCGGCATGGCAAAAGGCCTCATCGATCTTCTGCTCGATCAGATCTTCGACGCCGAATGGATCGGCCGCCGTGGCGAGAAGCTGACCGAGCGCGAGCTCAAGCTGGTCAAGCTGTTCGGCCGCGACGGCAAGGTGCTGCGCAACGTCTACGTGCCCAAGGACAACGGCGAGACGTCCGAGATCGACGTGCTGTTCATCACCCAGAAGGGCGTCTTCGTCATCGAGAGCAAGAACTTCTCGGGTTGGGTGTTCGGCAACGAGGCCGATCGAAGCTGGACGGTCAGCCTGCCGAACGGCCAAAAGAACCGCTTCTACAACCCCATCAAACAGAATCGCAGCCACCTCAAGTGGTTGGCGAAGTACCTCGCGGACGACACCCCGCTGTTCTCGATCATCGTCTTCTCGGAGCGGTGCGAGTTGAAGAAGGTGACGGTTGAAAGCAGCGACGTGAGCGTTGTCAAGCGGGATCGCCTTTATGCCACGGTGCGCCGGATCTGGGAAGGCGCAGAGGATGTCCTCGACGCCGAAGGGGTGGATTCCCTGTACGAACGCCTGCGGGCTTTGACCGACGTCGGAGAGGCGGCGAAGGCGGCTCACGTTGCTAACATCCAGGAACGCTATGTCGCCAAGAAGCCTGTCTCGTCGGCTTCTGCTTGCCCGCGATGCGGTGCCGATCTCGTTCTGCGCACGGCGAAGAAAGGCCCCAATGCCGGCAACCAATTCTATGGTTGCAGCAACTACCCAAAATGCCGCTACACGAGGGAGGCGTAAAGGGTGCTACGCCGGCCTTCAGATGCTCACGAGCGAGGAGGAAGAGCGAACGCTGGTTCGTCGGTTTTGTCGTATGCCTCAGTATAGAGCCGTGTATACTCTAGATCGAGGCTTTTGTCGTGGTGTCCCAAGCCTTCTTATCTTTGGGTATTCGGTTCGCACGACTACGTAACATTGGCATGGCTCTCACAGGGCGAATGTGGTGCTCGGACGAAAGGATCGTCACTGAATAGGACGTTTGAAATCCTTGGCTTGGAATAGGTCGCGGATTAGAGTAATCGCAACCGCTCATGGCGGCTCTTCGATAAAGCGTGAATATGAAGTACAATTACTTAAAATACATTTTCGCGTTTAGGACAATAGGAGCCTGGATGCAAACGCTCAAAAGGCTAGCTGAAGGCTGGTTCGGGCGAGACGGAGGCCGATGGTTGTCTTTAGGATGATGGGCGGGGCGTTCGTGGCGCTGTATGTCGAGCGCACCGCGCGACGTTGCCCAAGCTGAATCAGTACCACAAAGTGTTGCGCTGGTACATTCGTGTACGCTTATGATCAAGAAGCTCGTAAGGGAAGGCACCTGATAAGTGATTCGGAATGATCAATATATGCTGGGCGATGGCTTCATAAGGGACTTTGAATGCCGATACCCAACGCATATTTTTGAGATGCTCCTATGCGATCGAACCACTGGTCGCAATATTATATGGGCTGATAACGAATATGAGGTGCTTGGGGACGGATACATGGGCGACGATGAAATCACGATCGCCAAAATCACAGGTTCAAATTCAGGAGTTGTAAAACCCCGCATTGCTAAGGAGCGGGAATGCCAGTCGCAAAGAACCAAGAGTCGGGCCGAGGTGTTCACACCTTCGTGGCTCTGTAATCAGATGAACAATTTCTTCGATGAGGAATGGTTTGGGCGTCGCGATGTATTTAACGTCGAGGAATTTCAATCATGGACAGCAGTCCAAAGCCAGGTTCGCTTTCCCAAAACCAAGGGCCACGGATGGCATGCTTATGTGGAGAGTCCTCGTTTGGAAATAACTTGCGGAGAGGCACCCTTTGTTTGCTCGCGTTACGACACTGTTTCGGGCAACGTTTTGCCTATAAACATGCGTATTGGGTTTCTTGACCGCAAGATGCGGGTTGTGACGGAAAAGACGACGACGCGCAAGCAATGGGCTAAGTGGTCCCTTGCGGCTCTGAAGGCGACTTATGGCTATGAATATCAGGGCGATAATCTGCTCATTGCGCGCATCAACGTTTTCGAGACATTCTGCGAGCATTATTGCTACCGCTGGGGCGCAATGCCGACCAGCGACGAGCTTGAGCAGGCCGCGTGGATCGTTTCGTGGAATTTCTGGCAAATGGATGGGCTTACGTGCGCTGCCCCCACTAACAAAATAGCCGCTTTTGCTCAATCGGATCTATTTGATCATGAAGGATCAAAATTCGAAACGATGCAGCAATCGTTGTTCGACCTGTTGGACGACGTTTTTCTGAATGAGTCTACATCTGAATTAGAAGCAAAGGAGCCGCAAGGAACGGTGCCTCTTTGCATCATGTACGATTGGCAAGAGAGCAAGCCTCTTGAATTTGCGAAACTGAAAGGCAGTGCATGTCCTATGAGGAAGAAGTTTTATGCGGTGATCGGCAATCCGCCATACCAGGCAGTGCCCGAGATGGGCAGCACGCGCTCTCTGCCCATCTACGACAAGTTCATGGATGAGGCTTTCAAAGTTTCGGAACGCGTTGAGCTAATTACGCCGGCGCGCTTCCTGTTCAACTCGGGACAAACTAGCGCTATATGGAACGAAAAAATGCTCAATGATCCCCACTTGAAAGTTGTCATGTATGAGCCTGATTCGTCGAAGGTGTTTTCAGGCGTTGACATTAAGGGCGGCGTAGCCGTTACCTACCGTGATTCTAATGCCGAGTATGATCCCATTGGCCTTTTATCCCCACTCCGGTGTTGCGATCTGTTGTTGCCAAGGTAGGTGCAAAGTCGAACAAATCCAGTTTGTACTCGATTACAGGCACTCAATGTAATTACAACCTTAAATGCCTTTACAAAGACTATCCCGATTACCGTCAATTTATATCGGGTGATGGCAAACATAGTCAGTTGAAATCGAATTCACTCGAAAAAGTGCCAATATTTTCTGAAAGGAGAAAATCCGATGACGATACTCGTATCTTTGGGCTTGTCGCAAGGGAGCGTGCCTATCGATATTGTCCGTCTCGTTGCATTGACCTAGCTAATGAATGTTTGAGCTGCTATAAGGTAATCGTGGCGGCATCAAATGGTTCTGGAGCGTTTGGCGAAGCTTTGTCTACTCCAGTTGTTGGCGAACCCGGAACAGGTTTCACTCAAACATTTATGTGCATTGGCCGCTTTAAGACTGAGGATGAGGCGAGGGCTGCACTTAAATATATCAAGACGAAACTCTGTCGTGCACTGCTTGGCGTTCTGAAAAACACACAGCACAATCCGCCCATTACATGGAGGCTAATTCCGCTCCAGGACTTTACTGCCTCTTCTGATATCGACTGGTCGAAACCCATTTCGGACATCGACCGACAGCTTTACGCTAAATATTGGCTCGACGATGATGAGATTGCTTTTATCGAAACGCATGTGAAAGAGATGGAGTAGTCATGGCCTTCACTGACATCACGGGCAAAGTAAAGACTTCGCGTCCCGTTGTGCCGCAGATCTATGCCTATACAACTCCCGAGATAGCTCGTCACGATGGTTGGACGAAGATAGGATATACCGAGCAGGACGTTCGGGCTCGGGTAAGGCAGCAGACTCACACTGCCAATGTTAACGCCGTTATCGAATGGCACGGCAACGCAACCTACGAAGACGGTTCGGGCACATTTCGTGACACCGATTTTCACGGGTATCTGAAAAAACTCGACATCGTTAATGAGCCTGGTACTGAATGGTTCGAGATCGATCCCCATCCTGCGAAAATACGTTTCTACGAGTTCCGGGAAAACCACGGCATCTTGGACGCGCCGTCTACTATCGCCTATCAACTTCGTGGCGAGCAGGAGAAGGCGGTGAGACAAACTGCTGATTATGCACGTCATCACGAATGCGGCGAGTATCTGTGGAACGCGAAGCCGCGCTTTGGTAAGACGCTCACAAGTTACGATCTGTGCTGCAAGCTCAGCGCACAAAAAATTCTCATTGTAACGAACCGCCCTGCGATAGCTAATTCTTGGTACGACGACTACGTGAAGTTCATAGGCACCGAGTCGGGACTCGTTTTTATCAGCTCTGCGGATGCTTTACAAGGTAAACCCTATTGCCTTTCGCGTGATGAGTACCTCATCAATCTGCGTAACGGTGGTCCAAAAGGCTTCATCGAATTTGTGAGTTTGCAAGACCTAAAGGGTGCCATTGAGTTCGGCGGCAAGTTCGACAAGCTTGACCATGTTGCACAGCTTGAGTGGGATGTGCTCATCATCGACGAGGCGCACGAAGGTGTGGACACGTTCAAGACCGATGTTGCGTTCGACCATATCGAGCGAAAGTTCACTCTGCACCTATCCGGCACGCCTTTCAAGGCAATTGCGAACGAGAAGTTTCCCGACGATGCCATATTCAACTGGACCTATGCGGATGAGCAGCAAGCGAAGCGTGATTGGGAAGATCCCGAGCTGCCAAACCCCTACTCTGATCTGCCCAAGCTCAACATGTTTACCTACCAGATGTCCGACATAGTTATGGACGAAGTGCAACGCGGTGTGGACATCGACGGCGACACGGTGGAGTACGCCTTTGACCTGAACGAATTCTTTGCAACCAACGCCAACGGTTACTTCGTTCATAACGAAGACGTTGACCGCTTTCTTGATGCGCTTACTACGCAGAAAAAGTTTCCGTTCTCGACGCCCGAACTTCGCAAGGAGTTGAGGCATACATTCTGGATGCTCAATCGCGTGGACTCCGCCAAGGCACTCGCGAAAAAGTTGCACCAGCATGAAGTGTTTAGGGATTACGAGATTGTGCTCGCTGCTGGAGACGGCAAACTCGAGGACGAAGACGAGTTCGTCAAGGCGTTCGACAAGGTACGCGGGGCGATTGCCACTTTTGATAGAACCGCCACCCTCTCTGTTGGACAGCTGACTACCGGTGTCACTGTCCCCGAGTGGACGGCTGTTCTTATGCTCTCGAACATGAAAAGTCCCTCGCTCTACATGCAAGCGGCTTTCCGCGCTCAAAACCCTTGCTTGTTCAGCAATGATGACGGCTTCCTTCGTAAAGAGAATGCTTACGTTTTCGACTTCGATCCTGCCCGTACGCTCACGATTTTCGAGGAGTTCGCCAACGATCTCTACACCGACACGGCTTCGGGTGGTGGAACACTCGATGACCGTAAGCGGCGCATCCGAACACTGTTGAACTTTTTCCCGGTCATTGGCGAAGACGAGAACGGTGAGATGGTCGAGCTTGATGCCGAGCGCGTTCTTTCAATCCCGCGCAAAATTCGTTCACGCGAAGTTGTTCGTCGCGGCTTCATGAGCGATTTCCTTTTCCAGAATATCAGTAATGTATTTCATGCGCCTGCGGAGGTGCTTGAGGTTTTGCAAAAATTCGAGCCCTTCAAAGCTCCCAATGAGGATCTCGGCGTGACGCGTGACATTATCGATGAACTTGATCTCAACGATGACTGCGAAATCGAGATCCCACAAGAGCAGGTTGTCGGTCTAGCGGAAGGGTTGTTTGGTGATAAGGTTTACGGCGACATCGCCAACGATCTTGATGGCGTCATAGATTCCATCGTCATCGAAGAATCGGACGATCCTGATGATGCTTTTCTCGCCCAGCTTCAAGAGACGTTTGGGAGCAGCTTAGCCGCGCCGCTCATGGAAGCTGCCAAGCAAAATTATGGCAGCGACATGAAGGCACTGCAACAGAGGAAGGTGGAGCGACGCATCAGGGCCGATGTTGACATCAAGCTCAACCGCGAGGTTGGCAGCTTCGCCATTGAGAAAAACCGTATCGAGAAGGATCGCAAAGCAGAGCTTGATTTGGCTCAAACACAGAGCGAAGCCTACGACATCAACCGAAAGCATGATGAGAGACTTGAAAATGCACGCCAGAAGCTTGTAAGCAATTTGAAGGACTCCCGTGACGAGCTGGTGAAGAGTGCTGGCGAGGTGGTGGTTCGTGAGGTAGAAACCGCTAAGAAAGAGGCTAAAAAACAGACTATTGAGGGCGGTATCCGCGATCACCTGCGAGGGTTTTCGCGGACGATACCGTCGTTTCTCATGGCGTATGGCGATGAGGGCACAACGCTTGAAACCTTCGACAGGATCATTCCTGCCGACGTTTTTCAAGAGGTGACAAGTGTGACTGTTGATCAGTTCCGCTTATTGCGCGACGGAGGGGACTTGGCCAACCCTGAAACAGGAGAACTTGTTCACTTCGCCGGACAGCTGTTTGATCCGGTGGTGTTCAATGACTCGGTTAAAGAATTTGTCAACCTGCGTACTCGGCTTGCAAACTATTTTGATGGGTCGCTCGATGAGGATATCTTCGACTACGTTCCCCCGCAGAAGACTAATCAGATCTTCACCCCACGCAATGTTGTTGTGCAGATGGTCGACTTGTTCGAGAGGGAGAACCCCGGATGCTTCGATGACCCGGAGCATACCTTTGCGGATATGTACATGAAATCGGGCCTTTATATCACTGAGATCATAAAGCGCCTGTATAGCAGCGAGCCGATGAAGAGATTGTTTCCGGATGATCGCGTGCGTCTTGATCATATCCTCGAGAACCAGGTTTTCGGCATTGCTCCGACTGAGATCATTTACCAGATCGCGACGCACTACATCCTGGGATACAAAGGTGAAGTGGGTGGAAGCTGCAAAACGAATTTCGTCAAAGCGGATGCCGCAGAGCTTGCCAAAAAGGGCGAGCTCGCCGAGTTCGTGGAACAAACTTTTGGCGAGAAGCTGAAACATTGGCTCAATTGAATTCCTACATGCTTGAGGGCGTTGTCGGTATTGGCGGTTGCGTCGGCAGTTTCGCTACCTGCTCAGCAAAGGCGAGCCTGCCGGCTTTCATTTAGCCGGACGGCTCACGCGACTTCGGATTGGGTTGGTTTTAGGATAACGCCTTCGACTTGGATGAGTAAAATCCGTGTTGAAGAAGGTAACGAAGTCTGCCGGATGCGATAGTGCGTTCATTCGGTTCGCAAGGACTTTCGCTATGAATTGAGGTTAGAAGCGATGGTGAACGCCGTCAGTCTTCTTGGAATTTGAAATCGGCATGAGCTTCTCAGGCCCATCACCAGAATGCCTATGCCTTTCGGCGCACAAGAAGCCGGCCCCCTATGGGAGGTCGGCTCTTCGCGGTTATCCGAAGAAAGAACGCATCGCCGTACTTTAGAGCATCGAGGATGTGCTTTCGGCGTCATTCGACGACGCTATCTTTCGCGCGGACGCTCAAACGCATAGAAGCTAGTTCAGTTCAGACCGACGTCATAAATTGCCTTCTGGTGCGATCAGCTCAGGGAGCTCTTCTTCTATGCCGGTTTTTGCTTGTAACGCTTCGTCGTTTCTCTTCTTGAGATTTCTTAACTCCGATCCCTCTTTAGTTTCCGATTGGATGGTGTTAAAAAATTTTGCGAGTGGTGTGTCTCCCTCAATGCAAAATTCGACTTCATCCGACAAAGAATCATCAAGAATTTTTTCAAGAAGATCTTGGGTCAAGTCGGCCACCCCCCTTTTCTCTGCATTGATGTATAATTCTCCATTCGCTTCGACGGTCACTTTTATTGCCATTTACTTCTTCATCCCTTCATAAACTTCGCTGCGATGCCTTACGGCACCGGTTCCTCCGTCAATTAATCCCGCCACGTCTTCAATCAGAGAGGAGCGTCCATTGATTCCAACGAATGAGCGGTTTTCGTAAAAAATCTGATTAGGCTGATTGACTTTCTTTTCATTCGTGGCAAGGATGATCTCATTTGCGTCAGCGTTGACGACAAGGAGGGGTTCATGGGTTGCCACAAAAATCTGATGCGTCCTTCGAAGCTTTGAGAACTTGTCGGCCAACGTGTCTATCAGGAAAGCTTTCTCCATGTTCGATTCTGGCTGATCGTAAAGGATGATTGTGTTGCTTCCGGCGTTGGAAATCGCAGAATCGAGGAAATAGGATACGTATACCTTGCTGAGCATTCCTGCCGAGAATTCGTCAATGGGCCTAAAGATCCCTTCTTCATCCTCTAGCTTAATGCTATAAGAAATTGCTTCTTCGACCGGCAATGATATTGAAAGACCATCTAGCACTCCTTCGCTAAAGAAAATGTCCAGCAGATTGGTGACGCTCTCTTCTTTGGAAAGATCGTAAGGGCCTTCGAAAGCTGAAATTCTTGCTTTGCCAGCTGCTCTTGTTGCAATATTGCTCGGAAAGATGTTTTTCAGATCTTCGCGGAAAACAATTAAAGGAATGATATGGATTTCGAGTTTTGCTGCATCGTTGGTGCTTTTGAGAGCGAGAGAATCGGCAAGCTTCTTTGGGTTAAGCGACGGAGCAGACAATTTGTAGGTACCGGCTTTTGATGAGAGAAGCGACTGGGCTAGCTCTTCCAATTTGTCGCCAATTAATTGTTTCTTTTCGGTTACTTGCTCAAACTGCTTGCTAACTTGTCCATTGTATACCTGACAGGCAGAAAAAAGGAGTGATTGGCGCTTTTGCTTAAAGATCAGACTGTCAATGCACTGCTTGATGCAAGTGATTTTCGACATTAACTGCGTTAGGTAGGCATTTGCAAGAGAATCGAGCTGGTTAATCAACCCTGAAGAAAATCCCTGCCTCTCGGCGATTTCTTTTAATTCTTTGAACGCTTTCGTGGCACTTAACAAGTCAGTCTCGCATGTTTTCTTGTCTGCGCCAAGGATTTCAACTTTGGTCTTGATGGAGGAATCCTGGTTGTATGCAATAACGTCCACGTGTTTAGTGTCGTTTGCGCAGACAAACAAGTGCGCACTTTTGACTTGTGCGAGAGCTGTCGCTGCGCGCAATTGTGAATGCTGTATCTCTTGGAGTTTGCGCAAATAATGATTCGCTTTGGTTTCAAACTCCTGAATCATTTCACTATACTGACTCGTGTCAACTTCGAGACCCAATTCTCGCATCAGCTCTGCACGGTTGCCTTGATACGCCCTCAATACTTTTTGGTATAGATTCTCGCCTTCGATTACTTCAAATCCAAAGGTGGGGTCGAGCTCGTTGCCGTCTGGTCCAAATAAATGAATGTGCTCGGATTTGTAGATGGAAGAATAGTTGGGCTTGCTTGAGGTGGTCTCGGTAAGGTGTTCCGATTTCATTTTGTACTTCAGGATATCCAGTAGGAGAGTTTTGCCGCTTCCTGATGGTCCAATGATGCAATTTAGACCCTGAGAGCAAGAGATATCTGACTGGGTCATTTGCTCACTGCCGTCAATTTTAATTCGAGCTATGAATGAGGGCCTTGTGACAATGTCCTCTTCTCGTACGATTCTTGAAGCGCCCGTCAAAACGCAGTAATAGAGATCTTCAAAAGTGTTCCCGGCCCAAATGTAAGTCGGAGACTGTATATCGGAGAATCGTTTTCTATCTACTGCTGAAACGTCTGCAGCCTTCTTTAGCCAATCGACCTGTCGTTCGGCTAAAAACTCTTTAATGCTTTCGACAAGCACATCCTTGTGAAAGCTTTTATTGTCTTCAAACGCTACCGGAAAGTAATGATTCAGCCCTACCAGCTCTTTTGCCATTTGGGGGTTACCGCGAATTGATCTGTTATCCTGCTTTATTCCGTGAATGCAGATGACGGCTCTGCTCTCGCACAGAAGGTCGCAAAGTTGGTTTATCTCGAAGCAATTCTCTCCATTGGCGATACATATGTCTCTCATTTTCATTTGAAGCTGCAGTACGTTTGCTGTTGGCGGAAACACCACTACAACATGGAGGATGCCCTCGTCTTCCCAATTCTTCAAATTGATCTCGGTGCCAGGCAAGAGCTCAATTCCTTGCGATTGTGCATATTTCCTTGCAAGCAACCAAGAGGCCGCATCGACGCAATTTGAATTCGTTTGGGCAAGGAGAGTGTATCCCTCTTGATGTGCTTCGTTTATTTCCTCATATGCAGTAGTTAATTCGAACCGAGGTTCATGGCAAATCGGTGTGTCTATTTTGCAATCGGCATCTAGACCGCCGAGATGGCAGTGGATGGACATCTTTGTGTATTCGCGATTCGCAGAAGCCATCCTGCCCTTTCTTATGCGCATGGTTTACTCCCACTCGATCGTCGCGGGGGGTTTACTCGTGATGTCGTAAGCTACTCGGTTTACTCCGGGGACTTCGGCTACTATGCGGCTGCTCACTCTTGCTAGCAGGTCGTAGGGGAGTTTTGCCCAGTCGGCGGTCATGGCGTCCGAACTCTCTACGGCGCGCAGGATGATGGGGTAGCCGTAGGTGCGCTCGTCGCCCATGACGCCTACGCTCTTGATATCGGGCAGCACGGCGAAATACTGCCACACGTTGCCGCCGTCGGCGTTGTACGCGTCCAGCTCCTCGCGGACGATGGCGTCGGCCTCCTTCAGCACGGCCAGCTTGTCGCGCGTCACGGTGCCGATGATGCGGATGGCCAGGCCGGGGCCCGGGAAGGGCTGGCGGTCGACGATGTGGTCGGGCAGCCCGAGAGCCCGCCCCAGCGCGCGCACCTCGTCCTTGAAGAAGTGGTCCAACGGCTCGATTAGGTCGAAGTGCACGCCCTCGGGGAACGGTATCAAATTGTGGTGGCTCTTGATGGTGCTCGCCTTGCCGCCGGTCTTGCGCGCGCCGCTCTCGATGATGTCGGGGTAGATGGTGCCCTGTGCCAGAAACTTCACCGGTCGGCCGCCTTCAGCCAGGTCCTGCGCCACCGCGAAGAACTCCTCCCAGAACTGCGAGCCGATGATGCGCCGCTTCTCCTCGGGCTCAACGACGTCGGCCAAGAGCGCCGCGTAGCGATCCTCGGCGTGCACGTGCACGAAGTCCACGTCGAACTGCTTCGTGAACACGGCCTCCACTTCCTCGGGCTCGTTCTTGCGTAGCAGCCCGTGGTTCACAAACACACAGGTCAGCTGCCGTCCGATAGCCTTCGCGCACAGCGCAGCCACCACCGACGAATCAACGCCACCCGACAAGCCCAAAATCACTCGGTCGCCGCCCACCTGCTCGCGGATGGCCTCCACCGCGTCGTCGATGATGCCCTCCATCGTCCAGTTCGCCTCAAGCCCGCAGATGCCGAACAGGAAGTTCGCCAGCAACTCGTCGCCGTGGGGCGTGTGGCGCACCTCGGGGTGGAACTGCGTCGCAAACAGCTGCCGCTCAGCGCACTCCATCGAGGCCACGGGGCACGTGCCGGTCGAAGCCGTCACGACGAACCCCTCCGGCACTCGCGATACGGCGTCGCGGTGGCTCATCCACACGGTCTGCTCGGCAGGAGTCTCGCCGTACAGCGCCGACGCGCCCTCGTCGCAGCGTGTAAGCTGCGCGGCGCCGTACTCCCCGGCATCGGTGTGGCCCACGGTGCCACCTAGCGTCACGGCCATGATCTGCTGTCCGTAGCAGAAGCCCAGCACCGGAATGCCCAGCTCGAAGATGCCCGCATCGATGGACGGCGCGTCCTCGGCGTACACGCTCGCGGGCCCGCCCGACAGGATGATGGCCGCCGGCGCCATCGCACGCACCTCGGTCGCACTCACGTCACACGGCACGATCTCCGAGTACACGTGCAGATCGCGCACGCGGCGGGCGATGAGCTGCCCGTACTGCGCTCCGAAGTCGACGACGATAACCAGCTGGTCGGATGGGTTGATGGACACGGGAGGCTCCTTTGCGTGCATGGGTTCCACTCTCTTCTCGGCGTTCATCTTACACGAATCGCCGCCGCTGATGCAGGTCGCGACCCCATATGCGCGCACAGCACAGAAAACGGCGACGCGTCGCGCGTCGCATGCGTATATAATCAAGCAAGGCTGAAACCGACATGCGAGGGGCCATTCATGGGAGATATCAAGCTGTTCTCGATCAATCCGACCGTGCGACCCGTCGAGCTGAAGGCCGCGAAGCTCGAGAAGGGCATCCAGCAGCTCATAGAGAAGAACATGGAAGCTTTCTTCGGGGTCAGATTCCTCCAAAGCGAGTACGTCATCAACCACGCGGGCGAGTACGAAAGCCAAGGCGGCCGAATCGACAGCCTCGGCATAGACGAGAACAACTGCCCGATCGTGTTCGAGTACAAGCGCGATTCGAATGAGAACGTCATCAACCAAGGCCTCTTCTATCTGGATTGGCTGATGGACCATCGTGCAGATTTTTGGCGGCTGGTGTTCGACAAGCTGGGCAAGAAGGTGGCTGACTCGATTGATTGGAGCTCGCCTGCGGTGTACTGCATAGCGGGTTCGTTCGGGAAATACGACCTCCATGCGATCAAGCAGATGAATCGCAACATCAGGCTCGTCCGCTATGCGAAAAACGACGAGATCATCCTGTTCGAATTCCTCAACGCGCCGTCGACCGCCACGTCTGTCGCGATGCTGGAGGAAGGGACGTCCGGCAAAAAATACGTGGACAGAACGTACGCCGAGCAGCTGGCGGGAGCGCCCGAGAAGCTTCGCGAAGTGGTGGACGAGGTTCGGCACTTCATGGCTTCGCTCGGCGACGACGTGTCCGAAAACGAGTTGAAATTCTACCTCGCTATCAAGAAGGTGCGCAACATCGTATGCGTCGAGGTGAACCAGAAGCGCGTCATCCTGCATCTGGCGCTCGACCCCTCGACGATCGAGGAGACGAGCCTCGTCAAGGATTGCTCGAACAAGGGCCATTGGGGGACGGGGGATGTCGAAGCGAGCCTTACGTCCTTGGCGGATCTCGAGGAAGTCAAACCGCTGCTCGAGCGGGCTTACCTGGAGAACTGAAATGGAGCTGCATCAGCTGAGGTACGCGTCGTGCGTGGCTCGTTTGGGGAGCGTGGGGAAGGCGGCCGAGGAGCTCTACATCTCCAAGCAGGCCATCTCCAAGGCCATCCGCTCGCTCGAGGGCGAGCTGGGCTTCGTCATCTTCGACCGCGAGGAGGGCATGCGCCTTACCGACGAGGGCCGCAAGCTTATTCTCCACGCGGACGCGGTGCTGCGCGAGCTCGGCGAGATCGACCTGCTCGCCAGCGCGCGCACGAGCGCCTCCTCCTCGCGCGAGGCGCTGCGCGTAGCCTTCAAGTCGTTCCCGCTCGACTACCTGTTCTTCAACGGGGAGAACGAAACGTTCGCCCTCGTGAGCGAGTTCGTCGCGCGCACACCGGGCTGCGAGCTGGCCACTTTCAAGCTTTCCGATGCGGCCACGCTCAAGGCCGTGCAGGAAGGCTTGGTGGACGTCGGCTTCGTGCAGGGCGAGTACAAGCGCGAAGGGATCAAGTCCGTCCCCGTCTCTATGATGGAGACGCGCGCCATCACGCTCGAGGGCAACCCCCTGTGCGAGAAGGCGCCTCTCGCTGTCGGGGATCTCAAAGGCGTCCCTGTTCGCAGCCCCTTCGACTTCGACCTGTTCACGAACCGGTTCATCGCCCGCTGTCAAAGCAGCGGCTTCGAGCCGAGGTTCCACGAGGTGCCGCTTGACGACGAGTCCATCGACGCATTCTGCCGCGCCGGCGGCGTGCACCTCCAGCCCTACGCACCCGCCATGAAGGCGAAGTTCCCCCAATGCGTTTTCATGCCGTTTCGGCCGCAGGATCGCGACGACCTCCCCCTGTGCATGGTCTACGACGAGCGCTCCATCGGCCCGCTCGCCCTCAAGCTGGTCAACTTCGTCCGAGGCAACGTGCGCGTGCGGTGAGGCAAGCGGCCGCCGGCGAGCGACGGCCGCTTGCGATGCGAGGTTGCGCGCTACCCCTCGTTGTCCAAGAGCGACTTCGCCGCGATCCACCCGGTGATCCAGCTCGTGCCCACGCCGCCGAACACCGTCGAGTTCCAGAAGCAGCCGTAGTTGCCCTCGCCCGACAGCCCGCCGGCCGTGGTCGCGTTGGCGTACAGGCCAGGGATGAGCGAGCCGTCCTCGCGCATGACCTGCAGATGCTCGTCGGTGCGCAAGCCGCACATGGTCTTCGCCATCTGGCTGCCCACGATGGCTCCGTAGAACGGCGGATCCTGCACGGGGTGCAGCCACGTGGGGTCGTACGGCGTGGACATCTCCTCGTCGACGCCCTTGGCGCACAGCTCGTTGTACTCCTTCACCGCGCGCGTCAGCACGTCGCGGTCGAGCAGCAGCATATCGGCCAGCTCCTCGAGGGTGTCGGCCTTCTTCACAGCGCCGCGCGCCACCGCCTCGTCAACCTCGGCGAGCCAGTCGGCCGTCACGAGGCCCTTCGTGTCGATGAGCGTGGAGGGGTCGGTGATAGGGATACGGTTGCGGTCGGTTCCCTCGTCGGTCAGCACGTCCTTCTCGAACACGGTAGTCGGGAAATTCGAGTCGCAGATGGAATACACGTGGTGCCCCACGGCAGACATCCACGCCGCGCAGTTGCTGAGGTCTCCCATCTGCCCGCCCGGGTTGGCGAACAGCTCCTGCGTGGCCGCGAAGTACGGCTGGCGGTTGCCGCGCTTGTCGATGAGGAGCCACGGGTTGTGGAACAGCTGCCGCTCGCCGTGCCAGAAGTAGTGCCAGAACTGGCCGTCGCCGCCCGCCGTCTCCTCGTCGATGGCGCCTTCCCAACAGCTCCACGAGTCGAAGCCGGAGAAGTCGGCGCCCATGCCGAGGCCCATGCGGAACGCCTCGCCCGTGTGGGACGGCATGGGGCCGCCCTGTACCGTGCCCTCGTAGGCGCTCGGCAGGTAGGCGCGGATGAGGTCGCGATTCATTCCGAAGCCGCCCGCGCACAGGATGACGCCTTTCGACGCCTTGACGAACCGCTCAGAGCCGTCGGGTCCCTTCGCGACGACGCCCGCCACGCGGCCTCCGTCGGCGACGAGCCTCTCGCACTTCGTGGACAGGCGGATGTCGGCACCCGCCGCCAGGGCTACGGCCTCCATGGCGTTCGTGGGGTTGTCCATGCCGAGAACTACGCTCTGCTTGCCGCTGTGGACGTCCGCATCGTGCCAGATGGGCCCCATGCACTCCATGTTCATGCCGTCTTGCTCCATGATCCAGTCGCATGCCGGGCCCGACATGAGAAGCTGGTTTTCGAGGAACTTCTCGTCGATGGAATACGCGTTCTGCTCTTCGTACATGCGGATGAAGGCCTTCGCGTCAGGCGGGAACGTGGGCACGGCGAAGCCCAGCTCGTTCTGGTCTTTCGAGCCCCCGAACACGTTCGCGAACGTGCAGGCGTGGCGGCTTGCCCCTCCGACCATGCCCTCTTTCTCGATGCCGATAACCTTCAAGCCCTGCTGCGCGAGGAACGCCGTGGCCACGATACCGCCGCCGCCCACGCCGACGATGACTACGTCGGCCTCGTCGTCCCAGGTTGCCGGCGGTTCGACCGGCAGGATGGGCGCGGCGTCGGGAAGGTCGGCTCCCTGCACGCGTTCGGCGAGCCGTGCGGTGATCTCGTCGGTTTGGCGAGGTGCCTCCTTCGACCCTGCTGCCCCCGAGGCGCTCTGCGGCGCGCAGCCGCCGAGCGCGAGGCCGCCGAGCGCGGCGGCACCTGCCGCGAAGCCTCCCTTCACGAACGACCTGCGGGAGAGCCCGGCGAGAGGAGCTTCCGCTGGGGATTTCTGCGATGGCAACATACGATCCCTCCTTGTCTGCGAATGTCAGCGGAAGGCCCCAAGGCGCTTCCGCCGCGTGTGCGCGTCCCGGAGGTGCCGTGTTGCAGTCCGTCGCCTCCGGGGCTCTTCGAGCGTACCACGCGGCAGAGGCGGGCCTCGTCATGCAAGGATTGACGCAGCGGCAACTCATCGTTGCCGGTAAACGGAGAGGGGCGGAAAGGTTCAGGCGCTCCAATTTCTCCCAGTACGGTTCGTGGTCGATGTGCGACTGTTGTCAGCCGCTCACAGATGCCAGGGCGGCGCGTCGTTCGGCTCCACCTTCAGCTCCTTGCCGAGCTCGGCGGCCAGTCGGGGGAGAAGCTCTTCGCAGGTTGCGGCGATGTTCTTCTTTTTGAGCCGACATTCCCAGATGACGTGCACGCGCCATCCGTCATCCACGAGCGCCGTCTGGTTGCGCTCGTCGCGCGCGACGTTCCGGCCGAACTTCACCGTCCAGTATTCCACGTGGCTTTTGGGCATCGTCGGCTTGCAATACGGGCATCGATGCCAGAAGCACCCGTTCACGAACAGGGCCACCTTCTTGCCGGGCCACGCGATGTCGGGCCGACCCGGCACCTTCCATTGCAGGCGGTAGCCGGAAAGGCCCGCCCAGCGCAGTATTCGCCGGACGAGCAGCTCGGGCTTCGTGTCGCAGCGTTTGTTGCCCTGCATCGACTTGCGCACGGCCTGCTGATGCGCGGTAGGCTCAGGTGCCGGGGCCTCCGGACGCTCGCCAGCCGCGCTGGTCTTTCCACTTGCTTCATCCATGCCGATCTCGCTCCGCTTTCGTTTTCGATCTTCCCATGGTAGCGCAATCGGCCCCAACCCGCCCCTTGGCCTGCAATGTTCGCCCTATGTTTTCTTGGCCTTTCGCAGCCCCCGTCGTGTACAATGCCCGGCATGGAGAACGCTCGTGACGACATAGAGGCGCTTGACGACCTGGAGCCGGACGCGCCCGCGGCAAAACGCCCGCGTCGCGAGGCGCCCTCGGAGGAGCGCCGCCGCGAGATGCACGCCTCGTTCAACGACCGCATCTCGTATCTGTGCAAGCTCGTCGCGCTCGTCATCGCGCTCGTGTCCTTCGCCACCATCGCGCTCGGCCAGGAGCTGCCCCGGTTCGTGCTCATGGGGCTGTGCCTGTCGGTGGCGCTTCTGGCCATCGCCATGCTGCAGGACCATCACCAGCGCAAGCAGTAGCCGCATCGATTCAACCAAGGAAACCACCGCATGATCTTCGAAGCATTGAAAGCCCTGCTCATCGGCATTGTGGAGGGCATCACCGAATGGCTGCCCATCTCGTCCACCGGCCACATGATCCTCGTGGACGAGTTCGTGAAGCTCCAGGTGTCCGACGAGTTCCTGGCCCTGTTCCTCGTGGTCATCCAGCTCGGCGCCATCATGGCCGTGCTCATCCTGTACTTCCACAAGCTCAACCCCTTCTCGCCGCGCAAGACCTCGATGGAGAAGAAGTCCACGTGGCGGCTTTGGGGCATGGTGGCCATCGGCTGCATTCCCGCCGCCGTCATCGGCCTGCTGTTCGACGACTGGGTGAACGAGCACTTCTACAACAAGGTGACCGTGGCGGCTATGCTTATCGTGTACGGCGTGGCGTTCATCGTGCTCGAGCGCCGCAACCGTCGCCGCCTGCGCGAGGCCGAGGCGGCCCTTGCCGCTCCGCGCGGACGCCATGCGCGCGCATCGTACGGCGACGCTGCCGACGAGGCCGAGGCGCAGCTGTTCAAGATCACCGACGTGGACGAGATCGACTGGAAGACCTCCCTCAAGATCGGCTGCTTCCAGGTGCTCGCCATCATCCCCGGCACGAGCCGTTCGGGCGCCACCATCATCGGCGGCATGCTGTCGGGCTGCTCGCGCACCGCGGCGGCCGAGTTCACGTTCTTCCTGGCCATCCCCATCATGTTCGGCTGGGGCCTGGTGAAGGCGCTCAAGTTCTTCGTCGCGGGCCTGGCCATGAGCATGACCGAGATCGTGGTGCTCGTCGTGGGCATCGTGACCGCCTTCGTCATGTCGGTGGTGGCCATCAAGTTCCTCATGGGCTACATCAAGAAGAACGACTTCACGGCGTTCGGCTGGTACCGCATCGTCGTGGGCGTGCTCGTGCTTGGCTACTTCGCCTTCGAGACTATGGGCATGCTGCCGTAAGGCGTCCAGCTTGTCGTCCTGAGCGGAGCGCGAAGCGTGGGATCCAACGAACACGCTGCGCTCGCTCAGGATGACGAGGCCTCACGCGAACAGCGCGGCCATCAGGGGGATGGTCACCAGCGCTCCCAGGGTGGTGACGAACGTGCCCTGCGCCATGGTCTTGGCGTCGCCGCCGTACTGGTGGCAGATCATCGTGCCGTTCGCGGCCACCGGCATGGCGGAGAGCACCACGACCACGCCGAGCAGCATATGGTCGGACACGACGAGGTGCAGCGCCGCCCACACGAGCGCGGGCGCGACGAGCAGTCGCACGAGCGACGCCGCCACGAGGCGCGGGCCGCCCACGAGCTGGCGCACCGGCACATTGGCCAGCGACGACCCGATGATCAGCATGGCCGCCGGCGTGGTGAGCGACCCGAGCGTGCCGAGCGCCTCGCCCACGACGGGCACGCTGTGCAGCCCGAGGAACGCGAGCACGATGGCCGCCATGCTGGCCACGATGCAGGGGGAGAGGAGCGACTTCGGGCCCATCCTCACCTTCACGCCGTACTTGTTGTCGGTGGCCAAAAGCCACACGCCGAGCGAGAACACGAGCACGTTGAACACGAGGTTGAACACGGTCGCGTAGATGAGCGCCTCCGTGCCGAACACGGCCTCCGTCACCGGGAACCCGATGAAGCCGGTGTTGCCGAACATCATCATGAACCGGAACACGCCCTTGCGCCCGTCGGGCACGCGCAGCGCCGCCGTGAGGGCGAACCCGCCGACCACCAACACGACGTAGCTCGCGCACGAGACGACGATGGTCCACCCGAGCTGCGCGGCCGTGGGCAGCGTGTCCGCGTCGAGCACCGAGGCCAGCATGAGCGCCGGCAACGCCGTGCTCAGCATGAGCTTCGAGAACTTCTTGTCGAAGTCCTCGTCCATGAGGTGCGCCCGCTTGGCGACGTAGCCCGTCGCGCCCACGGCGAACAGGACCACCATCTGCACGAATATGTCGGCGAACTGGGCGAGCACGGGAGGGTTCCTTCGGGGTCGATTCAGGTTGTCGGAAAAACGCTTTCCCAGTGTACACCGGCGGTCAAGCGCCCCGCGTCGCAGGTCGGCCAGTGGGCTTCCTCGTGAAATCCGAGCGGCGCGCTTACCGGGCGCGCGTCTTTTGCTATCATGGTGCGCACACGAGGGCCGCCCGCCGCCGGCGAGCGCGGCCAGGCTCGTTAAAGCATGAAGATCCATGGAAGGAAAAGCCGATGTCTGAGAGAGACACCTCCCTCGCGGAGATCCAAGAACATCGTGCCAAGATCGACGAGATCGACCGCCAGATCGTCGCGCTGCTCAACAAGCGCGCCGGCCATTCGCTGGTCATCCGCGGTCTCAAGCCCGGTGCCCATCTGGGCCTGTACGACGCCAAGCGCGAAGAGGAGATCTTCGCCAAGGTGGGCAGCTACAACGAGGGTCCCCTGTACAACGAGAACCTGCGCGAGATCTACGCCACCATTCTCAAGATCATGAAGGAGACCCCGTCGGTATGAGCGAAGCGAAGATAGCCCCCATCCCCGACCTCGGCACCCGCACCGACGAGATCACCATCTTCGCCGGCCCGTGCTCCGTGGAGTCGGTCGAGCAGTTCGACGAAGTGGCCGAATGCGTCGCGGGCCTCGGCCTCACGTGGATCCGTGGCGGCGCGTTCAAGCCGCGCACGAACCCGCACTCGTTCCAGGGCCTGGGCGAGGAAGCCCTCAAGATCATGCGCGACTCAGGCGAGAAGCACGGCCTGAAGACGCTCACCGAGGTCATGGACTCCGCGCACTGCGAGCTCGTGCACTCCTACGTGGACGGCCTGCAGGTGGGCGCGCGCAACTTCCAGAACTTCAGCCTGTTGAAGAAGATCGGCCAGGTGACCGCCGAGTCGCATAAGATGGTGCTGTACAAGCGCGGCTTCGCGGGCACCATCGCCGAGTGGCTGGCCGCCACCGACTACCTCACCGCCGAGGGCAACGACAACGTGGTGCTGTGCGAGCGCGGCATCCGCACGTTCGAGACGGCCACGCGCTTCACGCTCGACATCGCGGCCATCCCGGTCATCCACAAGCAGTCGCTGTGCCCCGTGTGCATCGACGTGTCGCACCCCGCTGGCCAGCGCGACCTCGTGCCGTCGCTCGCCTTTGCCGCCGTGGCGGCCGGGGCCGACTCGCTCATGATCGAGGTGCATCCCAATCCGCCCGCGGCCCTCTCCGACGGCCCGCAGCAGCTGACGCCCGCCCAGTTCGAGGCGCTCGTCGCCAAGCTCCGCGAGATCGCGGCCGTGTTCGGCAAGAAGATCGTCTAGGGCTCCGGCCGACCGCCGGACGAGCCGACGCCGCGCTAAGCCTAACCGCTGAAAGACAAAGTGGCTCCGATTCGGAGCCACTTTTCAATAAAGTGGCTTGAAATTTTAACCACTTTAGCACGTTAGAGCGAAGCCTCAGCCTTTGGCCGCCCCGTGTAAAAACTTTACCTGAGCTTTACGCTCCCTTGACGGGGGTCTTACCGTCCACCCAGTATCCTTTCGACTCACGTGCACTGTCGCTGCAACCGATGATGCGAAGGGGAGTCCCGCGTGAACGCTCCGATGGAAACCGTGTTCGGCCTCTTGGGCGGTTTGGCCGTATTCCTGTTCGGCATGAACATGATGTCCGAGGGCCTGCAGAAGGCCGCCGGCGCCAAGATGAAGTCGATCCTGTCGATGCTCACCTCCAACCCCGTGCTCGGCGTGCTGGCGGGAGCCGTGGCCACCGCCGTGCTGCAAAGCTCGAGCGCCACCACGGTCATGGCCATCGGCTTCGTGAGCGCGCGCCTCATGACCATGCGCCAGGCCATCGCCGTCATCTTCGGCGCGAACATCGGCACCACCATGACGGCCCAGCTCATGGCGTTCAAGATCAGCGACTACATCTGGCTCATCGTGTTTCTGGGCTTCATCGTGTGGTTCCTCGCGAAGGACGAGCGCGTCAAGAACATCGGCCAGACCGTGTTCGCGTTCGGCCTCTTGTTCGTGGGCATCGACACGATGGGCGCGGTCATGAAGCCGCTCGCGCAAAGCGACGTGTTCCTGGCGATGATCGAGCAGGTGAAGGGCATCCCCGCGCTCGGCGTGGTGGTGGGCACCGTGATGACGCTCGTCGTGCAGAGCTCGAGCGCCACCATCGCCGTGCTGCAGAGCTTCGCCTCGCAGCCCGGGCCCGACGGCGTGACCAGCGTGCTGGGCCTCCAAGGCTCCATCCCCATCCTGCTCGGCGACAACATCGGCACCACCATCACGGCGCTCCTCGCCTGCATCGGCCAGTCGCGCGACGCGAAACGCACGGCCGTGGCACACAGCGTGTTCAACATCTCGGGCGCGTTCCTGTTCATCTGGTTCGTGCCGGTGCTCGCCTCGTTCGTGCAGCTTCTCACGCCGGGCCCCGAACTCGACGTCATCGCGCGCCAGATCGCGAACGCGCACACCACGTTCAACATCGTGTGCACGCTTCTGTGGCTGCCGCTTCTGGGCGTGATGGTGAAAATCGTCACGTTCCTCGTGCCGGGCAAGGTGGGCGAGCGGGAGCCGGGCGCGCTCGTCACGCTCGACGAGAACATCCTCGGCCAGCCGGTGTTCGCCATCCGCATGTTCGGCGAGGAGCTGCAGAAGTTCTGCGGAGCGGTGCGCGCCATGTTGGAGGCGCTGCCCGAGGCTATCGCGAGCAGAGATGCCGCCACGCTCAAGGCGCTGCAGGCTGACTGCACGCAGGTGGAGGCCGCCGACGGCGAGCTGGCGAACTACGCGGTGGAGCTGCTGTCCTCGGGCGCCACGTCCGAGCGGCAGGCCGCCGAGATCACCGACCTCATGTCCATCGTGGACGCCGTGGGCCGCATCGGCTCGCGCTGCGGCGAGGTGGCCTCGCTCTACGGCGAGAACCTCGCGTCCAAGAGGCGGTTCTCCGACGAGGCGCGAGAGGAGCTGGCCGAGAGCGCCGCCATGGTGTCGGAGATGTACGACGCGGTGCTGCGCTTCCTGAGCGACCAGGACGCGGCGTCCGAGCAGGTGCTCGACGAGCGCCGCCGCGCCATCATCAAGCGCCAGAGCAAGGCCCGCAAGGCGCACTTCCGCCGCGTGAGCAGCCGCCAGTGCGCGCCCGAGAACAAGGCCGTGTACAACCAGCTGCTGCTTTCCCTCGAGCGCGCCGGCAACGAGTGCTCGAACCTCGTGGAGCACGGCGCCGAGCTCTCCATGTGGCGCGACTCCCTCGGCACCAACCGCCCCGGCGACGACGAGCCCACGGTCGCGTTCGACGACCCGGTCGAAGCGTATGCGTGAGACAAAGGGACGGGGTAATCGTCTCATTTCGCCTACCCGTGCTCTGAAACCGGGGTGGACGACACAAAAACCGGTTGGTTTGGCACTGATCGAGGCCGATCGAAGCGGATTCTTTCGAGAAAGCAGCGGCTCCCGCTGCGTTTCCCCAGCTCGCGCATGGAGGGCCTGACGGAAGACGGAGCAATCAGTGCCAAACCGACCGGTTTTTGTGTCGTCGCCCCCGCCTCTACCCGCGTCCTCGCCCTCCCTTGCGCAGATTGCGCGCGTTTGGCGGCGCGCCGGACGAAAAGCGGTAGAATACGGAAGCTTGGTTCCACATCCGTAGGAGACTGCTCACATGCCAATCGACATCGACACTCTGAACGGGCCGCAGCGCGAGGCGGTCGTCACCATCGACGGGCCGCTGCTGGTGCTGGCCGGCGCGGGCTCGGGCAAGACGCGCGTGCTCACGTACCGCATCGCCAACCTCATCGAGAACCATGGCGTGGCCCCCTGGGAGATCCTCGCCATCACGTTCACGAACAAGGCGGCGGCCGAGATGCGCGAGCGCCTGAACGCGCTGGTGGGCCCGCGCTGCCGCGGCATGTGGGTGTCCACGTTCCACAGCATGTGCGTGCGCATCCTGCGCGCCGACGCCGAGCGCCTCGGCTTCACGAAAAGCTTTACCATCTACGACACGGACGACCAGAAGCGCCTGTACAAGGAGATCATGGCCGAGCTGGACATCGACCCGAAGCGCTTCCCGGTGAACGCCCTCATGAACCGCATCTCCACGGCCAAAAACGAGCTCATCGCGCCCGGCAACTTCGAGAAGGAGGCGACCGACCCGGTGGGGAAGGTGGCCGCGCGCGTCTACACGCGTCTGCAGGAGCGCCTCAAGGCCGCGAACGCCTTCGACTTCGATGACCTGCTGCTCTACGCCTACCTGCTGCTCAAGAACCACGCCGACGTGCTGGACGCCTACCAGGGCCGCTTCCGCTACATCATGGTGGACGAGTACCAGGACACGAACCACGCCCAGTACGCCATCACACAGCTTCTGGCCGCGAAGCACCAGAACATCATGGTGGTGGGCGACGACGACCAGTCCATCTACAGCTGGCGCGGCGCCGACATCCGCAACATCCTCGAGTTCGAGCAGGACTATCCGCGCGCACACACGGTGAAGCTCGAGCAGAACTACCGCAGCGTGGGCAACGTGCTGGCCGCGGCGAACGCGGTCATCGCCAACAACCAGCACCGCAAGGCGAAAAAGCTGTTCACGGCCGCCGAGGACGGCGAGAAGATCCAGGTGTACATGGCCTCCGACGAGCGCGACGAGGGCCGCTGGATCGCCGGCGAGATCGAGAAGCAGCGCGCGGCGGGCCTCACGTACAACCAGATGGCCGTGTTCTACCGCACCAACGCCCAGTCCCGCATGCTGGAGGACATGCTTTTGCGCGCGGGCGTGCCCTACCGCATCGTGGGCGGCACGCGCTTCTTCGACCGTGCCGAGATCCGCGACGTCATGGCCTACCTCACGCTCATCGTGAACCCGGCCGACGACATCGCCGCCAAGCGCGTGATCAACGTGCCGCGCCGCGGCATCGGCAAGACCACCATCGAGCGCATCGAGCAGTTCGGCCGCGAGATGGACATGCCGTTCATGGAGGCCGCCGAGCTGGCCATCGCCGACGAGGACCTGCGCGCCTCCACGCGCCAGTCCATCGCCGAGTTCGTGGGCCTCATCAAGGAGGCGCGCTCCTACGGGGGCGATCTGCGTAAGGTGATCGAGGCCGTCATCGACAAGAGCGGCCTCATCGGGGCGCTCCAGGCCGAGGGCACCGACGAGGCGCGCGGCCGCATCGAGAACATCCAGGAATTTTTGGGCGTGGTCGACGAGTTCGTGGATACCCACGACGAGGACGACGCCGACTACGCGGCCCCGACGGCCGGCGAGGGCACGGCGGCGGGGGAGGCTCCCGTGCGCGTGCTGCGCGGCGACTCGCTCGCGGACTTCATCGAGTGGGTGCGCCTGCGCACCGACCTCGATACGGTGAGCGACGACGGCCGGTTCGTCACCATGATGACCGTGCACTCCTCGAAGGGCCTCGAGTTCGACTGCGTGTTCGTGGCCGGCATGGAGGAGTCGCTATTCCCCCACATGAACAGCAAGGACGACGCGGCCGGCATCGAGGAGGAGCGCCGCCTGGCCTACGTGGCCATCACGCGCGCCCGCAAGCGCCTCTACCTCACCTGCGCCTACGCGCGTCAGATCTTCGGCCAGACCTCGTCGAACCCCGTGTCGCGCTTCATCCAGGAGATCCCCTCCGAGCTGCGCCAGACCACGGGTTTGGGGTCGGCCGGCTTCAGCGGCACGGGCTGGGAGAAGCGCGGCAGCCGCAAGGGCATCGCGGGCAGCGGCACCGAGGCGGGCGGCGGCCGCGTGTTCGGCCGCTCGAGCGCGTCGGGCTCTGCGGGCCGCTCTGACGAACGGGCGAGCCGCGTGGCCGGCTCCTACGTGCGCCCCGGCGCGGAGAAGAAGGCGGCCGCCAAGATGGCGTTCTCCGCCGGAGACACCGTGGACCACAAGACCTTCGGCCGCGGCAAGGTGACGAAGGTGGACGGCGACACGCTGTTCGTGAAGTTCTCCAAGACCGGCCAGACCAAGAAGCTGCTGAAGGACTACGCCCCCATCGTGAAGATCGGCTAGCGGCGGGAACTGTATCAGGGATGCCCCGTAGGGCAAGGGCTCTGCCCTTGCCGCCACCTGCGGGAAGGGCCCGGTCGACGGCAAGGGCAGAGCCCTTGCCCTACGGTCAACCTGGGCGAGGCGATGAGGCGGGCTTTCGTCACGGCCTCGCCCCTCCACTTTCGCGGGAGCCCTTGCAACTCGGGCCGCTATGCCCCATGATGGAGCTATCGACGACGTGCGGTCGCAATCGATCCACAACCCCGCGCTCTTCGTCCCCGCCGACGAGGGAAAGAGGTTCCTCATGAAGATCGTTGCCGACTCTTCCACCATGTTCTCCGTCGAGGAGGGAGCGGCCCGCGGCATCGGGATCCTGCCGCTCGCCGTGGGCATCGACGGCGAGACCTGGCTCGAGTACGAGGAGATCGCGACCGACGACTTCCTCGCGCGCGTGCGCGCCGGCGCGATGCCGCAAAGCTCGTGCCCGCCGCCGCACCTCACGCTCGAGGCGTACGACACCGACGAGGAGGTGGTGCACCTCGCCATGGCCGACGGCCTGTCCGGCGCCTACGAGGTGGCCTGCGGCTTGCGCGAGCAGGCGCGCCATCCCGAGCGCGTCCACGTGGTGAACTCCGCCACCCTGTGCGCGCCGCACCGCGCGCTCGCCCTGGCCGCCGTCGAGCTGGCGAAGCGCTTCAAAAGCGCCGGCGACGTGATCGAGCGCCTGCGCCCCCTGATCGCGAGCGCGCATTCGTTTCTGCTCCCCGAGGATTTCGAGTACCTGCGCCGCGGCGGCCGGCTCACCCCGCTCGCGGCCACGTTCGCGCACCTGCTGAAGGCGGCGCCCGTCATGCGCCAGACCGACGACGGCACCCGCCTCGAGCGGCTCGCCGTGGCGCGCAGCTTCAAGAAGGGCATCGAGGCCGCAGCCGCCGAGCTGGCGCGACGCGACGTGGGCGCGGGGCACTTCATCGGCGTGAGCCATGCGGACAACCCCGCCGATGCCGGCTGGGCGCTCGACCGCCTGCAGACCGCCTTCCCGCAGTGCCGCTTCGGCCTTTACGAGCTGGGCCCGGCGTTCATCACACAGGGCGGCCCCTCGTGCATCGCCGTCCAATCGATCGACCTGGGCGCATTCCCCGACCTCGTCCTCGGCTGACGGCGAAAAGGAAGCGGCCGCGCCCACAGGGGGACGCGGCCGCTTCCTAGCCATGCGGCGCCGCGCGGGGAGGGATGCGCGGCGCCGAGGAGCGAAGGATCTCCTACACGCCCGCGGCCGCGTTCTCGCCGCAGAGCTTGCCGAACGTGAGCGCGCAGGCCAGGCTGTGGCCGCCCACGGTCACGGGGTACTCCACCAGGTAGCGCCCGCCCTGGGTGTTGCCGGCCACGTAGAGGCCCTTGATGGGCTCGCCCTCGTCGTTCAGGGGATGCAGGTCGGTGTCGCACTCGAGCCCGCCCATGAGCACGAGCATGCCGGCGTTGTCGAAGCGGCAGGCGTAGAACGGCGGCGTGTCCACGGGGAACATGCGCGTGCCCAGCTTGCCGTAGTCCTCGTCCACGCCCTTGGCGGCCAGCTCGTTGTAGCGCGCGATGGACTTCTTCACGTTCTCCACGGGAAGGCCCATGCCTTCGGCCAGCTCCTCGATGGTGTCTGCCTTGAGCGTGACGGCCCCCTCCACCATCTCGTCGGTGGTGTAGCCCAGCGCGAAGCCCGAAAGCACCGTCTCGTACTGGTCCTTCTCCTCCTCGGGGATGTAGTAGTTCACGAAGCCGTGGCCCGTGCCCTGGGCCAGGAGCTCGTTTTTCCAGTTGGCGTCGAAGATCTGCCACGACTTCGTGCCCAGCTTGGCCATCTCCGGGTCCTTCGAGGCGGGCTGGCGCGACAGCTGGTCGGCGATGTTCTGGCCGGGGATGTCCTCGTTCATGAAGCGGTTGCCCTCCATGTTGAGCTGGAGGAACGCGTCCACGCCAAGCGCTCCGCCCATGTGGTGCGTCATCGGCGCGTAGGGCCCGAGCTCCATGTGGGCGCCGGCCCAGATGGCCATGCGGTGGCCGTCGCCGGTGTTGGCCACCTCGCCGTTGGCGTCGAGCGAGCCGTAGAAGCTGGCGAACTCGTCGGCCTGCGGGGCGTAGTAGTGGCGCATCTCGGGGTTGCCGCCGATGTCGCCCGTGCACAGGCACACGGCCTTCGCGTTGATCTTGGTGAACTTCTTGCCGTCCTTGTCGCGCACGTACGCGCCGGCCACCGCGCCGTCATCGCCCACGATCAGCTGGTCGGCGAACGTCTCGAAGATGAGCTCGGCGCCGGCGGCCTTGGCCTTGTCGCGGCAGTTCTCGCAGCCCCACTGCATGTTGGGGTTGAGGTTGATGGTGCCGTGGAAGAACGGGTAGTACTCGGTCTTGTAGTCGTAGCCCTCCAGCGGCGGCCAGAAGATGGGGCGCAGGAAGTTGGGCTTGTCGGTCTGCTTGTTGTCGGCAGTCTTGGGGATGAGCTCGTAGTCGGCGCCCTCCACGAACCAGTCGAACGCCTCGCCGGAGTGGTCGTACCAGTAGTTGAGGAAATCGGGGTTTGGACGGTAGCACATGTCCTTCATCAGCTGGTTCACGATGTCGCCCTTCGGCGCCCACGTGATGCCGGCGTCCTGCTGGATCTTCGAGTTCACCACGCCGAACGCGCCGGCCATGGTGACCACGCCGATGTCGGGCTGCTTCTCGATGCCGATCACCTTCGCGCCCGCCTCGGCCGCCGAGCGCGCGGCGGCCACGCCCGCGAGGCCCAGGCCGATGACGAGCACGTCGCAGTCCTTCTCCTCGGCCACCTCGGCCGGCGCCTCGGGCTTGGCGAGGAACGACGGCGTGTACGCGGTGGGGTCGGGCATGCTGGCGGCCGCGCCGCCCTCGGCGCCCTGGGCGCCCGCGTCGGCCGCTGCGGCGGCATCCTTGCTCTGGGGCGCGCAGCCCGCGAGTCCCGCTCCCGCCGCGACGGCGGCGGTGGCCCCCAGCCCGAGGAACGCGCGACGCGACATACCGGTGGTGTTTGCCTTCATGATGATGCTCCCTCCTGTTGGTTCAGCTTGCTCCCGGCGGATGCTTGGATCCAAGCTCCGCCACCCCGAACTCTAGCCCCCAAGGCACCGCTCGCGCTTCCTCCGCAAGCGGGTGATTTTCGCAAAACCGCAGGTCTGCACCACCTGAAACGGGTGATATGCGTTGAAGCGGCGCATCGGGGGCCGCGTGCGGCGGCGCGGTTAGGGTATACTGAGAAAAAGAAGCGGCGCCGGGGAGGGGCCGCCCTGGAAGGGGAGGGGTGCATGGGACAGCTGCGGGAGGCGCTCGGCATGGAGAGGACGCGCGATGCGGTGTTCTTCGGCGGGTACGCGCTGTACCTCGTGTTCTCCTACATCGCCTTCCACTCGTTCACCATCTTCGCGCCGGCCGACGCGCTCGATCCCGCCTCGCAGACGCTGTTCTTGGCCACGGTGCTCGTGGCGCGCATCGCCGTGTTCGCGGCCATCGCGTTCTGCTCGCTGAAATCGTCGGGTCCGCAGACGGTGGTCTCGGTGCTCGCCGCGTGCGGCATCGCGCTGTTCGGCTTTCTCGTGTGCGGCATGGCGCTGCAGTTCGCCCACGACGTGGACTTCTCGCGCATCCTGCCGTGGCTTCTGTTCGGCGGCGTGTGCCTGGGCGCGGGCGACGCGGTGATGGTGCTTCTGTGGGCGCGCTTCTGCAAGACGCTCACGCTGCGCGCGGTGTACCTGTACGTGCTCGTGTGCAACGTGCTCAGCCTGGTCGTGTACTTCGGCATGACGTTTCTGCCGCCGGAGGTCATCGTCCCGGCCACCGCGGTGGTGTTCGTGGCCTCGTCGGTGTTCGTGAAGCGCTCGCTCGACATCCGGGCGCGCATCGACAGCGAGTATTCGCGCCCCGTGATGAGAAGCGCCGCGACGCGCCTGTGGCGGCCCGTGTTCGGCACGGCGGTGTTCTGCTTCATGAGCGGGCTGATGATGCAGATATCGGGACAGCAGCAGCTGCCGCTGTCCACCGTGCAGCAGACGTCCATCGTCACGTCGGCGGTGGTGGTGGCGCTGCTGCTGCTTCCGGCCCTGTTCATGAAGAAGCCGTTCAACATCGGGCGCCTGTACAAGATGGCGCTGCCGCTTTCGGCCGCCGGGTTTTTGCTGCTGCCGCTTCTGTGGAACGCGGCCGGCGGCATCGTGAACGCGTTCGCCCAGCTCGGCTCCATGGTGGCGAGCATCATCCTGTGGTGCATGCTGGCCGACATGGCGCGCGACACGCGACTGCCCTCGGCGCTCGTTTTCTCGACGGCGCTCGCCTGTACGAACGGCGCGCAGCTCGCGGGCATCCTCGTGGGGTTCTTCAACGCGTCGCGCTTCACGGCGGGAAGCCTCACGCTCACCGTGGTGGCCCTCGTGTCGCTCTACCTGCTGTCCATGCTCTCGCTCGTCCTGTTCAGGGACAAGGACCCCGGTGCCGACGAGGCGGCCGCGCCCGCCCCGCAGGTGGTGGTGCGCGAGGAGCAGTGGTTCGCCGAGCGCTGCGCGTTTCTGGCCCGCGAGCACCAGCTCACGGCGCGCGAAGCGGAGATCTTCGCGCTCTTGGCGCAGGGGCGCACGGTGCACGGCATCTCGGAGAAGCTGTTCGTGTCAGAGAACACGGTGAAGTCCCATATCAAGAGCATCTACCAGAAGCTCGGCATCCACGTGCGCGCCGAGCTCATCGAACTGGTGAACGAAGGGGAGGCGTGACGGGGCACCAGGCGCAGGCGGACGGCGTGGCGGCGATGCCGCCGAGGGCGCTTTCGCGCAGCTCGAAGGGCAGCGACCGGCCCACCTTGAACATCGCCTCCACGGTCTGGTCGAAGTCGACGAGGCTGCCGATGTGCGCGAGCGCTATCTGCGCGCTCACGAGGGCGATGGCCGCGCCGGCGGCGTTGCGCTTCTGGCACGGCACCTCCACGAGGCCCGCCACGGGGTCGCACACGAGCCCCATCATGTTCGTGAGCGCGTTGCCCGCCGCATCGAGGCACTGCGCGGGCGAGCCGCCGGCAAGCTCCACGGCTGCGGCCGCCGCCATGGCCGCCGCCGAGCCGATCTCGGCCTGGCATCCGCCCTCCGCGCCCGACACCGTGGCGTTGCGCGTAATCAGGTAGCCGACGGCCGCCGCGCAGGCCAGGCCGCGCGCAAGATCGTCGTCCGAGAGGCCCCGCGTGCGCTGCAGCGAAAGCAGCACGCCGGGGATGACGCCGGCCGATCCCGCCGTGGGGGCGGCCACGATGCGGCCCATCGACGCGTTCGTCTCGAGCACCGCCATCGCCAGCGCGCTCGCCAGCGCGAGCTGCTCGTCGCATACGCCGTCTCCGCGCGCCCTCAGCGCCTCCATCGCCTGCGCCTCGCCCCCGATGAGCCCGCCCATGGAGGGCTGCGCCTCGCGCAAGGGCCCCTCGGCGGCCTCCCGCATTACGGCGAGCGCGCGGCCCAGGTACTCGGCCGAGCCGTCCGCGCATCCCAGGCTCGCCGCCAGCGCCGCCTCGCGCGCGAGGAAGGCCTCGGAGATCGTCTCGTCCCGCCCCTCGCACAGGCTGAGCAGCGCCGATCCGCTCGCGAAGTCGAGCGCCGCAAGCCGCTCGAGCGCGTCGGCCTCATCGCCCGCCCCGCAGCGCCCGAGGCCTGCCCGCGCCTCGCCGGGGATGATGCGCACGTCGAGGATGGCCGGGTGCTTCTCGATGGCCGCCTTCGCCGCGTCGCCCACCGCCTGGTCCGTCTCGAGCACGGTGTAGGCCACGTCGCCTTTGCGCCTGCGGAACACCCGCGTGGTGGCGATGTTCACCCCGTGCTCGCTGATGCAGGTGGCGATGTGCGCGAGCACGCCCGCCTCGTCGCGCTGGCACACGACGAGGCTCGTGTTCTCGCCGGTGATGCGCACGTCTATGTCATCGATGCGGCGGATGACGGCCGCCCCGCCGCCCACGCTCTCGCCGCGCACGTCCATGACGTTGCCGGCGGCGTCGGTCACGCGGATGTCGATGGTGTTGGGGTGGTCGTAATCGTCCGCGTCCGGCGCCGGCTCGAACGAGAAGGCGAGCCCCGCCTCCTCGGCCAGCGCGAACGAGTCGCGGATGCGCAGATCGTCGGCCGAAAGCCCCAGCATGCCCGCCACGAGCGCCTTGTCGGTGCCGTGCCCCGTGAGCGTGTGCGCGAACGATCCGAACAGCCGGAACTCTGCCGTTCGCGGCTCGGCCAAGCACAGGCCGCGCGCCATGGAGGCGATGCGCAGCGCGCCCGCCGTGTGCGAGCTCGACGGGCCCACCATGACGGGCCCGATGATATCGGTCAATCCGAGCGTCTCCATGCGCCCCCTCCTCGTCTCGCGGACGCGCCCTCTGCGCGCGCCGCCGCCATGGTAGCGCAACCCGCGCCCTTTCGCCCGCACTTTCGTGAGATTTGGCGACGAAACCCGAACGGGGCCTTGCCCGCTGCGAACGGGCGGTATACTGGAGGTCGCCGGCTCGGGCGCGCGTCCGACCGGATCCCCCAGCAACGCGAAGACGGGCCCTCCGGGCGCACGAGGGCCTCATGGCAAAGGAGCGAGCATATGCCGTCACCCATCATCGTCGTGGGCCATAAGAATCCCGACAACGACTCCATCAGCGCGGCGGTGGGCTACGCCTACCTCAAGAACCGCCTGGCCGAGCGCGAGGCCGAGGACGGGAAGCCCTCGTGCGTCTACGTGCCCGCGCGCCTGGGCCCGCTGCCGCCGGAGAGCGCATGGGTCCTCGGGGAAAGCGGCATCCCCGCGCCGGAGGTGATCGCGCACGTGCACGCGCGCGTCATGGACGTGATGACGCCGGATCCCATCTCCATCGGCCACGACGCCACGCTGCTCGAGGCCGGGCGGCTGCTGCGGCAGCACAACGTGCGCGCGCTCGTCGTCACCAACGACGACGGCACCTACCGCGGCCTCATCACCACCCGCATGATCGCCGAGCGCTACATCGCCGCCACCGACGCGCTCGAGGAGGGCGGTGCCAACGAGATGGCCGTCGCGGGCGACCTCATCGCCTCGCTCGGGCAGAAGGTGGACGACATCACCGAGACCGACGTGCTCGTGCTCGACAAGGACGGCCTGCTCAAGGAGGCTATCGAGGACCTCATGGCAAGCGCCTTGCGCGAAGCCGTGGTGCTCGACGACGACGGGTTCGCCATCGGTATCGTCACGCGCTCGGACGTGGCCGTGCGCCCGAAGCGCAAGGTGGTGCTCGTCGACCACAACGAGACGCGCCAGGCCGCCAACGGCATCGAGGAGGCCGACGTCGTGGAGATCGTCGACCACCACCGCATCGCCGACGTCATGACCGCCAACCCCATCAAGTTCCTGAACCTGCCCGTGGGATCCACGGCCACCATCGTGACCATGGAGTTCCGCCGCCACGGCGTGGAGATCCCGCCGGAGATCGCGCGCGTGCTCCTGTCCGCCATCATGACCGACACGGTCATCCTCAAGTCGCCCACGGCCACCTACGTCGATCGCGAGCAGGTGGACCACCTGGCCGCCATCGCGGGCGTCGACCCCGTGGAGTTCGGCCTGGCCGTGTTCAAGTGCCGCGGCGGCGAGGGCGACATGAAGGTGGAGAAGCTGGTGGGCGCCGACGCGAAGGAGTTCCTCATCGGCGACGCCGTCGTGCTCATCGCCCAGCACGAGACGGTGGACCTGCCCTCCGTGATGGAGCGCGAGCAGGAGATCCGCGAGCACATGCGGCAGCTGCGCGACGACCACGGCTACGAGTTCGTGCTGCTCATGGTCACCGACATCATGGCCGAGGGCAGCCAGTTCCTCTGCGAGGGCAACCGCCGCATCGTGAACCGCGTGTTCGGCATCGAATGCACGGGCGTGGGCGGCACCTGGATGCCCGGCGTGCTCTCCCGCAAGAAGCAAGTGGCCGCCCGCATCCTGGGCTCGTAACTTGTCATCCTGAGCGAGCGTAGCGAGTCGAAGGATCCCGCGCGGCGCCAGCCGTGGCGCTCCCCGCTATCGCCTCACGGGATCCTTCGACTCCGCGCTGGCGCGCTCCGCTCAGGATGACATAAGCTTACAGCAGCACGTCGGCAAGCGCGCGCTTCGGCACGTAGTGGACGCCCGCGTCGTCGCGCCAGTACGCCGTCTCGCCGTCGGCGGGCATGTCCACGATGCGCACGTCCTCCACGGGCTTGCCGAGCGCGAGCACCAGGTCGGGTTGGAAGCGCTCCGCGTCGATGCCGAGGACTTCGGCGAGGCTCCGCTTCTTGAACGACCCCACGATGCAGCCGCCGTAGCCCGCCTCGACCGCCTGCAGCATGATGGTCTGCGCGACGATGCCCTCGTCCCAGGCGGTGAACGTGTCGGCGAGCGTGCGCTCGACGTCCCGGCAGACGACGATGTAGCCGCCCGGGCGCTCGCCGGGCGCGGGGCCGTCCCAGTCGGGCAGGGCCTTGGCCCAGGCGCAGCAGGCGAACACGCGGGCGCGGTCCTCCTCGTCGTGGACGACCGCGAAGCGCAGGGGCTGCGCGTTGCCGCTCGAGGCCGTGAGCCGGGCGGCGTCCACCCAGGATACGAGCTGCTTGCGGCTGAGCGGCTCGGATTCGTCGAAACGCCGATAGCTTCGGCAGGCCTTGATGGTGTCGTGCAGCATAGGTCCTCCTCGCGTGTCGTGCGCGCTCCGTCCGCCCCGTTTCCGAGATCGTCGCGCGCTGCCCTGTTCCCAGCATTATAATGGGCCGCGCCGTCCGCGCGCCACCGGGCACGCCCCGAGCGTCGCGCGCAGGCGGGCGAAACGCCCCATCGATACCGCACCGGAAGGATCCGCCATGAACCCGCAGCGCCTGTTCGACCTCTTCTTCGAACTCGTCCGCATCGAGAGCCCCTCGCGCCACGAGGCCGCGATGGCCGCCCGCTGCGCAGACGAGCTGCGCGATCTGGGCTTCGAGGTGCGCTTCGACGAATCTGCCGCGCAGACGGGCTCGGACACGGGCAACCTCATCGCGCGCCTGCCCGGCACCGCCGCAGGCAGCGTCGTGCTGTCGGCGCATCTGGACACCGTGCGCCCGTGCGCGGGCATTGAGCCCGTCGTAGAGGACGGCGTCGTGCGCTCGGCCGGCGACACCATCCTCTCGGCCGACGACAAGGCGGGCGTCGCGGCCATCCTGGAGGGCGTGCGCGCGGTCGTGGAGTCGGGCACGCCCAGGCCTGAGATCGTCGTGCTCCTCACCACCTGCGAGGAGCTGCATTTGCTGGGCTCGGGGGCGCTCGCGGCGGGCGAGCTTCCGCAAGGCGCGCCCTGCTACGTGTTCGACGCCGACGGCGCGCCTGGCACCGTGATCGTGGGCGCGCCGTGCCATTGGAACCTCGAGGCGCGCTTCGCGGGGAAGGCGGCGCACGCGGGCGTGGCGCCGGAGACGGGCGTGTCGGCCATCGCGATGGCGGCCGCCGCCGTTGCCGCCATGCCGCTCGGGCGCATCGACGAGGCCACCACGGCCAACATCGGCATGATCCAGGGCGGCCGCGAGACGAACGTCGTGCCCGAGTCGTGCGAGCTGGCGGGGGAGTGCCGCTCGCTCTACGACGAGCGCGCCGAGGCGCAGAAGGCCGCCATGACCGCCGCGCTCGAGGACGCCGCCGCGCGCTTCGGCGGCTCCGTGGAGGTAGCGTGGACGAAGAGCTACGGCGCCGTGCTCTACGACGAGGACGACGAGCTGGTGCAGGCCATCTCCCGCGCCGCGCGGGCGGCCGGCCTCGAGCCCAGGCTGCATCGCTCAGGCGGCGGGGCCGACGCCAACGTGCTCGCGTCCCGCGGCGTGCGCGCCGTCACGCTCGGCATCGGCATGGCCGCCTTCCATTCGCCCGACGAGCACATCAAAGTGGCCGACCTCGAAGGCGCCGCCCGCCTCGCCGAGGCCCTCATCCTGGAGGAAGCCGAGGGCTAGACGGCCGACGCATCGAATGACCGTCACTCGATGCATTCTCAAGGGGATTTCCTGTCATCCTGAGCGGAGCGCGCAGCGCGGAGTCGAAGGATCCCGCGCGGGCCGTCAGGCCGCAAAGCCTTCCGGCTGACGCCGCAGGGGATCCTTCGACTCGCTTCGCTCGCTCAGGATGACAAGAGGGGGCTCTTCCGCTCCGCTCAGGATGACAGGGACGGCGTTCGCTCGGCGGCGAAATTATTTCTCGATTGCGTGGAGAAAACCTGTGCGTTCGGCTGCCAATCGCTCGTCCACCTGCGCAAACGTGCACCACTACCTATAGATACTCCCGGGTGCGTGGCGTTTGACAACCCAGATGGCGGATGGTAGAGTGCTCGTTCGCGTCCCGTGCGGGGCGTATGTTTTCCTGTGTGGATCAGCTGAACGCACAGGAGAATCGGAACAAGCAAGAGGTAAAAGGAGAGAAGCTTTGCCTACTATCAACCAGTTGGTCCGCAAGGGCCGCAAGAAGTCGGTCGACAAGAGCAAGACGCCGGCGCTCAAGGGCAACCCGCAGAAGCGCGGCGTGTGCACCCGCGTGTTCACGACCACGCCGAAGAAGCCGAACTCGGCCCTTCGCAAGGTCTGCCGCGTGCGCCTGGTCAACGGCATGGAAGTGACCGCCTACATCCCCGGCGAGGGCCACAACCTCCAGGAGCACTCCATGGTGCTGCTGCGCGGCGGCCGCGTCAAGGACCTGCCCGGCGTGCGCTACAAGGTCATCCGCGCCGCGCTCGACTGCTCGTCGGTGGAGAAGCGCCGTCAGGCCCGCAGCCGTTACGGAGCCAAGCGCCCCAAGTAAGCAACCGTTAAGCCGCGCGGGCCGCGAGGCCGACGCTTTCCAAAGGGGGAGGCGACGGGGGCCTAATGGACGGGAAGAAAGCCGTCCCGAAGCGCGCAGGAATCAGAAGGAGAACACATGCCGCGTCGTGCAGCAGCAGTCCGTCGAGAGGTCCAGCCGGACGCCCAGTACAATAACCGCCTCGTCACGCAGCTGATCAATAAGATCCTGCTTGACGGCAAGAAGGCCACGGCCGAGAACATCGTCTACGGCGCCTTCGCCATCATCGAGAAGAAGACCGAGGGCGACCCGCTGGCCGTCTTCAAGAAGGCCATGGACAACGTCCGCCCCACGCTCGAGGTCAAGCCCAAGCGCGTCGGCGGCGCCACCTACCAGGTGCCGATGGAGGTCAACTCCCGCCGCGCCACCACGCTCGCGATCCGCTGGATCGTGGACTTCTCGCGCAAGCGCAAGGAGCACACGATGAAGGAGCGCCTGGCCGCCGAGATCATGGACGCCTCCGAGAACACCGGCGCGTCGGTGAAGAAGCGCGAGGACCTGTACAAGATGGCCGAGTCGAACCGTGCGTTCTCGCACTACCGCTTCTAAGGGGGATTCGACCATATGGCTAAACTGGAACTGAAGGATACGCGCAACATCGGCATCATGGCCCACATCGACGCGGGCAAGACGACGACGACCGAGCGCATCCTCTACTACACGGGCAAGACCCACAAGATCGGCGAGGTGCACGACGGCGCCGCGACGATGGACTGGATGGTGCAGGAGCAGGAGCGCGGCGTGACCATCACGGCCGCCGCCACCACGTGCTTCTGGAAGTACCCCGGCGGTGCCGACGACGGCAAGGAGTACCGCTTCCAGATCATCGACACGCCCGGCCACGTGGACTTCACGGCCGAGGTGGAGCGCTCGCTTCGCGTGCTCGACGGCGCGGTCGCGGTGTTCGACGCCGTTGCCGGCGTGCAGCCGCAGTCCGAGACGGTGTGGCGTCAGGCCAGCAAGTACGGCGTGCCCCGCATCGCCTACATCAATAAGTACGACCGCGTGGGCGCGGACTTCTTCCACGCCATCGACACCATGAAGGACCGCCTGGGCGCGCCGGCCATCGCCGTGCAGATGCCCATGGGCGCCGAGGACAACTTCTGGGGCGTCATCGACCTCGTGACGATGACCGCCTGGGACTTCAAGGCCGATGACAAGGGCATGACCTACCCCGAGCCCATGGATGCCATCCCCGCCGAGTTCGCCGAGGAGGCCGAGCTGCGCCACCAGGAGCTTCTGGAGGCCGCTGCCGACTGCGACGACGACCTCATGGAGAAGGTGCTCATGGAGGAGGAGGTCACGGTCGACGAGCTGAAGGCCGCCCTGCGCAAGGGCACCATCGCCTGCGAGATCCATCCCGTGTTCGTGGGCTCGTCCTACAAGAACAAGGGCGTGCAGGAGCTGCTCGACGGCGTGGTCGACTATATGCCCTCTCCCATCGACATCCCCGCCATCAAGGGCACCAACCCCGACACGGGCGAGGAGGACGAGCGCAGCGCCGACTTCAAGGAGCCGTTCAGCGCCCTGGCCTTCAAGATCATGACCGACCCGTTCGTGGGCAAGCTCACCTACCTGCGCGTGTACTCGGGCAAGCTCGATTCCGGCAGCTACGTGACCAACGCCTCCAAGGACAAGAAGGAGCGCATCGGCCGTCTTCTGCAGATGCACTCCAACCAGCGCGTCGACATCGACGGCTGCGCCGCGGGCGACATCGTGGCGGTCGTGGGCCTGAAGGACACGTCCACCGGCGACACGCTGTGCGACGCGGACAAGCCGATCATCCTCGAGTCCATGGAGTTCGCCGAGCCCGTCATCGACATCGCGGTGGAGCCCAAGACCAAGGCCGAGCAGGACAAGATGGGCATCGCCCTGCAGAAGCTGGCCGAGGAAGACCCGACCTTCCGCGTGTCCACCAACCAGGAGACGGGCCAGACCATCATCGCCGGCATGGGCGAGCTGCACCTCGAGATCATCGTCGACCGTCTGCTGCGCGAGTTCAAGGTGGAGGCCAACGTCGGCAAGCCGCAGGTCGCTTACCGCGAGACGGCCACGAAGGAGGCCCTGAACGTCGAGGGCAAGTTCGTACGCCAGTCCGGCGGCCGCGGCCAGTACGGCCATGCGGTCATCAACATGTTCCCGCAGAAGCCCGGCGACGGCTACCTGTTCGAGAACAAGATCGTGGGCGGCGTCGTGCCGAAGGAGTACATCACTCCCATCGACCGCGGCATCCAGGAGGCGCTGAACTCCGGCGTGCTGGCCGGCTACCCGGTGGTGGACGTGCGCGTCGAGCTGGTGGACGGCTCCTACCACGAGGTCGACTCCTCGGAGGCGGCGTTCAAGGTGGCCGGCTCCATGGCCATCAAGGCGGCGCTCAAGAAGGGCAACTCCGTCATCCTCGAGCCGATGATGGCCGTCGAGGTGGAGACGCCCGAGGAGTACATGGGCGACGTCATGGGGAACCTCTCCAGCCGTCGTGGCCAGATCCAGGGCATGGGCGATCGCGGCAACGCGAAGACCATCAAGGCGAAGGTTCCGCTGTCCGAGATGTTCGGCTACGCCACCGACCTGCGTTCCACGACGCAGGGCCGCGCTTCGTACACGATGCAGTTCGACTCGTACGAGGCTGTGCCGAAGAACGTGGCGGAGGAAATTATCAGCAAGGCCGGCGGCAACGCCTAAGGCGTGCGCGCGAGATATTCGGAGGTAAAGTAAGTGGCTAATCAGAAGATTCGCATCCGTCTCAAGGGGTACGATCATGAGATCGTGGACCAGTCCACCAAGCTCATCGTCGACACCGCCCAGAAGACGGGTGCCAAAGTGTCCGGTCCGATCCCGCTGCCGACGGAGCGCAACCTGTACTGCGTCGTCAAGGGCCCGCACGTGGACAAGGACTCCCGCGAGCAGTTCGAGATGCGCACGCACAAGCGCCTGATCGACATCCTCGAGCCGACCCCCAACACGGTCGACTCCCTGATGCGTCTCGACCTCCCCGCCGGCGTCGACATCGAAATCAAGCTGTAAAGGGGGTCAGACGATGATTAACGCAATCTACGGCAAGAAGATCGGCATGACCCAGATCTTCAGCGAGGACGACCGCGTCATCCCGGTGACGGTCATCCAGGCTGAGCCCAACAAGGTCTGCCAGGTGAAGACGAAGGCGAGCGACGGCTACGAGGCCGTGCAGCTGGGCTTCGGCGCCATCAAGGAGAAGAAGGTCAACAAGCCCATGGCGGGTCACTTCGCCAAGCAGGGCGTGGCTCCCGTGCGCTACCTGCGCGAGGTGCGCGTGGAGAGCGCCGGCGAGTACAACGTGGGCGACGAGCAGACGGTGGCCGCGTTCGCCGAGACGAAGAAGGTCGACGTCACCGGCACGTCGAAGGGCAAGGGCTTCGCGGGCGTCATGAAGCGCTACGGCTTCCGCGGCGGCCCGGGCGGCCACGGCGCGCACTTCCACCGCGCTCCCGGCTCGGTGGGCCAGTGCGCCACGCCGTCCCGCGTGTTCAAGGGGCTCAAGCTCCCCGGCCACATGGGCGTCGACACGGTGACCGTGAAGAACCTCGAGGTCGTCCGCATCGACGAGGAGCAGAACCTCATCCTCGTCAAGGGCGCCATCCCCGGCGGCAAGAACGCCATCGTCCGCGTCCGCATGGCGTAATTGAGTGAATCCAAAAGGAGCTTGCATATCATGACGACTATCGATATCAAAGACATGAGCGGGAAGCAGGCCGGCACCGCCGAGCTCGCGCCCTCCGTGTTCGGCATCGAGCCGAACGTGCCCGTCATGCACCAGGTGGTGCGCGCCCAGCGCGCGTCCTGGCGCCAGGGCACGCACAGCACGTTGACCCGCGGCGAAGTGCGCGGCGGCGGCAAGAAGCCGTGGCGCCAGAAGGGCACCGGCCGCGCCCGTCAGGGCACCATCCGCGCCCCTCAGTGGGCCGGCGGCGGCACCGTGTTCGGCCCGCATCCGCGTTCCTACGCCTTCCGCGTGAACAACAAGGAGGTCAAGCTGGCGATGCGCTCGGCGCTGTCCGCCAAGCTGGCCGATGAGCAGCTGTTCGTGGTCGACGGCTTCAACTTCGAGAAGCCCCGCACGAAGGACGCCGTGGCGTTCCTGAAGGCCATGGGCCTCGAGGGCCGCACGACCATCGTGGTGAACGACGACGACGTGAACGCGTACCTGTCGTTCCGCAACATCCCGACGGTGAACATCCTGCCCGTCGCGGCGGCGAACACCTACGAGCTCATCGACAACAAAGCGCTCGTGTTCACGGCCGACGCCCTGAAGCGCATCGAGGAGGTGCTTGCATAATGAAGGATCCCCGCGAGGTCATCATCCGCCCCGTCATCACGGAGCACAGCTACGACCAGATGGAGAAGAACACCTACACGTTCGAGGTGGCGAAGGATGCCAACAAGATCGAGATCCGCCAGGCCATTGAGGCCATCTTCGACGTGACGGTGGTCAAGGTGAACACGCTCACCGTGAAGCCGAAGCCGAAGCGCGTGCGCTACCAGCTGGGCAAGACCCGCACCTGGAAGAAGGCCATGGTGACGCTCAAGGAAGGCGACTCCATCGAGCTGTTCGCTTCCTAAACGCCGGTTGAACAACCTGCACTGATTTGGGGCCCTCGCCGATGCGAGGGCCCTTTCTTGTTGATTCAACCTCAGGGCGGGGTCGGAAAGAGGCCTGCGGCTCGGCAGTCCTGGCTCGCACGAAACGTCCACTGGACGTTTCGGCTCGTGCGGAACTCGCCTCAGGCCCCTTTCCGACCCCGCCCTGAGGTTGACTCCGCTGCGAGGGGGCGCTCGCTTCGCATTGCGCCTCTCCGTCCCTGGTTCGAGGAGGGTTTGGGGCGGGGTGTTCGATGGTGCGGCTTCTCTCGCCGGGAGGGGAGGGGCCGGCGGCGTTTGGGCGAGTGCGCGAGAAAACGCGACCCCTGCCATGAAGCGGTCTTTCCTCATGCTAAGTCGCCTTGACATCTATGCGCGCTCCGGCGGCAAGAATAATCAGGTTCTTTTGAGCTTGAGCTTTGTAGTCCTCGCATCGTATGGAATGCTGTCTTCCTCCGATTGGGGAGGGCCGTAGTTGATGGATATGCCAATGCCCGAAACATCGGGATTTGCTATCAGCTCGCTCCATTCTGCAGGCACTCCGGCGCATGGAAGCAGTGTTTTAAACGAGTTGAACAGGTGGTTGATTTCCATAGCCATCGTCACGGATGGGAGCAGACTCAAGTCTCCGTAGTGCCAATTGGTTCTCATAAGGCGCATGATCAAAAGAGCCACGTAAAAGGGCTGCGAATTGTCTGCGTCAACAAAGGACATCTTCTTTGGCATTACGGGTAAGCGAGTTCCTAGAAACTGACCGAAATGCGCGCACCTGTTTCGAGAGAACGTGAGTGTGCCGAGCCAGCTTTCCAGATGCTCGCGATCTTCTCCAAACGATTCCGCTACAGCGTCTTTCACTTTGGGGCTTTTTGTGTTGCTGAACAATCGGGAAACCATCCCTATGGGCATTTCCTCGACGGCTTCCCAGATCGGCATGTCTCCATATCGTTCGATGTCTCTTTTCTGGCGGGATCCGTTTCTCTGATTGCACCTGCTGACAAGCTTCGAATATTCTCGAATGAAGGAGTTGAAGTAGTCCCCGTTTTTGAACAGTTTTCTATTTCGATGCGCGAAAGCCCCATATCTCAGCGACATCTCGTTGGAGTAGCGTGATCTCATCTGCATTTCAAACAACCCTATGTATTCCATAAGTATCGACTGGAATTTGCGATCGAGCACCATTATGCGATTGAGATTTTTAAAGCTTTTCGAGCAACTGCATTCTTCGCTCTCGAACAAGGGGAAGTACTCGCTTAAATGTTGGTAGCTCACCCTGCGCAAGATGAACTCAGCAGCCCCGGAATCGCCGTCGGAGAATCCGGAATCCTTTGCACGGAGTTTCATGTCCTCCAGGCTCATCGGTTTGCCCGGATCGGCTTGAGGGACGAAGGGCTCAGAAAAAGCAACGGCCGAAGGCTTTACGCTGGCATTTCTGCAGCTACCTCCGGCTCTGTTGCAATTCATATTATCATTTCCGCTCAATTTTCCAACCCCTATTCAGAAAACCCTCTTTTGCCGTTTTGTATCCCCTTGATAGTCTTGCTAGCCGTTCGGCGTTTGTGATGCCCTGAGTCGTTTCGCGTCAGCAAGGCTCTTTCAGGCGTTAAGCTATAGGAACGAGCCGAGACGTTCTTTCTTCTTGTGGGAATAATACCCCGGCGATAAAGGCTGATTCAACGAAAAGAATTGGCTCCACCGAGTTTCGATGAGCATGCTTCATTTCTCCCGCCCTGCCTCGTCCACCAGGTCGATGAGCTCTTGCTGGGAATGGACGCCCAGTTTGGCGTAGACGTTCTTCGTGTGGAAGCGAGCGGTGTTGAGCGAGATCGTCAGCTTCTCGCGAATGACGCCGACGGTGCGGCCGCTCGCCAAAAGCTCCAGCACCTCCGTCTCGCGCGGCGTGAGGCCCCTCTCCCGCGCCACACGCTCGCACCTCTCATGCACCGTGCTCGCCGGCGCGGCGGGCGGCTCGGGCGTTACGGCGGTGCGGATGCCGTTCACGACGCCCTCGAAGCTGAACCGTTTGAGCGCGACGAAGCAGTACGCGGCGAACGCCATGGCCACGACGAAGCTCACGGGCGCCAGCGCCGCGTCGCTGGCGCCCGTGAGCTGCGCGCTCCCATAGCCGAGCAGCGTTCCCACTCCGATGCCCGCCCACGCGAGCCCGATCGCCAGGGCCGCGGTCGGCACGGCGGCTATGCCGTTGCGCGCTGCGATGTTGGCTACGAGCAACGCCAGCAAAAGGTTGAAGCATGCCGATCCCGCGTCGAGGAACGACTCGGTGGTCAGCATGAGCGCTCCGGGCAGCATGCGGTTCGACGGTATGAGGAACATCCCCGCCAACACGAGCAGCGCGAAGACGCCGAACAGCACATCGGCGTTCAGCTCGCGCTTGCGGATGAGGCGCGCCGCGAGGACGATGGCGAGGGCAGCGAAGGCGAAGCTCGGCTCCAACCCGCTTCCGTCCAGGCTCGAAAGCGCGAGCGCGATGCCCTGCACCGTGCTGAAGAACAGGATGGTCACGTACAGCAGATGGTTGGCGGGCAGAAACGACAGCGGGTTCGCGGCCGCGAGCTCGGCCTGCGGGGCCGCCGCTGCCAGCTCGTCGAGCGGGCGGGCGACAAGGGGGCGCGTGAGCAGGAAGATGGCCGCCAGGCACAGCGCGTTCGTCGCGAGCGCTGCAGAGGGATCCATGCGCTGCACAAGGGGCTCCGTTAGATAAGCGGCCAGGCAGCCTACCGCGGCCACGAGCGAGCGTCGTTCCTTTCCCACTTGCGAGAGCGCGACGTAAACCAGTACGAAGAGCCACGCCTCGGCCACCGTGTCCAAAAGCGCGCCCGCCACCACGAGTGCGGGGCTTCGCAGGGCGAACCCGGCCAGGCAGCAAGCGACGTACCCCGCCGTGGCGACGAGTGCCGCCGCGTTCCACCAGCGGCGCGCCAGCAGGCGGGGACGGTAGTTGGCGCATGCGACGATGGCCCCCATGACCGCCACGCCGAACCAGGTTGCCGCCTCGCGCGCGAGCGGCCAGATAAGCGCGATCTGGGGATAGACGACGCTGTTCGTGTTGATGAACACCAGCAGCATGCAGGCGAGTGCCGCCCCTGCGCGCACGGGGACGATCAGACCGCCTCGTTTACCTTGTTCGCCCATCCTCGCCTCCGTTCGTGCGGCTGAGTGCCTTCTGCAAGTATAACGCCCCTGATGGCGAACCTCCCCACATGCTCGATGTGGGGAGGCGCCCAGCTGCGCGATTTTCCGCATTCCCGATAAACCGCATCCGCGATGTGGGGCATGCCGCCGCCCCGCGCCCTATGCTGCGGTTCGTGAACGGACGGACTTGGGCGGCTGCTCGCGCAGGTCCGTCTCAGATGCGAGAGCGAAGCGAGCAAGGAGGAAGACATGAATCAGGCGAAAGCAGGTGGGAGCCTGACGCGTCGGCGGTTCCTGCAAGCCGGCATGCTGGCTGGGGCGGGGACGTTGGTGGGAGGCGCGCTCGGAGGCTGCGCGCCGAAGGCACCGGAGACGCCCGACGCAAACGCGCAGGTGCGGGAGGCGCGCACGTATTGGCTCGGCGAGGAGCCCGCCGTCGCAGAGGGCGACATCGCGATCGAGGAAACCACCGAGCTCCTCATCATCGGCGCGGGCAACGCGGGCATGGTGGCGGCCGCCACGGCGTGCGACCTGGAGCTCGATTTCATCGTGGCCGATAAGGGCGAATGCGTGGGCGACACGCGCGAGTACCTGGGCGCGGTGAACACGAAGTACTCCCTCGAGGTCGCCGAGCCGGTGGACGAGCTGCAGCTGATGAACGAGCTCACGCGCTACGCCTCGGGTCGCGTAGACCAGCGCGTCATCAAAACGTGGCTCGAGGAGGGCAAGGAGCTGGTCGAATGGCTGACTCCCCTCATGGAGGAGGCCGGCAAGACGCTGGGCGTCACGCCGATGGAGCCCGACCATCCCGCCGGCGGCACGTACTACCTGGCCCCCACCACCGAGCACTTCTACCTGCCCACCTACGAGTACCCCATGCGTAACGACATCCTGGAGATGCGCATCCAGAAGGCGGGCCGCGAGGTGTCCTACCTCCACGACCTCGTGCGCCTCGAACATGCCGACGGCAAGGTGACCGGCGCGCTGTTCCAGACGCCCGCAGGCCTCAAGCGCATCACGGCCACCAAGGGCACGCTGCTCGCCACCGGCGGCTACGCAGCGAATTCCGAGATGGTGCAGGCCAACCTGCCGCTTATCGAGCGCTGCTGCACGGCGGCCAGCTACAGCCCGCGCTGCGACGGCTATGGCCTGCGTGCGGGGCTGTGGGCCGGAGGCGCCAAGGACGTGAACGGCGCGCCCGTCATCTTCGACCGCGGCGCGGTGAAGCCCGGCGTCGACTGCGGGTACAAGGTCGACCGCGACGGCAATCGCCACTTCCCGGGCACGGTGTACCAGCTCAACGTGGGAAGCCAGCCCTTCCTCAAGGTGAACCGCAAGGGCGAGCGCTTCGTGAACGAATCGCTGCCCTACGACACCCTGTGCAACGCTGCAAGCTACCAGCCGGGCGGCGTGTGGTGCCAGATCTTCGACGCCAACGCGCCCGAGGACATCCTGCGCTTCGGCACCACGGGATGCGCCGCCTACACCACGGCCTTCATCCAGATGGGCATGCCGCTTGACGACTTCCTTGCCATGGACGGCGGCACGGGCCTTATGTGCAGGGCCGACTCGCTCGAGGAGCTGGCAGCGCAGCTGGGCTTCGAGGGCGAGGGCGCGCAGCGGCTCATGGACACCATCAAGCGCTACAACGAGCTGGCGGCGGCCGGCGAGGATGCCGACTACGGCAAGGAGCCGCACCGACTGTCCTCCATCGCCAAGCCCCCGTTCTACGGCTGCTGGTTCGGCGGGGCGCTGCTCACCACGCTCGACGGTTTGCGCATCAATGCCGACATGCAGGTGCTCGACGCGAACGACCGCGTGATCGAAGGCCTGTACGCAGCGGGCGACGTGTCGGGATGCTTCTTCTCCGACAACTATCCCGAGTACATCGTGGCGTGCGCGTGCGGGCGCACGTGCACGGAGGGCCGCCATGTGGCGCGCCTTCTGGCCGGCGACCTGAAGAAGGAGGCTTCCCATGCATGATGAGCGAAACGAGGGCGCGAGCGCCCCGAAGCGGCGCGGACGCAAGGTTGCGGTCGCCATCGGCGTCGTGGCCGCAGTGTTGATAGCCGCCGGAGCGGGATTCGCGGTCTGGCACGAGCAGCCCGGCTTCTGCGGGGCCATCTGCCACACCCCGATGGACGGCTACCTTGCCACTTACGAGGCCGATTCGTCGGGTTCGGCCTCCGACAAGTGGGGCAACGAGGTGGCCGATGCGTCCTCCATGCTGGCTTCGACGCACGCGGGATACGGCAAGACGTGCCTCGACTGCCACGAGCCTACGCTGGCGCAACAGGTGGGCGAGGGCGCAAGCTGGGTCACGGGGGGCTACGAGTTCCCGCTCGCCGAGCGCACGCTGGGGCAGCTCGCGGCTGAGGCGAGCAAGAGCGCAGACGGGTTCTGCCTCAACGAGAGCTGCCACAACCTCACGCGCGAGGACCTTGTCGAGCGCACGGTCGACATGGGCGTGTACAACCCGCATCTGTCCCATCACGAGGAGCTGGAATGCGGCACCTGCCACAAGGCCCATCGCGCCTCGGTCATGTACTGCAGCCAGTGCCACGCATCTGCCGTCGTGCCCGAAGGCTGGCTCTCCGCCGACGAGGCCAACCAGCTCACGGACGTGGGGTGAGCGCGGGGCCGTCTCGCGCCAGGCAAGGTAACCCTTTGTGAAAGCGCCCTGTTCAAGAGGGCGCTTTCGTGTATCATGAGGGAAAGGCCGGCAGACATCAGGAAGAGGCGAAGGAGGCGGACCCGTGGCGTTCGTGGAGTTTCGCGACGTGCGGAAGGTATACCGCATGGGCGAGGTCGAGGTGGCCGCCGTCGACGGCATGACGTTCGACATCGAGCGCGGCGAGCTCGTCGTGGTCGTGGGCCCCTCGGGCGCGGGCAAGACGACGCTGCTCAACATGCTCGGCGGCATGGACTCCTGCTCGTCGGGCTCCATCGTGCTCGACGGCCGCGAGGTGAGCGCGTTCGGCAGCAAGGAGCTCACCTACTACCGCCGCTACGACATCGGCTTCGTTTTCCAATTCTACAACCTCGTGCAGAACCTCACGGCGCTCGAGAACGTGGAGCTGGCCAGCCAGATCTGCAAGGATCCCCTCGACGCGGCCGAAGTGCTGGGGCAGGTGGGCCTGGGGCACCGCCTCGACAACTTCCCGGCGCAGCTCTCCGGCGGCGAGCAGCAGCGCGTGGCCATCGCCCGCGCGCTCGCGAAGAACCCCAAGCTGCTCCTGTGCGACGAGCCCACCGGCGCGCTCGACGATCAGACGGGCAAGGCCATCCTGAAGCTTCTGCAGGACACGTGCTACGACACCGGCAAGACGGTCGTGCTCATCACGCACAACTCCGCCTTCACCGCCATTGCCGACCGCGTCGTCCGCGTCCGCGGGGGCCGTGCGGCAAGCGTCGAGGTCAACGACGCGCCCGCCTCCGCCGACACGCTCGAATGGTGACCGAGGGCCTGTGGGCGGCGCGTTCAACAAAGAGCTCCTCCGGTCGATCACCCACTCGCTCGGGCGCTTTTTGGCCATCGCGGCCATCGTGGCGCTCGGCACCGGGTTCTACGCCGGCTTGCGCATGACCGCGCCCGACATGAAGACCGCGGCCGACGCGTACTACGACGGCACCGCGCTCATGGACGTGCGCGTCCTCTCCACCCTCGGCCTCACCGACGCCGACATCGCGGCGCTGCGCGACGTGGAGGGCGTGCAAGCCGTCATGCCCGCCTACGAGGCCGACGTCATGATCGAGGTGGCGGGCGAGCAGTACGCCACGCGCGTGCACTCGCTGCCGGACGCGGCGCGCGCCTCCGACACCTCCGACGGCATCCATGCACGCTCGGACGATCCGGACTATCTGAACCGCCCCCTTCTCGTGGAGGGCGCCTGGCCCGAGCGCGAGGGCGAATGCGTGCTCTCGGCCGACCTTGTGGCGGCGCAGGACGCGCGCGTAGGCGATGCCGTGCGCATCGTCGAGGAGGCCGAGGGTATGGAGGACGCCCTGGTCGCGGACGAGTACACGGTCGTCGGCTTCGTGAGCGCGCCGTACTACGCCACATCCTCGAGCCTGGGCGCCACCTCGCTCGGCAGCGGGTCCATTACGCAGTACATGTACGTGCCCGAGGACGACTTCTCGGCCGACCTGCCCTTCACCGAGGCGTTCCTCGCCGTGACGGGCGCGGCGGACGTGCGCGCGGGCAGCGCCGCCTACGACGAGCGCGTGGCCGAGGTGACCGACCGCATCGAGGCCCTCGCCCCCAAGCGCGAGAAAGCCCGCGCCGACGGCCTGCGCGCCGACGCCCAGGCCGAGCTCGACGACGCGCGCGCCGACTACGAGAAGCAGAAGGCCGATGCCGAATCGCAGCTGGCCGCTGCGTTGCAGCAGCTCGACGACGCGAAGGCCCAGCTCGACGACGCGGCCGCCGCCATCGCCGACAACGAGCGGAAGCTCGCCGACGCGCAGGCCCAGTACGACGACGGGGCGGCCCAGCTGGCGACCCAGCGGGCGAATGCCCAGCAGCAGCTGGCCGCCGCCGAGCAGCAGGCGGCCGACGGCCGTGCGCAGGTGGACGCGGCGCGACCCGCCATCGAGGAGGGCGCCTCGCAGCTGGCCGCCGCGCAGGCGGAGTGGCAGGCCCAGGCCGATGCGCTCGCGCAGGCGCGGGCCGAATGGCAGCAGAACTCCGACGCGTTCGAGGCGGGCGTCGCGCAGCTGCAAGACGGCATCGCGAAGGCGCAGGCGGGCATCGAGGCCCTGCAGAAGCAGATCGACGAGCTCGATCCGGCGACGGACGCCGACCTCATCGCCGAGCTCGTCCGGCAGCAGGGCGAGCTCGCGGCGCAGAAGCAGGCGCTCGAGGGGCAGCTGGCCGCGCTCGAGCAGCAGCGCCCCGCCCTCGAGGAGGCCAAGCGGCAGCTCGACGAGGCCCAAACCGCGCTCGACGCCGGCAAACAGGAGCTCGATGCGCAGCAGATGGCCTTCAACGAGAAGAAGGCGGCCTTCGATGCCGCCGTCGCGCAGGTTGAGCAGGGTGAGGCCGACCTCGCCGCCGCGCGCTCGCAGGCCGACTCCCAGCTTGCGGCCGCGCAGCAGCAGCTCGACGACGCCGCCGCGCAGATCGCGAGCGGCCGCGAGCAGCTGGCGCAGGGCAAGGCCGACTACGAGAGCGGCCTGGCGGACTACGAGAGCGGTCTGGCCGAATACGAGGCGCAGAAGGCCGACGCCGACGAGCAGCTGGCCGACGCCGCCCGCCAGCTCGACGATGCGCAGCGCCAGATCGACGGCATCGAGAACCCCGAGTGGTACGTCATGGATCGCACCGCCAACTACGGCGTGGCCAGCTTCGACGCCGACGCCGACCGCGTGGACAGCATCGCGGCCGTGTTCCCGTTCATCTTCTTCCTCGTGGCCGCGCTCGTGGCGCTCACCACCATGACGCGCATGGTGGAGGAGGAACGTCTGCTCATCGGCACGTTCAAGGCGCTCGGCTACAGCCGGCGGCGCATCGCCTCGAAGTACCTCGCCTACGCGGCCGCGGCCAGCGTGGCCGGCAGCCTGGTGGGCATCGGCATCCTGTCGCAGGTGCTGCCCGCCGTCATCATGAAGGCCTACGCCATCATCTACTTCGTGCCCGCCCAACCGCTGCCCCTGCCCATCGACTGGGGGCTCGCAACGCTGGCGGGCGGCCTCGGCGTGGGCGTGACGCTCGTGGCCACGGCCGCGGCCGCCGGGGCTACGCTGCGCGAGCGGCCGGCCACGCTCATGCTGCCGCGTGCGCCGAAGGCGGGCAAGCGCATCCTGCTTGAGCGCGTGGGGCCCGTGTGGCGGCGCCTGTCGTTCTCGTGGAAGGTGACGTTCCGCAACCTCTTCCGCTACAAGAAGCGCTTCGTGATGACCGTCATCGGCATCGCGGGCTGCACGGCGCTTCTGCTCACGGGGCTCGGGCTCTCCGACGCCATCAACGACATCATCGATAACCAGTTCGGCACCATCACCAAGTACAACGCCATGATCTCGGTGGAGGAGGACCTGCCGCGCGCCTCCCGGGAAGAGCTCGACGACCTTCTGGACGATTCCCGCTACGTGAGCGCGCACATGCGGGCCGAGCGCCTGAACATGATGGCGAGCGGCCCCGATGACGCCGACGTGCACGTGCAGGTCATCGTGCCCGAGGAACCCTCGCGCCTGGACGAGTTCGTGCTCATGCGCACGCGCGTAGGCCACGAGCCCATCGAGCTCGGCAACGCCGGCGTCGTCTTGAGCGAGAAGCTGGCCGACCAGCTGGGCGTGGCCGTGGGCGGCGACGTGCGGCTCACCGAGCAGGACGCCATCGGCAACGCGACGGGCTCGCCGCACGAGGCCGAGGCTACCGGCATCATGGAGAACTACATCTACAACTACGTGTTCATCGGGCCCGACCGCTACGACGAGCTCATGGGCGCCCGCCCGCCGTTCACCACCGTCCTCGCCGTCACCACCACCGACCCCGACGCGCGCGCCCAGCTCACCGAGAAGCTCGGCGCCATCGAGGGCGTGAAGACGGTCGCCTACAACGACGAGACCATCGAGGCCTACCGCGACATGCTCTCCAGCGTGAACATGATCGTGGTGGTGCTCGTGGTTGCCGCGGCCGCGCTCGCGTTCATCGTGCTGTACAACCTCACGAACATCAACATCACCGAGCGCATGCGCGAGATCGCCACCCTCAAGGTGCTCGGCTTCACGCCGCGCGAGGTGGACGCCTACATCTACCGCGAGACGGCGCTGCTCTCCGTCATCGGCAGCCTGGTCGGGCTCGTGTTCGGCGTGTGGATGGAGGGCTTCGTCGTGGTCACCGCCGAGGTGGACCAGGTCATGTTCGGCCGCGTCATCCACCCGGCCAGCTTCGCGATCGCGTTTCTGCTCACGATGCTGTTCACCGTGCTCGTGATGCTGGCCATGCGCCGCAAACTCGCCCGCATCGACATGGTGGAGAGCCTCAAGTCGAACGAGTGACGCCTGGGGGGCGGGGCCGCTCGCACCTTGGCGGCAAAAAGAAGGGTTCAACCTGGGGCTTCCTTTGTCATCCTGAGCGGAGCGCCGAAGGCGCGGAGTCGAAGGATCCCGCGCGGCGCCAGCAGTTGATATATGCGCCAGAGCATCATGGACAGAATCGAAGGTTGTGGGAACGAAACCGGGCCTTGAAGCTGCCCCAACCTCTTCGCACGCACTGTTCCCCCAGTTCGCTATCGGAGCGTTCGCGCATGCCGCGTCAGTCGTTCCCATAACCTTCGATTCTGTCCATAAGAGGGTGGTGGTGTTTGGACGTTGTGGACAAAATCGGCCTTCGGGACTGAAATTCTGCGCGGTTCGACGCCGTGAACTGACAAAACCCCTGGTGGCAGAATCTCGTCCCAGAGGTTTCTGCTTCAAAATCAGTCCCGAAGGCCGATCTTGTCCATGATGCTGCGAGTTATATATCGAAGGGCGACGCCGCCCGCTGCGGCAGTTGATTCCGTGTGCCGAACGCGCGCCGCGGGGCCCGGCGCGTTCCCGGTGCGCTACAATAGCGCATCAATGAGTGAAGACAGATAGGGGACCCCCATGAAAGTGACTGAGAAGAAGCTCGACGACGGCCGTATCCTGCTCGAGGCCGTCGCGTCCACCGCCGAGGTGAGCCATGCGCTCACGATGGCGCACTACGGCTTCGCGCAGCAGATGAACCTCCAGGTCATGCCCGGCCAGACGGTGGCCCAGGCCGCCGAGGCGCAGATGGGCATCAAGGACCTCGACGCCATCGTGGCGCAGCAGGCCGTGGAGTACCTCGCGCCGTTCGCCATCGACAAGCGCAACATCGTGCCGGCCTACCCGCCCACGCCCGCTCACGCGGCGCCCCTCAAGCGCGGTCAGACGTTCTCGTTCGAGCTGCGCGTCGCGCCCAAGCCCGACTACGAGCTGACCTCCTACGACCCGGTCACCATCACGGTGCCGCCGCTCGAGATCGAAGAGGCCGAGGTTGAGGCCCAGCTCGCGCAGATAGCCGACAGCTACGCCGAGTTCGTCTCCGACGAGCCGCATCCGGTGCGCGCCGGCGACAGCATGCTGCTCGCGCTCGAGGCGTCCCAGAACGGAGAGAAGCTCGACAACCTGTCCACCGAGGGGCGCACCTACCTCACCGGCATGGGCCTCATGCCCGACAGCTTCGAGCAGCAGCTCATCGGCATGGAGGTGGGCGAGACCAAGTCGTTCTCGTTCGACGTGCCCGGCGCCGGCGAGAACGGCGCGGACGGCACGTTCGACTGCACCGTCACCGTCAAGGAGATGCAGAAGAAGGTCGTCCCCGAAATCGACGACGAGTGGGTGGCCAAGAACCTGCCCATGTACCGCGACGCGGCCGCCCTGCGCGGCGGCATCGCCGATCGCCTCGGCGCGGAGCGCACGGCGCAGTACGAGTCCTACAAGCTGCAGATGGCCGCCGCCGAGCTGGGGAAGCGCTTCAAGGGTCGCATCGAGGACGCCGTCTACGAGGCCATGCAGAAGACGCTCGTCACCAACCTGCGCGGCCAGCTGGCCCAGCAGGGCATCCCCTTCGAGCAGTTCGTGCAGAGCCAGGGCGGCGAGCAGCAGTTCGGCATGCTCATGATGATGCAGACGCGCGAGATGCTCGTGCAGGGCTACGCGCTCGACGCGCTGTTCCGCCACGAGAAGATGGCCGTCACCGAGGAGGACCTCGACGCGGCCGCCCGCGGCATGAACCCGCAGAACCCCAAGGCGGCCCGCCGCGAGATGGAGGAGAGCGGCCGCGGCTTCGCCCTGCGCGAGGCCGCCGAGCGCATCAAGGCCAACCAGTGGCTGCTCGACCACGCGGAGGTCATCGTGGAGGAGCCGCCCGCGAAGTAGCCCCGCGCGCCTCCGCTCAGAGAGCCCCTTCGGCGTCCGCCTCGCTCCGCGCGATGGCGGACGCCGCCTCGTCGGGCGGCAGCGGGCGCGAGAACAGGTAGCCCTGCATGAGCTCGCATCCGGAGCGGCCCAGCATCTCGCGCTGCCGCTCGGTCTCCACCCCCTCGCAGAGCACCTTCGTCCCGAGGCACGAGAAGCCGGCGATGAGGTGCTCGAGCATCCCCAGCAGCTCCTGCATCCCCTGACCGGCCGAAGCCGACCACAATATGCTCTTGTCCAGCTTCACGATGTCCACCGGAAGGCTCAGGATGGTGGAGAAGTTGGAGAACCCCGTGCCGAAGTCGTCCAGGTAGAAGCGCACGCCCTGCTCGCGCAGCCGCCTCATGAACGCGTGCACCGCCTCCGGGTTCGCCACGATGGCGCTCTCCGTGAGCTCGATGCGCAGACACGACGGCGGGATGCCGTGGCGCTCGACGACGCCGAGCACCTCGTCGGCCAAATCCTCCTGCATGAACTGCACGGCCGAGAAGTTCACGGACACGCCGCGGAACGCCGTGTCCGGATGCGCGTCGCGGTAGGCGCGCACGAACGCGCAGGAGCGGTCGAGCACGAAGGCGGTGAGGTCGGTGATGAGCCCCTCCTTCTCTGCGACGGGGATGAACTCCTCGGGCGAGACGGGCCCCATCTCCCCGTCGGCGAGGCGGCAGAGCGCCTCGGCTGCGACGAAGCGCCCCTCCTCCTCCGACCAGATGGGCTGGAAATGCACCGAGAGGCCCCCGTCGGCCACGGCGGCGCGCACGACGGCGGTGAGGTCGCTGCGCCGGTGGATGGCGTCCATCATCTCGGGCGTGCACGCGCAGGGCACGTTCGGGCCGAGCTCCTTCGAGCACGCCGTCGTGTACTCGAGCGCCGCCACCACCTCGTCGGGCGTGCGCGCGATGGCGGGGTAGGCCACCACGCCGATGGCCGTCGACACGTTGTAGGACGTCCCTCCCACGCGCCACGCCTCATCGAGCCGCGCGCGCAGCGTCTCGAGCACGTCGGCCGCCGTCTCGCGCGCCGTCTCCCCGGAGCGCGCGGGCGCCTCGTCCACGATGAGGGCGAACTGGTCGCCGCTGTAGCGGAAGACCCGCACGCCGCCGCCGAGCCCCTCGAGGAACCCGGCGAACCCGCGCAAAAACCGGTCGCCGCTCTCGTGGCCGAAGCGGTCGTTCACGAACTTGAAGCTCGACAGCGACACGAGCGCCGCCGTGAAGGGCTGCTGCGCGCCGTGCATGAGCGACACCATCGAGAGGAACTCCTGGCGGTTCGGCACGCCCGTGAGCAGGTCCACCGACAGGCGCTTGTTCTGCAGGTACAGGTAGATGATGAGCAGCGAGCACGCCGCGGCCGACCCCGACAGCAGGTAGGTGGGGAAGGCCTGCTGCACGGCGATCACGGCCACGGCGATGAGCGGGAACACGGCCAGGATGCGCTTGATGCTCGGATCGATGGGCACCCGCGTGAACACGACCAGCACGAAGCAGGTGATGCAGTAGAAGTAGAACACGAGGTAGGTGGTAAGCACGAGCGGGCCCTGCTGGTAGACGCCCGCCGCATCGAAGGAGAACAGGCAGCCGGTGGGGATGTCGACGAGCGCGCAGACCAGGTACAGGACGCAGGGCAGGGTGCTCACCGCGATCCTCCACGCCGCAACGGGGCGCGCCTCGCTCACCACCGCCACGGCGTAGTAGAAGTACGCGGCGCCCAGAAGCGGCGTGAGCACGAAGTACACCCACGTGACGACCCAGGTGAGGGGCACGAGCTGCGCAGGCGCGTAGGCTATCATCAGCGTGGAGGCCAGATTCGCGCCGATGGCGCAGATGGTGGTGACGAGGCAGATCCTGAACAGCCGGTTCTTGCGCGAGGGAACGGCGTGGCTCTTGCGCGAGTACACCATGATGATGCATACGATGATGAAGGCGATGACCTCCGCAGAAACGTTCCACTTCATGCCGAACCCGCCCGTCTCGCGATCCTGCCCGTCGAACGCGCCGCGCCCCCGGCGCGGCAGCATCGCGTCCATTGTAACGCACTCCCGCCTCCGCGCAGGGCTGAGCGGCCGAGCTTGTGTGCAGGTTGTGTCACGAACGGCCATCAGGAAATTCTTCTTGAACCCCTCGTGATTTCTGTCTATAATTCTCGGTTGCGTCTGGTCATTGATGGATACACCCGGACGCGTGGCAAGCCGGAGTCGCAGGGGCCAAGCCTCCCCAGGGTTCCAAGCGGCAATCGGCGCCACGAAGAGACGAAGGGTTTCCGGGGTACGGAGAGGCGTGCGAGCGGGAACCCGAAGAAAGGAAGAACATGGGAGTCAAGCAGTACAAGCCGACCAGCCCCGGCCGACGCTTCCAGACGGTCTCGGACTTCTCCGAGATCACGACGGACAAGCCGGAGAAGTCCCTGCTTGCGCCGCTGTCGAACAAGGCAGGGCGCAACAACAACGGCCGCATCACCACCCGCCACCAGGGCGGCGGCAACAAGCGCCGTTACCGCATCATCGACTTCAAGCGCAACAAGGACGGCGTCCCCGCGAAGGTCGCCACCATCGAGTACGACCCGAACCGCTCGGCCCGCATCGCCCTGCTGAACTACGCTGACGGCGAGAAGCGCTACATCCTTCATCCGAAGGGCCTGCGCGTGGGCGACACCGTCGTGAGCGGCCCCGAGGCCGACATCAAGGCGGGCAACGCGCTGCCGCTGGCCAACATCCCCGTCGGCACGCTCATCCACGCCGTGGAGCTCCAGCCGGGCAAGGGCGCCGCTATCGCCCGCTCCGCCGGCACGAGCATCCAGCTCATGGGCAAGGAGGGCAACTACGCCATCCTGCGCATGCCGTCCTCCGAGATGCGCCGCGTGCTCGTCACGTGCCGCGCCACGGTGGGCGAGGTCGGCAACGCCGAGCACTCCAACATCAAGGTGGGCAAGGCCGGCCGCAACCGCTGGAAGGGCATCCGCCCCTCCGTCCGCGGCACCGTCATGAACCCGGTCGACCACCCGCACGGCGGCGGCGAGGGCAAGAACAAGTCCGCCGGCCGTCACCCGGTCACTCCGTGGGGCGTTCCCACGAAGGGCCATCGCACCCGCAATCCCAAGAAGGCTTCGAGCCGCTTGATCATCCGCCGTCGCAAGAAGTAGCGCGAGCACGATAAGGAGTAATAGTGAGTAGAAGTTTGAAGAAGGGTCCTTTCGTTGAACCGCGCCTTCTTGATCGCATCGAGAAGATGAACGCGGCGGGCGAGAAGAACGTCGTCAAGACCTGGTCGCGCTCGAGCACCATCTTCCCGGACATGGTGGGACACACCATTGCCGTGCATGATGGCCGCAAGCACGTGCCGGTGTACGTCACCGAGTCCATGGTGGGCCACAAGCTGGGCGAGTTCGCCCCCACCCGCACGTTCAAGGGACATTCCGCCGATAAGGGCAAGAAGCGATAAGAAGGGGTGAACAATGGAAGCTAAAGCAACCGCACGCTACGTCCGCGTTTCGCCCCGCAAGGCGCGCATCGTCATCGACCTGATCCGCGGCAAGTCCGTGCCCGCCGCTCGCGAGATCCTGCAGTTCTCGGACCGCGCCATCGCGGAGGTGGTGGCCAAGGTGCTGAACTCCGCCGTGGCCAACGCCGAGAACCTGCACCACGTGCGCCCGGAGACGCTCGTCGTGAAGACGGCCTTCGCCGATGAGGGCCCCACGCTCAAGCGCATCCGTCCGCGCGCCAAGGGCTCCGCGTCGCGCATCCGCAAGCGCACGAGCCACATCACGATCATCGTTGCACCGCGAGAGGAGGCATAAGCCGCATGGGTCAGAAAGTAAGCCCCACCGGGTTCCGCCTTGGCATCACCGAGGATTGGCGCAGCCGCTGGTACGCCGACAAAGATTACGCCAAGAACCTGGAAAACGACTTGGCCATCAGGAAGTTTTTGGACAAGCAGCTCGCCCGTGCCGCCGTCTCCAAGGTCGAGATCGAGCGCGCCGGCGACAAGATCAAGATCATCGTCACCACGGCCCGTCCGGGCGTCGTGATCGGCAAGAAGGGCGCCGAGATCGACTCTCTGCGCAAGAAGCTGGAGAAGGTGGCCAACGGCCCGGTGTCCATCGAGGTCATCGAGGTCAAGCGCCCCGAGCTCGACGCCGCGCTCATCGCGCAGTCCGTCGCCGAGCAGCTCGAGGGCCGCGTGGCCTTCCGCCGCGCCATGCGCAAGGCGGTCCAGTCCGCCCGCAAGAGCGGCGCCAAGGGCATCCGCATCCAGTGCTCCGGCCGCCTCGGCGGCGCGGAGATGAGCCGCCGCGAGTGGTACCGCGAGGGTCGCGTGCCGCTGCACACGCTGCGTGCGAAGATCGACTACGGTTTCGCCACCGCCGCCACCACGATGGGCTCCATCGGCGTGCAGGTGTGGGTGTACCACGGCGAAGTGCTCCCCGGCCAGAAGGCGCCCCAGCCGGCACTCGAGGGCACGTCCCGCCCCAGCCGTCCCCGTCGCAACGATCGTAACGATAGGAGGGCAAAGTAAATGCTCGTACCTAAGCGCGTCAAGCACCGCAAGGTGCAGCGTGGTTCCATGAAGGGCAAGGCCAAAGGCGGCACCCGGCTGAACCACGGCTCCTACGGCATCCAGGCGCTCGAAGCCCACTGGATCACCAACCGCCAGATCGAGGCCGCTCGTATCGCCATGACCCGCCACATGAAGCGTGGCGGCAAGGTGTGGATCACGATCTTCCCCGACAAGCCGATCACGCAGAAGCCGGCTGAGACCCGCATGGGTTCCGGCAAGGGCAACCCCGAGGCATGGGTCGCGGTCGTCAAGCCCGGCCGCATCATGTTCGAGATCGACGGCGTCGACGAAGCCACCGCCAAGGAAGCGCTCCGTCTCGCCATCAACAAGTTGCCCATCAAGTGCAAGATTGTTTCTCGTGAAACGGAAGGGCAGGAATAAATGAAAGCAGCAGAGATCCGTGAGCTGTCTGCCGACGATTTGCAGGCGAAGCTCAAGGAAGCGCGCGCGGAGCTTTTCAACCTGCGCTTCCAGATGGCCACGAGCCAGCTTGACAACACCGCCCGCGTGAAGCAGGTCAAAAAGGACATCGCCCGCATCCAGACCGAGATGCGCGCCCGCGAGCTGAACGCTTAAGGCCTGACGGTCGAGGAAGGTTGAATATACATGAGTGAAGATCGCAACTCCCGCAAGGTCCGTCAGGGCGTCGTCGTGAGCGCCGCCAACGACAAGACCTGCGTCGTGCAAGTCAAGGAGCGCAAGCCGCATCCGGTGTACGGCAAGATGATGACCACCAGCAAGAAGTTCCACGCCCACGACGAGAACAACGAGGCCGGCGTCGGCGACACCGTCCAGATCATGGAGACGCGTCCGCTGTCGAAGATGAAGCGCTGGCGTTTGGTGAAGATCGTCGAGAAGGCCAAGTAGCCTGACGGGCATCCCGCTCAGACTACCGAGATGAAAGTTGGGTTGAAGCAATGATTCAGATGCAAACCATGCTCGCAGTGGCCGATAACTCCGGCGCTCGCAAGGTGCAGTGCATCAAGGTCCTCGGCGGCTCCAAGCGCCGTTACGCAGGACTGGGCGATGTCATCATCTGCAGCGTTAAAGAAGCCGCGCCGAACACCAACGTGAAGAAGGGCGATGTCGTCCGCTGCGTGGTCGTTCGCGTGAAGAAGGAAGTTCGTCGCGCCGACGGCAGCTACATCAAGTTCGACCAGAACGCCGCCGTGCTCATCGACGCCAACGGCGCACCGCGCGGCACGCGCATCTTCGGGCCCGTGGCCCGCGAGCTGCGCGACAAGAAGTACATGAAGATCGTGTCCCTGGCACCTGAGACGCTCTAAGGGGGTGTGCGCAATGAACAGCATGAATGTCAAAAAGGGCGATAAGGTCAAGGTTCTTGCCGGCAAGGACAAGGGCAAGGAGGGCATCGTCCTGCGCGCCCTTCCGCAGAAGCAGCGCGTCGTCGTCGAGAAGGTGAACGTGGTCAAGAAGGCCCTTCGCCCCACCCAGCAGAACCCGCAGGGCGGCATCTCGTCGGTGGAGGCTCCCATCCACGTGTCCAACGTGATGCTGGTGTGCCCCGAGTGCAAGCAGGCCTCCCGCGTCAGCAAGCGCGTCAACGACGAGGGCAAGAAGGTCCGCGTCTGCAAGAAGTGCGGCAAGGATATCGATTAGTTGGTTCCGTCGGCCTGACGGCCGACGGAACGGGTCGACGCTGCGGCCGGCTGCGGCACCCCGCCTTCGCACGATCACGAAGGCTCACGTACCGAAGTACGCTTCGCCTTCGCGATCCCGCGAATTCGGGGCACCGCAACCGCCCTCGCTGACTCTACGAACGACCAGCGAAACAGCGATCGATGCACTATAATGACCCCTGCCGCTTCGGCGGTAAGGGACGCAGGGTCGGAAATCCTGCGTTTAATTCATCGAAAGGAAACAAGCGAATGACTGCTCCTCGCCTGAAGGAAAAGTACAACAGCGAGATCGTCGCCAAGCTCGAGTCGGAGCTGGGCGTCAAGAACGTCAACGAGGTCCCGCGCATCGAGAAGATCGTGGTGAACATGGGCGTCGGCGCCGCCGCCGCCGACCACAAGCTGCTCGACGCCGCCATGGCCGACCTGCGCATCATCACGGGCCAGCAGCCGGCTATCACCCGCGCCCGGAAGTCCATCGCGGGCTTCCATGTGCGCGAGGGCCAGCCCATCGGCTGCAAGGTCACGCTGCGCGGCGACCGCATGTGGGAGTTCCTCGACCGCCTGCTGGCCACGGCGCTGCCCCGCGTGCGCGACTTCCGCGGCATCTCGCCGACCAGCTTCGACGGCCGCGGCAACTACACGCTCGGCATCACCGAGCAGCTCATCTTCCCGGAGATCGACTACGACAAGATCGATCGCACGCGCGGCATGGACATCACGTTCGTGACGACGGCCGAGAACAACGACGACGCCTTCGCGCTGCTCAGCGCGCTGGGCTTCCCGTTCAAGGACAAGGACAAGGACTAGCCCCGACCTACGCCCGCCCAAGGTCGCGCGTCGTGCGCGGCCTGCGCTGAAAGTGCACTCGAGCCCGCCGGAGAAAGCCCGGCGGGTTGGATACGAGAAAGAAGGATTTGCATGGCTAAGAAATCGATGATCGCCAAGGCCAAGCGCGAGCCGAAGTTCTCGACGCGCCAGCACAACCGCTGCACGCGTTGCGGACGTCCCCGCGCCTACTACCGCAAGTTCGGCCTGTGCCGCGTCTGCTTGCGCGAGTTGGCCAACAAAGGCGAACTGCCCGGCGTGACCAAGTCTTCGTGGTAAGCCACACGACCGAATCACGCGGGTGTGCCACGGTTCAGGCGGAGGCGTTACGGGCGCCGACGAACCGGACCTGCAGGCTCATCACGGACCAAAGGAGAAAACAATCATGACCATGACCGACCCCATCGCAGACATGCTTACGCGCGTGCGTAACGCTCACTCTGCCGGCAAGGCGACGGTTTCCATGCCGTCGAGCAAGAAGCTTGTCGAGATCGCCCGCATCATGCAGGAAGAGGGCTACGTGCAGGGCTACGACGTCGTCGAGGGCGAGCCCCGCGCGACGCTCGAGATCACGCTCAAGTACGGCGACAAGAAGGCCAAGACCATCCGCGGCATCAAGCGCATCTCGAAGCCCGGCCTGCGCATCTACGCCGGCAAGGACGAGCTGCCCCGCGTGCTCGGCGGCCTCGGCACGGCCATCATCTCGACAAGCAACGGCGTCATGACCGATCGCGATGCCCGTAAAAAGGGCATCGGCGGCGAAGTCATCGCCTACATCTGGTAGGAAAGGGAGGTTTGATATGTCTCGTATCGGCAAACTGCCCATCACCGTTCCTGCCGGCGTCGAAGTGACCATCGACGGCACCACCGTGACGGTGAAGGGTGCGAAGGGCGAGCTGACCCGCACGTTCCCCGAGATCATGACCATCAAGCAGGAGGGCGGCGAGGTTATCGTCGAGCGTCCTGACGATTCGCGCGAGGCCAAGGCCTACCACGGCCTGGTGCGCACGCTCATCGCCAACATGGTGGAGGGCGTGTCCAACGGCTTCTCGAAGAAGCTGCAGCTCGTGGGCGTGGGCTACCGTGCCGCGCTCAAGGGCAAGGACCTCGAGATGCAGCTCGGCTTCTCCCACCCCGTGTTGGTGGAGGCTCCCGAGAACATCACGTTCGAGGTTCCCAGCCAGACGGAGATCATCGTGAACGGCATCTCCAAGGAGCAGGTCGGCCAGGTTGCGGCCAACATCCGCAAGTGGCGCAAGCCGGAGCCCTACAAGGGCAAGGGCATCCGCTACGAGGGCGAGCATGTCCGTCGCAAGGTTGGCAAGGCTGGCAAGGACTAGGCGCGAGCCGCGAACGATTGAGATCGAAGGGATAATCATGAACAAGCTTCAGAAAAAGCAAGCTGCGTTGGCTCGTCGCCATCGTCGCGTTCGCGGGAAGATCTCCGGCACGCCGGCTCGTCCTCGCCTGTGCGTCACGCGCAGCAACTCCAACATCTACGTGCAGTTCGTCGACGACGTCGCCGGCAAGACCATCTGCGGCGTCTCCACGCTCGGCCCCGAGTTCAAGGCCACGGGCAAGAGCGGCGCGACCGTCGAGGGCGCTGCCGCCCTGGGCGAGATCGCGGGCAAGAAAGCGCAGGAGTCCGGTGTCACGGAAGTCGTGTTCGACCGTGGCGGCAACCTGTATCACGGCCGCGTGAAGGCTCTCGCCGACGCCGCCCGCGATGCCGGGTTGAAATTCTAGAAGGGGTTAAGGTCTATGGCTCGTAACAACAAGCAGGACAACGCCGCAGTCCCCGAGCTCGAGGAGCGCGTCGTCTACATCAACCGCGTGTCGAAGGTCGTCAAGGGCGGCCGTCGCTTCGCCCTCACCGCGCTCGTGGTGGTCGGCGACCGCAACGGCCGCGTGGGCGTGGGCATGGGCAAGTCCCAGGAAGTGCCCATCGCCATCAAGAAGGGCGTGGAGGACGCGAAGAAGAACATGTTCTCCGTGCCGCTGACGGCCGAGAAGACGCTGCCGCACGAGATCGTCGGCGAGTACGGCGCCGGCCGCGTGCTCATCAAGCCGGCCACGCCCGGTACCGGCGTTATCGCCGGCGGCGCGGCGCGTGCCGTCATGGAGCTCGCGGGCGTCACCGACTGCTTCGCCAAGTCGCTCGGCACCGACAACGTCATGAACGTGGTCAAGGCCACGGCCGAGGGCCTCAAGGAGATGCAGAGCCCCGAGCAGGTGGCTGAGCGCCGCGGCATGTCCGTCGCCCAGATCTACGGCTGGAAGGAGCAGAAGTAATGGCTGACGCTAAAAGGACGCTGCGCGTCACCCAGGTGAAGAGCGCCATCGGCTGCCCGGGCGACCAGGGCAAGACCCTGCGCGCGCTGGGCCTGGGCAAGATCAACCGCACGTCGGACCTCGTGGACAACGAGTCCGTGCGCGGCATGATCTTCAAGGTCAAGCACCTTGTGACCGTTGAGGAAATCTAACCCTCGCGGGAAGACAATGCTATACTAAGCGATTGCGTGCCCTCAAGCGGCGCGCAATCGCTTCGTTGTAAAGGAAGTTTGCTGGCGGCGAGCTGCCAGCGCCGGGCGAAGAGGGCCCGGAAGCGACAGAAGGAGAAGCATCACTATGGAACTCAAGGATCTCAAGCCGGCTGAAGGCTCCCGCAAGGCGCGCAAGCGCGTCGGCCGCGGCAACGGCTCCGGCACGGGCAAGACGTCCGGCCGCGGCATGAACGGCCAGAAGTCCCGCGCCGGCGGCGGCAAGGGCGCCGGTTTCGAGGGCGGCCAGACCCCGCTCGCGCGTCGTCTGCCGAAGCTGCCCGGCTTCAAGAACATCAACCATGTGGAGTACCTGCCCGTCAACGTCAAGCGTCTCGAGGAGGTCTTCGAGGCCGGCGACGTGGTGGACGGCGAGAGCCTCAAGGCCAAGGGCGTCATCAAGCACGCCGACGCGCTGGTGAAGGTGCTCGGCGACGGCGAGATCACCAAGGCGCTCACGGTCAAGGTCGACAAAGTGTCTGCTTCCGCCAAGGCGAAGATCGAGGCGGCCGGAGGAAAGGTCGAAGAGCCTTGCTAAGCTCTATCATCGCTGCATTCAAGGTTCCCGAGCTACGCAAGAAGATCTTGTTCACGCTCGGGATCTTGGCGCTGTACCGGTTCGGCGCGTACGTGCCGGTGCCGGGAATCCCGTTCAACGAGTTCGCCAACCAGTTCACCCAGAGCGGCGGCGTGTCGATGACCATGCTCGACCTGTTCACAGGCGGCGCGCTGTCGAACTTCTCGGTGTTCTCGCTCGGCATCATGCCCTACATCACGGCATCGATCATCATGCAGCTCATGCAGGGCGTCATCCCGGCTGTGGGCCGCTGGGCCAAGGAAGGCGAGACGGGCCGCCGCAAGATCACGCAGGTGACGCGCTACCTCACGCTGGGCCTGGGCCTCATCAACGCGGTGGGCTACCTGCTGCTGTTCAAGTCGCCCCAGTACGGCGTGGTGTTCACCACCGACATCCCCGAGATCGTGACCGACATCCTCGTCGTGTTCACGCTGGTGGCGGGCACGGCGTTCATCATGTGGATGGGCGAGCTCATCACCCAGCGCGGCGTGGGCAACGGCATGTCGCTCATCATCTTCGTGAGCATCGTGTCGCGCGTTCCGAACGCCATCTTCTCGTCGCTGAACCTGACGGCGGACACGGGCATGGGCATCGCCATCACGGTGGTCACGCTGCTCGTGGTGCTCGCGTGCATCCCGGCGATCATCTTCGTCGAGCGCGCCCAGCGCCGCATCCCGGTGAACTACGCCAAGCGCGTGCAGGGTCGCAAGATGATGGGCGGCCAGTCCACCTACATTCCCCTCAAGGTGAATGCGGCGGGCGTCATCCCCATCATCTTCGCGAGCTGCCTCATCTACTTCCCGGCGCAGCTGGCGGCGCTCTTCAACGTGGGCTGGCTGACGGCGGTGGCCGATGCCATCTCCACCGGCTGGGTGAACTGGATCCTCACGGTCCTGCTCATCGTGTTCTTCGCGTACTTCTACACCTCCATGGTGTTCAACCCGGAGGAGACGGCCGACAACCTGCGCAAGCAGGGCGGCTTCATTCCCGGCGTGCGCCCGGGCACGGCCACGGTCACCTACATCAAGAACGTGCTGCATCGCGTCACGCTGCCCGGCGGCATCTTCATCGCCGCCATCGCGGTGGTGCCGACGATCATCTTCTACTTCACCGGCAACACGCTCATCCAGGCGTTCGGCGGCACCTCGATCCTCATCATGATCGGCGTGGCCCTCGACACCATGAGCAAGGTGGAGAGCCAGCTGAAGATGCACAACTACGACGGCTTCTTCAAGTAGGAGAGCCTGACATACGCGCGATCGAAGGGGGGCCTGCGGGCCTCCCTTTTTCATCGCTCTTCACCTGTTCAGCCGCAGATAGAACGCGGCATAGGGGTTTCCCCTCGAAAACGCGCTGCGACGCTCGTTTGATGCAGAAATGGTGTGTTTCAGCTCGCATACTGTGAAATTCGAGATGAGGAAGGATGTCATGGCGGAGATCGAGTATGCAGACCTCGCTCAGCCGGCTGTCGCCGCACGGCATCGCATAGCCAAAACCTTCTCTTCCTTGCTGAAACGCATCCTCCCGTTCATCGCCGCGCTCTTGGTCGCATGCGCGTTCGCAGCTGCCGCCCCTGCCGACAAGGCATATGCGGCCAGCACCACCGGGCGATGGACCATCCTATACGGCCAGTCGTTCTGGGCCCACAACTCGAAGGAAAACGTTACGAGTCTCTCCGAAGTGCGCGACTTCTATAACAGCTCGTATCCCTACGTGCGCATCCATGCGCAGCAGACGAACAAGGACCTGGATGCCGGCGCCGTGAACGGGAACGTGGGCTGGCATGCGCCCGACAACACGACGCGCGCCTTCACGAACGGCACTGGTGTCGAGACCACGTACAAATCATGGGACGGCAATTCCTCGACGCTCCACCTGGGGAAGAACTCGACGCTGCTTGTGGGCAGCAATGTGCATATCGACCACTACGGGGCGCACCACCACGCGGTGTACTGCTCGGATACGGCAGAGCTCTACGTGTCGGGGGTGCTGTACTCCAACGGGACGTACGCGCTGAACGGTGCCAAATTCGGCACGGTCATACATAAGTCCTCCGGGGGCGAGCTGTCGGGGGTCGGCGGGGGCATGAACAACGCCATCGGCTATCTGAGGAACTCCTTTATCTTTCGCCTTCGCGCGGGGTCGTACGTGAGCCAAATCGGATACCAGGACTATCTCATGCCTGCGTACGGTTCGTTCGGCGAATTCTGGTATGACTACGGATCGACGGCTGTCATAGAGGCGGAAACGGATTCGGTGGGCTACTACGTGCCGGGTTGGACGCTGAAGCCGGGTTCGACGAATACCTACACCACCACGCAAGGTGCAGATGGTGACTACGATTACATCGTGAACGCGGCGCGGCTCACCTACAACGTGACGTTCTACGATGGTAACAGGAACGTGGGCAATGCCACCCGCGACTACGGGACGGACTACGCCTACCCCAGCGCCAGGGACTACGGCATGGCGAAGGAAGGCTACCGCCTTGCCGGATGGACTGACGTCCGCGGTGGAACCTCGGCGAAGTGGAAGGTGGGGGAGACGTACCGCAATCTGACCTCCACCCTCAACGCCACCGTCAACCGCTATGCCGTATGGGAGCCGAATCCCTCTACCGTGCGCTTCGACGGCAACGGCGCCGAGGGCGGCACGATGGCCGACCAGGCGTTCATCTACGATGCCGAGCAGGCTCTCTCTCCGAACCGGTTCACGCGCGAGGGGTATGAGTTTTTGGGATGGAGCACGTCGCCTTCGGCCGCGACGGCCCAGTACGCCGACGCCCAAACGGTGAAGAACCTCACGAAAGTCGAGGGGGCCACGGTTGTGCTGTACGCGGTGTGGGGGCAGCTTTCCTACGCCTACAACACGCCCCCTCCCGCAACGGCGAATGGCCTTGAGGCGTCGGTTGCCTACGATCCACCGAGTCCCGCTCCCTTCTGCACAACGGTGACGATGCGCGTTACGCTGAAGGGCACAGCGGCCGCAAGCGGGGTGCATATCGTGTCGGTGAGCAGCGCGGATCTTTCGCTGGCGGAATCGTACACCGTGCAGACGGTGCGCGGCGGCGCGGTGGACGAGGCGCGCACGTTCACGTTCACCGTGCCCAGCCACGAGGTGGGCGATATCCACTTGGAGAACCGCGTAGTGGTGCTGCCCGATATGTACAGCCAGTCGTTCACTTACGACGGCCAGCCGAAACCCTACCTGGTGCCCGACGGTATCGAGGGCGTGGAGGTGGAGCGCATCGCGTACTCGCGCTTGGGCTCCTCCGATGTGCCCACCGAAGAGCCGCCCGTGGATGCCGGCGACTACGAGGCCGCCATCACGCTGCGGTTGGTGGAGAACGGCGCCACGGTGCCCATCAGCAAGCCCTTATCCGTGCGGCAGCGGCGGCTGGCATGGGACGCCCAGGCGCTCTCCGCGCAAAGCAGGGAATACGACGGCACTACCGACGCCGCGGTGAGCGGCGCGCTGGCGCTCGACGGGGTGATAGAGGCCGATGCCACACAGGTGGACGTGCTGAACGCCGACGTGTCGCGCGGGCAGTTCGAGAGCGCTGCCTGCGGCACGGACAAGCCGGTGGAGGTGGACGTGTCGGCCGCCGGGCTCTCGGGCGAGCGCTCGAACAACTACCTGCCGCCTTCTTCGGCGCCAGTGCTCAGAGCCGATATCACGGGCCTCGTGCCTGCCATCGTGTACGGCGACGCGCAGGCGGTCGTCTACAACGGCCGGCCGCAGCAGGCGCTCGCCGCGAACGGCCGCCCGCTGGTCACGTTCACCGATCCCTACGCCACCAGCGTGGTGCTCAACGGCGAGCGCGAGGCGAACGTGGCCTACACGTACTACGTGGACGCCGCGTGTCTGCAGAAGACCACGGAGGCTCAGGGCGCGCTGGGGATAGGCACCCCGCCAGCCCATGCGGGCACGTACTATGTGAAGGCAACGTTCGCGCCCGGCTCCGGCCAGGAACAGTACAACGCCTTGGAGAGCGACGCCGTGCCCTTCGTCATCCGGAGGAAGGCCGCAGGCCTCACTGCCGACTGGCGTGATCCCTTCGTGGGCTCGCGGGGGCTCGTCTACACGGGTTCGGCGCTCACCCCGGACGTGCGCGCCCTCGACGGGCTGACGGAGCTGACGGCGGGCGTGGATTTCGACGTGGAGTACCTGGGCAACATGAACGTGGGCACGGCGCAGGCACGCGTGGCATTCAAGGGCAACTACGAGGGCTCTATTCCGCTCACCTTCGCCGTTAACCATGCTGTGTACGCGGCCGACGCGCTCAGGGGAACGTTCCCTGCAACCGCCGAGGCTTCCTACGACGGGCTGACGCATGCGGTGGCGTGCGACCCCTATCAGCTGCTGAGCATCGACACGGCGTTGTCGGTGACCTATCGCTACACCGGGGCGGACGGCACCGTCTATAACGCGGCCGATCCGCCTGTGAACGTGGGTGCCTACGACGTGGAGGCGCGGGTGACCACCGCGAACCCCAACTACCGCTTCCCGGCCAGCGACGGCGGCACCGACCAGGCGTTCATTATGAGGGCGCGGCTCAACATCGTCTACGAGCACAACGCCATCACCTTCAAGTTGGAAGGCGGGCAGGTGAACGGCGACGGCGCCCACGTGGTGTGGCCCGACGCGAACCGCTACACCAAGCTGGCGGACAACCACGGAGGCGTGCCGGCGCCGGTGAAGCCCGGCTGGGAGCTGGCCGGATGGGAAAGCGGGGGCGCCGTGTACGTGCCGGCGCGCGCCGGCGAGGAGGAGGTGCGCGACGACCGCGCCTACACGGCGGTGTGGCGTGCGGCCGATGTGGACGTGACGTTCGATGGCAACGGCGGCGCCTTCAGCGGCGGCACGGGCCATCGCAGCTACGCGCAGCCCTACCTGTCGTCGATCGATTTCGCCAAGATAGCCAAGCCCGCGAAGGCGGGTGCGGTGTTCGGCGGCTGGGCCGAAACGAAGGAGCAGGCCGACGCGGGCCAGGTGGTGTGGCGTCCCGAAGGCGGGGACGGCCTGGCCGATTCCTTCGCGTTCGACGCGCCCGCCGGCAAGACGTACTGGGCGGTGTGGAAGGAGGCCCAGTACACGGTGACGCTGTTCTATAACGGCGGCACGGCAAACGGCCAGGTGACGCAGCAGTTCACCATCCCCTACGGCCAAGAGATCGCCGCGCAGGGCCGCACCATAGCCCAGCCTGTGCTAGATCCGCTGGAGTTCCAGGGCTGGAGCGACGCGAACGCGCCTGCGCTCGACGTTATGTCCACCGAGCAGCTGGGCCGCCAGCAGGTGACGGGCGATGTCACCTACGTGGCCATCTGGAAGGGCGAATCGGTTGTTACCACATTCAGGGAATTCGACGGCGCGGGGTCGCAGGCATCCTACACGGTGCCGAAGGTGGACAAGCTTTCCATGCTGCCTATCGCGCATCCGGTGGTCACGTCGCCGGAGGGCAGGAAGTTCAGCGCGTGGCGCGTGGCGGAAAGCGGCGACCCCAACTTCCCGCGGAATACGCTGTACACCGATGCTCAGCTGTTCGCCAACAAGAAGGTGCTCACGGGCGACGTGGTGTTTGAGGCCCAGTTCGAGGACGACCCCTACACGGTGTCATTCGAGGTGAACGGCGGCACGCTGGAGACGGGCGACGCCGTGCAGATGGTGGAGCATGGCGACGTCCCGCGCGCGGTGACGGCGAAGCGGGTGGGCTACACGCTGGAAGGTTGGCTGAACGTGAGCACGGGCCGGGAGGTGGCTCCGCAGGATGTGGCGGCTACGCCCATCGTGGAGGATACGGTGTATCTGGCGCAGTGGGCCGCGGATATGAAGACAGTGGAGTTCAACGCGAACGGCGGGCTGGGCGGACGCACGCTGGAGGTGCAAGCGGGCAGCACCGTGGATGTGTCCACGGTATCCGAGCCCCGGCGGCTGGGCTTCAACTTCGTGGGATGGGCCAGCTCCCAGGCGCTGGCCGATCAACGTATAGCCGATGTGACGGCCAGCGGCAACCCGGTGCTCACGGTGACGGAGAACCGGGTGCTCTGGGCCGTGTGGTCCGATGAGACGCACCGCGTGACGTTCCAGGATGACGCGGGCGCACCCCTGGCTGCAGGCAACGTGCCCTACGGGCAGCCCATCGCCTCGGTGTTCGGCAGCCCCGTCGACGCGCCCGAGTGCGAAGGGAAGACGTTTGCGGGGTGGCTGGCGGTGAGCGTCGGCTCCGTGGCACCGCTCGAGTGGAGCGCGGTGTCCGCGCAGATTCCCACGGGCGATGCGGTGTTCCGTGCCGCGTATCACACGGTGGAGCATACGCTCGCCTTCGCGATGGGCGCGGGTACGGGCGGGCCCACGGCGCAGACGCGCGCCTGGGGCACGTCGTTGGCGCTGGCCGACGTAGCCGCGCCCACGCCGCAGCCGGGCTACCGGTTCACGGGCTGGTTCGACGACGCGGGCGCGGGCGGCATCCGGGTGGAGTCGTTCGGCTTTAAGGCCGATGCCACGGTGTACGCGCGCTACGAGGCTGTCGACGTGGCGTTCCGAGTGGTGCATTGTACGCCGGCCGATGGCGGCGGGTGGACGGAGGCGGTAGCGGACACGCTCATGGGGGAGACGGGGGCGACCGCCGCGTTCTCGGAGCATCCGTTCGAGGGCCTTGCGCTCGACCGAACGCTTACCACCTATGCGTCGAGCGCGCATCCGAATGCCTCGCCCGACGCGTTGGCCATCGCGGGTGACGGGTCGCTGGAGGTGAGGCTGTACTACCGGCCTGTGCTCTACGAGGTGCGCTACGGCACCGCCTCTGCGGGCGGCGCGTCGAAGCCCGCCGACGAACCCGCCTTCAACCGGGTGCAGGAAAGCGCGTTCGGCCAGGTGGTAACCATGCAGCCCGACCTGGCCGCCGATGGCTACACGTTCAGCGGCTGGCTGCCGCAGGGTTCCTACCCGCCCGATTACGACCCGCAGCAGCGCACGTTCACCATGCCGAGCCGCGCGGTGGAGCTGACCGGCACCTGGACGGCGAAGGGCTACTTTGTGGCGTACGACCTGGCGGGCGGCACGGGAAGCTTCGCGGATACGACGGCCTACCGCGTGGGCGACCGCGCGCCGGTAGCGGCGGGCGTTCCCGTGCGGCCGGGCTTCGCGTTCGGCGGCTGGACCGACGAAGGGGGCACGGTGTACCGCGAAGGCGATAGCGTGCCCATCGGCACAACCGATGTGCGCTTGACGGCCGTGTGGGAAGCCGAAGAGTATCGCCTGGCCTTCGACATGGACGGGACGCCCTCTTCGCCCGCGCCGCAGCCGATTGTCGGCAAGGCGGGCGATGCAGTGGAGCTTCCCGCCGCGCCGGTGTGGGAGGGTCGCGAGTTTTTGGGGTGGAAGAGCGGGGAGAGCGGCGCGGTGCTCGCGGACGGGTCGCCCTATGTTGTGGGCACGCAGGACGAAACGTTTACGGCCCAGTGGCGCGTGCTGGACTACCGCGTGGCGTACGACCTGGCCGGGGGCACGGGCGACGTGCGCGACGACGACGTTCACCATGCGGGCGATGCCGTGGCCGTGGCTGCGGGGGAACCGGCGCGCGAGGGCTACCTGTTTGGCGGATGGGTCTTGGACGACACGCCGGTGAGCACGACGTTTGCCATGCCCGCCCGCGACGTGACGCTCGCGGCCACATGGCAGGCGCTGGCCGGCACGCTGTGCTTCAACCTGGATGGCGGTCTGGCGGGCGAAGGGGACTTCAGCGACCGGCCGGTGGAAAGCGGCGCTGCGGTGGCGCTGCCCGCCGAGGCGCCCGTGCGGAAGGCGGCCGTGTTCCTAGGCTGGCAGGACGGGCAGGGCACGCTTTGGCAGCCGGGGGAGGAGTACGCGGTGCCGCCGCTGGAAGGGGAGGGCGCGCAGGTGGCGTTGACGGCGCAGTGGTCGGTGGCGGATGACTTCGGCGTGGCGTACGACCTGGCTGGTGGCACGGGCGACGCGCACGACAACGCGCGCTACCGCGCGGGCGAGCAGGTGCCGATTGCCGCTCAGGCTCCCGTGCGCGATGGGTTCGCGTTCGGCGGGTGGCGCAGCTCGGCCGACAGCGCCGTGTACCAGCCGGGCGACGCGGCCACCATGCCGGCGGCCGACCTGGTGCTTACGGCGGTGTGGAACGAGATAGGCACGTACACGGTGGTGTTCGGCGGCAACGGCGGCGCCCCGGGTGTGCAGCAGGTGTCGGGCGCTGCGGGGTCGACCCAGGCGTGCCCGGCGGCTCCGGAACGGGAGGGCTACGAGTTCCTCGGCTGGCTTGCGGGCGATGGGCGGCTGTACGCGGCGGGGCAGGAGTTCGTCATGCCCGAGGGCAACACGGTGGTCACGGCCCAGTGGAAGGGCATCGACGCCGTGGTGAGCTTCGATGCGGCGGGCGGCGTGCCCGCGCCAGAGGATATCGCCGTGAAGTACGGCGACTACGCGGTGATGCCCGGCGCGCCCGTGCTGGCGGGCCAGGTGTTCGCTGGCTGGAACGACGGCGAGGGGGTGTACGCGGCTGGGGCGTCGTATCCGGTGCTCGCGGCCACTGTGGAGCTTGTTGCGGTGTGGGAGCCGGCGGGCTACACCATTGCGTATGACCTGGGCGGCGGCGTGTTCTCGGAAGCGGCGCCCGCGCACTACGCTGCAGGCGGCGAGTTCTTGTTCCCGGTACCCACGCGCTCGGACAGCACGTTTGAGGGTTGGTTCGTGGACGGAGACGAAGCGCGGCCGAAGGAGGGTATCGCGCCCGACGACACGGGCGACGTGCGCCTGGTAGCGAAGTGGAGCGTGGGTACGCATGCGCTGTCGGTGCAGGCCCCTGCGTTCGGCGACTTCCAAGAGGGTGCGCGGCCGGAGGCGCAGCCTCTCGTGGTGGCGAACGAGGGCACGCTGCCTACCGACATCCTGTCGGTGGCGAGTTCTTCGGAGGCGTTCGCGGTGTTCGGCGAGGGGGCCGTGGTGGATGCGGGCGACGCGATCGATACCTGGCTCGTGCGGCCTGCGAGCGGCCTTGCCGCAGGTGACTACACGGCCACCATCACCGTGTCGTATCGCGATGTGGACGGCGCTGTAGCGCAGGCGCAGACCGAGGCCTCGGCGAGCGTGACGCCCGCTCCTGCGTTGGAGCCTGAGCCTGAACCGGAGCCCGAGGCGAAGCCGACGCCCGCACCCGCGCCCGCGCCGCAGCCGCCGTCGGGCGGCGGCACGGTGACGGAGTACGTGTACCTGTCGAACGGCGCCGTCGCGTCAGACGTGCCCGCCGATGCGCCTGACGAAACGCCCGTCCCGGAAGAGCCTGAGGACGTCGAAGAGAATCCCGTGGCGCTTCACGGTGGAAGCCGTACGCTCGCCTTCAAGTTGGCTGGCGGCACCATGGTGCTCATGGAAGGTGCGGACGGCGCCTTGGGTGTCACGTTCGAGCCCGCCGGCTGGGATTTCCTCGGTCTGCCTCTGGGCGGCTGGGAATTCTCGGGCCTTATGGTGGACGGCCAGGTCGCTGAACCCAACGAGAACGGCGTGTACGCGCTGCCCGCCACGGGCGACCACACGCTGGCGGTGACGTTTGGTCGTACCGGCCTGAATGCGTTTTTGAGCGCCTGGTGGGCTGTAGCCCTGGCATCCGCCACCGCGGGTGCTGCCCTCTACGCCCTTGCCGCCGCCCTCATCCGCCGCCGTCGATTGGGAAAAGCGCGCCGCGCGTCCTGAGCGGACGGGCCGTGCATCATGTCTGAGCGGAGGCCGAAGCCGAAGGATCCCCTGCGGTGCCAACTGGATGTCTTCCTGCTGACGCCGCGCGGGGTCCTTCCACTGCGCTCACTGCGTTTGCTTCGCTCAGACGAAGGGATGCTTCGCATTCTGCATGGAATTGACGTTTGTGCGAGCTGTTTGTTTTGGCTAACTTGCATTTCGGCGCATCTTGCGCGCATTGTGCCTGGTCGTAGAAATCGATCGGCCCTTTTCGCGAGTTAGCCGAAGTAAACAGCTCGCACAAGCGCAAATCTTGTGCACCGTCTGCCTGTCGGGGCTGTCTTTCTGTTGAAATATGCGCGGGCGGGGCAGGGCTTTGGTACAATACGCCGCATCGATAGTATGTCGAAAGGAAATCACTCATGAACATCGTGTTGTTGGGGGCGCCGGGCGCGGGCAAGGGCACGCAGGCGGACAAGCTGGTCGAGGAGTTCGGCACGCCGCACATCTCGACGGGCGACATGCTGCGCGCCGCCGTGAAGGCCGGAACGGAGCTGGGCAAGAAGGCGAAGTCCTACATGGACGCGGGCGACCTCGTGCCCGACGGCGTCATCATCGGACTGGTCACCGAGCGCCTCCAGGATCCGGATACGGAGAGGGGCTTCATCCTCGACGGCTTCCCGCGCACGTCCGCCCAGGCCGTGGCGCTCGACGCGGAGCTCTCGAAGCTCGGCCGCCCGCTCGACGCGGCGCTTCTGATCGACGTCGACTCCGAGGTCATCGTCAAGCGCCTCACGTCGCGCCGCATGTGCCGCGACTGCGGCTACATCGGCAGCGCCGCCGATGCCGTCTGCCCGAAGTGCGGCGGCGAGATGTACCAGCGCGATGACGACAACGAGGCCACAGTGCGCAACCGCCTCGACGTGTACGAGAAGTCCACGGCACCGCTCATCGACTACTATCGCGGCTGCGACCTGCTCGTCTCCATCGACGGCGACCGCGACCCGAACGTGGTGTACGCCGACGTCAAGCAGGCGCTCGGCCTGTAAGAGCAGGGCGCGAACATTTCCTGTGCGTTGCCGAAGGATGGGGCCTGATCTGCCCCATCCTTCCCTTTTTCCTCTATAATCCTTAACCACTATGCCAACCGTAAGAAGCAACATAAGCTACGTCTACGGGCGCTTCATGGCGGCTCATCGGCCTGCGGTGCGGCACTTCGTGAAGAGCGGGATCGTCCTGCTCGTCGTCGCGCTTCTGCTGGAGGCGTTCGTCTTCAACATGAACTTCTTCCTGTCGGCGGGCTACAACACCATCAACCTGAACGACAAGCTCACCCTGCAGGAGACGGCCGACGGCCAGTACAAACTCACGGCCGTCAACCACACGCTCGAGTTCTCCAACCTCAACACCGAGGTGCACAACGTCCGCCTCGACTTCGACCATGAGCAGCCTGCCCAAGAACTCACCGTCAACATCCACTTCACCGACGAGGCGCACCACACCTACTTCGACTCCACCGAGTACACGCGCGGCGTGCCCGACGTGAACGTGTCCACGATGTCCGGCCAAAGCGAGTACATCAACCTCAACACCGCCGGTTTGGTGGGCAGCCTGCGCATCGACATCGCCGGCGAGGACGTGAGCTATCCCATCAAGCTCAAAAGCGTCACCCTGAACGCGCACCATCCGTTCGACTTCAACATGACGCGCTTCGCCGCCACCCTCGGGCTGCTCGCGCTCGTGTTCGCGTTCCGGCCGCGCTCGGCCATCTACCGCATCGGCATCGTGGACGAGCCCCGCAAGTCGAAGGCCGCCATCATCGTGGCCGTGGCTATCGAGATGTGCCTGATCAGCTCGTATCTGTTCATGGGATCGAACCTGGTGGGCGTGGCGACGAAGGACTACAACAACGGCTCGTGGGACGGCTCGAGCATCGTGAACACCTTCGAGGTGGGCGGCGACAACGCCCAGCAGTACGCCGAGCTGGCCAAGGCGATGGCCCACGGGCAGCTCTACCTGGAGGAGGAGCCGCCGCAGTGGCTCCAGGACATGGCCGACCCCTACGACAAGGGCGCGCGCGACGAGGCGCAGAAGGAGACGGGGGAGGCCTACCTCTTCGACGTGGCCTACCACGACGGGCACTACTACGTGTACTTCGGCGTGGTGCCGGTGCTGCTATTCTACCTGCCGTTCTTCCTGCTCACGGGGGCGAACTTCCCCACGGCCATCGGCGTGCTGCTCTCCGTGCTCGCGTTCGTGCTGGGGTGCTCGGCGCTGCTCGACCGGTTCGCGCGCTACCACTTCAAACGCGTGAGCCTGGGGCTCTACCTGCTTCTGCAGATACCGCTCGTCATGTGCTGCGGGGTGCTCTACCTGCTGAAGTTCCCCACGTTCTACTCGCTGCCCATCGCGCTCGGGCTCGCGTTCTCGGTGTGGGGGCTGTACTTCTGGATGAAGGGCCGCGCGTCGTCGCGCCCGGAGAAGTGGTATCTGGCGGGATCGCTCTGCATGGCGCTCGTGGCGGGGTGCCGCCCGCAGCTGCTGGTGCTCTCGCTTCTGGCGTTCCCGCTGTTCTGGCGGGTCTACATCACGAAGCGCCGCCTGCTCACGCCGCGCGGCGCGCGCGAGTTCGCCTGCCTCGCCGCGCCCTACCTCGTGGTGGCTGCGGGGCTCATGTGGTACAACAAGGCGCGCTTCGGCTCGGTCACCGACTTCGGGGCCAACTACAACCTCACGGTGAACGACATGACCAAGCGCGGCTGGAACGTCGGCCGCCTCGCGCCGGCGCTGTTCGCGTACTTCCTCCAGCCGCCGAGCGCCACCGGCGTGTTCCCCTTTCTGCAGGCGGCGCCGTTCGACACCACCTACATGGGGCAGACCATCAAGGAGGCCACGTTCGGCGGCATCCTCGCGTGCCTGCCGGTGCTGTGGATCCTCCCGTTCGCCAAGCGCATCCTGAAGCTGCGGTTCAGCCAGCGCTCCACCCGCACCATCGCCGGCGTCATCATCGTGCTGCTGATCGGCGGCGTGATAGTGGCGCTCGCCGACGCGGAGATGGCGGGCATCCTGCAGCGCTACTTCGCCGACTTCAGCTTCATGTTCCTGGCGGCCGTGGTGCTGCTCGCGTTCGTCGTGAACGAGAACCTCGCTCCCGGCTCCACGACGCAGACGCTGCTGATGAAGGTGCTGCTCGCGCTGGTGGCCGTCTCGGTGCTGTACAGCGTGCTGCTGTGCTTCGTGCCCGAGACGGGCTGGTACTCCGACGTGTACTCTTGGGCGTATCAAGACATCCTTGAGACCGCCCAATTCTGGACATAGACTGTAAGCCGAAAGAGAAGAGAGGTCCCATGGAATTCATCATCGCCGAGAGCGCGGAGGACATGAGCCGCAAGGCTGCCGACCGCATCGCCATGCAGGTTGAGGCCGACCCGTCCTGCGTGCTGGGCCTGGCCACGGGCACGACGCCCATCGGCCTGTACGCGTGCCTCGTGGAGGACTGCGCGGCCGGCAAGATCAGCTTCGCCGACGTGACCACGTTCAACCTGGACGAGTACCGCGGCCTCGCGCCCGAGCACGACCAGAGCTACCGTTACTTCATGAAGAAGCACCTGTTCGACCACGTTGACATCGACCAAGCGCGCACGCACGTGCCCGAAGGGTTCAACCCGGATGCCGACGCCGTGTGCGCGGCCTACGAGGAGGCCATCGAGCGTGCGGGCGGCATCGACCTGCAGCTTCTGGGCCTCGGGCCGAACGGCCACATCGGCTTCAACGAGCCGGAGGACACGTTCCCTGCGGCCACGCACTGCGTCGACCTCACCGAGAGCACCATCCAGGCCAACAGCCGCCTGTTCGACCGCGTCGAGGACGTGCCGCGCCAGGCCTACACCATGGGCATCGGCACCATCATGGCCGCACGCAGCGTGCTCGTGGTGGTGGAGGGCGCCCACAAGGCCGACATCGTGAAGAAGGCGTTCTTCGGCCCGGTCACCCCGCAGGTGCCGGCCTCCATCCTGCAGTTCCATCCCAACGCCACCGTCATCGTGGACCCTGCCGCCGGCGAGCTCTGCCGCGACCTGGCGTAAAGCGCGCCGCGAAGGAGCGGCCGCGCCGGGGGAGGGCCGGCGCGGCCGGCGACTGGGGGTTCAACGGGTGATTCAATGAGCGCTGCATGCTCCGGTGTCCGCGCGCCCTGTTCTATACTTTCTCCTGGCCGGGGATCTTTCATCCCGCGCGGCCTTTTCCTGGGAGAAGGGGGATCCAATGCCTGACGAAGCGGTCAAGAAGGAGAAGAAGCAGCGCGAGCCGCTGTCCTCCTACAGCATCCTGTTCATCATCATCATCATCGTGGGCTTGGCCACCGTGGTGTGCTCGTTCATCACGCCGCAGGTGACGGCCGCCACGCTGCCCGAGATCCTCGATTCGTCGGTGGAGGGCCTGATCGATGCGGCCGAGATCTCGTTCTTCCTGCTCATCCTCGGCGGCTGCTTGGGGATGGTCACGAAGATCGGCGCGCTCGACGCCGGCATCACGGCGCTCGTGCGCAAGATGCACGGCCACGAGCTGCTGCTCATCCCCATCATCATGGCCATCTTCGCGCTGCTCGGCAGCTCGTACGGCTTCTGCGAGGAGGCCGTGCCGTTCTACGCGCTGCTCTCGCTCACCATGGTGGCGGCCGGCTTCGACACGATGGTGGCCGTGGCCACCGTGCTCTTGGGCGCCGGCGTGGGCTGCCTCGGCTCCACGGTGAACCCGTTCGCCAACGGCGTGGCCATCGACACGCTCAAGGGCGTGGGCATCGAGGCCAACCCGGGCGTCAGCATCGTGCTGGGCCTCGTGCTTCTGGCGGCCTCCTACGCGCTGGCGGTGTTCTTCGTCATGCGCTACGCGCGCAAGGTGAAGGCGGAGAAGGGCTCCACCATCCTGTCGCTGCAGGAGCAGAAAGCCATGCAGCAGGCGTTCGGCACCGAGGCGCAGAAGGGCGAGAAGGCCCAGGAGGGCGAATCGACGCCGGCCATGACGCGCACGCAGGCCGTCGCGCTCGCGCTGTTCGGCCTGTCGTTTTTGATCATGATCATCGGGTTCATCCCGTGGCAGAGCTTCGGCGTGGATATCTTCACGCTGGGCGGCGTGTACGACGAGGCCGCCGAGGCGTGGACGGTGCTGCCGTGGAGCGCATGGGTGACGGGCGCGCCTCTGGGCGAGTGGTACTTCAAGGACGCGTCGGTGTGGTTCCTCGTCATGTCCATCGTCATCGGCGTGGTGGCGCGCATGTCCGAGCGCCAGATCGTGGACGCGTGGATCGACGGCGCCGCCGACATGGTGGGCGTGGCGCTGGTCGTGGGCCTCGCGCGCGCCATCTCCATCCTCATGGCCGCGACGCACCTCGACGTCATGATCCTCGACAACGCCTCGCATCTGCTCGCGGGCTCGAGCGCCTTCGTGTTCGCGCCGGTGTGCTACCTCATCTTCCTGGGGCTCTCGTTCATCATCACGTCCACCTCGGCGCTGGCGACGCTTTCCATGCCCATCATGGGCTCGCTCGCCACGTCGCTCGGGTTCTCGCCCGACGTCATGGTGATGATCTTCGTAGCGGCGAACGGCCTTGCGAACCTGTTCAGCCCCACGGCGGCGTTCCTGCCCGGCCTGATGATGGCCAAGGTGGAGTACGGCACCTGGCTGAAGTGGGCCGTGAAGCCCATCATCGTCATCGGCCTAGCGAGCGTGGTCGTGCTCACCGCGGCCATGGTGATGCTGTAAGGACGACGGCACCGGCCCTTCGCTAAGGGCCGGTGCGACGGAATCGCCGTTTTTTGAGCAGAATTTGCGGTAAAGTTCCGCTTTGCCGCATGTCTGGAAAGCAGCGTCGGCGTTTCCGCTGGTCGGCGAGGAGTCGAATTCCAAGGGTTCGCGCTCAGGTGCCGAAAGCCCTTTCGGGATAGCCTGCGGCGTCCCTTTACCGCAATTTTTGCCCAGAAATCGGCGAATGAGGCGCACGGGACTGCCTCGAGCGAAAAGCAGGGCGGCATCTTGGTAAAAGATGCCGCCCCATGCGCAACCCGGGGGGAGGGGGTCACGTCTTGCGGTCCCCTCCCTGATTCGTCAGAGCGCGCGGCCCGCCAGGTTGCCGGCGGCGATGGCTTCGGCGATGTTCCACGGCTTGGCGGCGTCGCCCACTACGTGCGCCTCGATGCCGGACAACCCGTCGGCGAGCGAGGCGTTCGGCAGCATGTCCATGGCCTCGATGACGGTGTCGCATGCGATGGTAATCTCCGCGCCCGTCTCGCCGGTGAACGTGATCTCGCCGTCGCCCACCGAGGCAATCTTCGCCTGCGGCCACACGCGCATGCCGCGGGCGAGGAGGGCGGGCTTCACGAAGGTCTTCACCCAGTTCGACTGGCCTTTGTCGAAGGCCTCCATGGCATCGGGCGTGATCATGGTCACGTGCTTGCCCTGGGCCATCAGGTACAGCGCGGTGTCCACCGCCTGCGCGTTCGATCCGACGATGGCCACCTTGTCGCCGATGTCGGCGGTGAGGAAGTCGGGCAGCGCGACCACCTTCGTGCCGGCCGTCTCGGTCAGTCCGAGCGTGTCGCGCAGGCCACCCACGGCCACCACCACCGCGTCGGGCTTCTGCTCGGAAATGAACGCCGCGTCCACCTCTTTGCCGGTGACCACGTTCACACCGGTCAGCTCTAGCTGGCGCGCGAGGTAGGCGCGCAGGTCGTCCAGGTTCTCGTGCGGGCCCTTCACGGCGTGCGCGAAGTCGAGCAGCCCGCCCACGGCGCCGCTCTTCTCGTACAGCGTGACCGCATGTCCGCGCAGCGCCGCGATGCGGGCGGCCTCCATGCCGGCGGGGCCGCCGCCGATCACCATGACGTTCTTCGAGCCGCTCGCAGGCGGGAGGTCGAATCCTTCGGGCATGGCGTCGCGGAAGGCGCGCTGCGTGCAGGCGTTGACGCGGCAGTGCTCGTAGGTCTTGCCGTCCTCGCCGTAGTCGAAGTGGCAGTGCAGGCAGCGCGTGCACGGCGCGATCTCGTCGAGGCGGCCTTCCTTGAGCTTGACCGGATACTGCGGATCCACGGTGAGCGGGCGGTTCATCAGCAGGAAGTCCACCTTGCCCTCGTCGAGCGCGGCCTCGAAGTAATCGGGGGCGTGCGCAGGGTCCATATACGTGACGGTGCCGATGGGGATGGACACGGCCTCCTTGAACTCGCGCGCCACGTCGAGCATCATGCCGCAGCCGGAATGGTCGCTGATCAGCTTGCCTTCCCAATGACGCGAGAAGTCGAACTGGGTGCCGTAGGCGGTGGTGCCGTCGATGCCGTAGCCGGTGAAGTACAGATCCGACGCGAACTGGCAGACGTGCATTCCTAGCGGCCCGAGGCGTACGTGCAGGGCGTCCGCGCCGGCGGCTTCCAGCATCTTCGCGATCTCAAGGTTCTCCTCGACGGTGGTCATGAGCGAGCTGTCGCCGAGCGTCTGGTCGTTCTCCTCGATGCCGTTGATGAGCACCTGCACGACGAAATCGGTGCCGCACTCCTTCTTGATGCCTTCAATCATGTCGCAGACGAGGCGGGCGCGGTTCTCGAACGACTGCGGGCCATACTCGTCGTCGCGGTGATTGCGCATGCGCGAGAAGAACGACTGCCCCAGGTTGTTGCCGGCCGCGTTGATCTCCACGGCATCGAAGCCCCGCTCCTTCAGCATCTTGGCGGCCGCCACGGTGTCGGCGATGACGAGGTCGATCTCCTCGCGCGTCAAGTCGCCTGCCACGGCCGAGGCGAACTGGCCCGACCCGTCCTTCTGCGTGCCGCTGAATGCGATGCCCATGCACGAGATCTGGTAGCCCACGTAGGCGCCCTCCTCGTGGATGGCGTCGGCGATGCGCTGGAACGGGATCTCGTCGACGGAGCGGGCGCGCGCGTTGGGGAAGTGCTCGTACTTGTCGGCGCAATCCTCCATCCACACCAGGTCGATGCCGCCCTGCGCGAAGCTGCGGTAGTAGGCGACGATCTCCTCCTCGTTGTTCTGCGTGTCGGAGCCGGCGGCCGATTTCACCATGCGGTTGGAAAGCTCGAGCGACCCGATCTTCACGGGCGAGAACAGGGTGGCGAAATCGGTGGTGTTGTCGCGGAAGCCCTCGTCCTGGGGGTTCAGCTTCGCCGGCGCTTGGCGGATCTCGATCGACTCGTCGGCTGCGGGCGCGGCGCTCGAGCCGCCTCCCTGCTCGACGGGCGCCTTCTCCTGCGGGGCGCATCCAGTCAGCATTCCTCCTGCCAGAAGCCCGCTCGCGGCGGTTGCGGCGGCTCCGGTGAGAAATCCCCTTCTCGTCAAACCTGCGTTCGATGCGGTCATGACTATCTCCCTTCTTCCGTTCTCCTTGTCGGCACCTCGTGCGGCACCTGGGGCCACCGTAGGACGAAAGAAGGGGATCCGCCATTGCTCAATGGCTCGATTTGCTCCTGCGAAGGGTCGCTCAAAAGGTTGATATTGTTATCGTCCCAGTTCAGCGGGACGGGGTTCGAGAAGGTCGATAAGCTCGTCGCGGGTGCCCACGCCCATCTTGGCGTAGATGTGGTTCGCGTGCGTCTTCACGGTTGACTTCGAGATGAAGAGCCGATGCCCGATGTTCGTGTAGCTGCGGCCCTGCAAAAGCGCGTAAAGCACCTCGCTCTCACGCGGGGTGAGGTCGTAGCGGGCGGCGATAGAGGCGCAGAGGGCTGCGGGGATGGAGGAGGGCTCATCGCTTTCGTGGGAGTTCTTGAGGGTTTGCAGCAGGTAGACCACAAACTCGAACACCGTCACGGCCAACAGCACGATGACGCAGATCAGGCATCCGGTGGGCACGTCGACGGCATCGCGCATCATGCGTCCGAGGGCGAACACGAAGTCCTTCGCGCAAAAGAGGACGCATGTCAGGCCGATGAACGAAGAGCCGAACACCGAGCGCACCGAGGCGAGGATGCCCATGAAGGCCACATCGATCTGGGCGTACACGGCGAACAGCAGCACCCAGAGAAAGCTGATGGAGCTGTCGGATACGGCGGCCACCACGAGCAGCACGACGATCGAGCAGGTGGCGAGCACCCAATAGAGCGACGAGATGAAACCGGAGCGCGAGCCGAGCCTTCGGGCGAGCACGATCACGGCTGCGGACACGAGCGGCGAGGCGATGAGGAGCGCGTAGGCGCCGTAGTCGCGGTAGCCGACTTCATTCATGACGAGCAGTCCCTGTACAAAGCGGGCGGCGAACGCGGCGATGACCACCAGCTTGACGGCGCTCCAGACCTCGCGTGCGGGCGCCGCCGCAGACTCGGATAGCGCATCCTCTTCCGCAGCGCCCGCGTGGAGCTCTTTCCTCAGGCACCAAAACGATGCGGCCACCACGGCAAGGCGAATGGCAAACGCGGTAGCGCCGCCCGCCGAGGAAGACCCGAGCACGAGCGGCGGCAGACAGGCGACGACAGCTGAAAGGGCGGAGGAACCAGAAAGGTAGATGAGTGTGCTCTGCAGGGACTTCCCCTGGTAGACAAGCAGCCACAGCCGGCAGTATAGAGCAAACCCGCATGAGAACAACGCGGAAGAAAGCAGTAGGAGGACATCGTTCTCCACTCCCTGATCGAACAGCACCACGTACGCCTCCTGCGTGCCGAACGCCGCCACGAGCAAAGCAAGCGAGCAGATGAAGTAGAGCCCGGGCCGTTCTCTTCCGAGTCGGCTGAGAGCGAGCAGCACGATCCAGGCGGCGGCGGAGGCGAAGCCGATGATCACCTGGTAATCCATCGAGATGGTGGTGTAGAAGCTGTAGACGCGCTGGTATACGAGTACGAGCACGATGAATCCGAACGACGTCCAGGTATACGAGCTTTTGCGTTTTCCTCCCACAGCCTTCCCCGTCCCCTTCGAAGCATGGTCACCGAGGATGATACCGCAACCGAGGGCGAAATGCCGCTGACGGCAAGGGGCCGGATTGCGGCGGGCGCGCCTCGGTGTACCTGGTGTCCTTCAAGGATTTCGCTCCTCGGATGCACGGAAATCGCCGCCCTGAAGCTCGCAGGGCCGGCGTGGACGAACATTGCGTTTCGCGACCTGGGCAAACGCATCAAGTGGTGATGCTGGGTCGCTTTAAAGGGCCTCGCAGGCTCCTTCAGAGCTTCAGGGCGGCGATTTCCGTGCAGTTCGACCCTCGATTTCGCGAAGAAGGGACGAATCGTCGCCAACCTTCCGCAGCAGTCGGCGAAAGAAAGCCGATGAGGCGCTATAATGTCCCTGCGAAAATCACCTGCTTGAGGCAGTTCGGAAGGAGAGCGACTTATGCGCATCGTCAACGGAAGCGTGTTCGACGGCGAAGGGTTCGTCGAGCGCGATGTGTACGCGGCGGACGGCCGCTTCGTGGAGGAAGCCGCGCGCGTGGAGGGCGGCGAGGCGATCGATGCGGCCGGCTGCTATGTGATTCCGGGCCTCGTGGACCTGCACTTCCACGGCAGCGCGGGCGCCGACATCAGCGACGGCGACCTGGACGGTCTGCACAAGATGGGCGCCTACGAGGCCTCGCGCGGCGTCACGGCCATGTGTCCGGCCACGATGACGCTGCCCGAGGACGTCCTGACGCGCGCGGCGCAGGCCGCGGCGGCCTACGAGCCGGCCGCGAACGAGGCGGCGCTCGTGGGCATCAACATGGAGGGCCCCTTCATCTCACCGAGCAAGGTGGGCGCGCAGAACCCCGACTACGTGCGCAACCCCTCCGCCGAGGAGTTCCGCCGCCTGCAAAAGGCCGCCGGCGGCCTGTTCAAGCTCGTGGACATCGCGCCGGAGGAGCCGGGCGCCGAGGAGTTCATCCGCGAGATGGCGAGCGAGGTGCGCATCTCGCTCGCGCACACCTGCACCGACTACGACACGGCCGCTCGCGCCTTCGAGCTGGGCGCGCGCCAGCTCACGCACCTGTACAACGCCATGGACCCCATGCACCACCGCAAGCCCGGTCCCATCCCCGCCGCCGTCGAGCACGGTGAGGTGACGGCCGAGATCATCGCCGACGGCGTGCACATCCATCCCGCCATGGTGCGCCTGGCCTTCCAGCTGTTCGGCGACGACCGCATGATCCTCATCAGCGACACGCTGCGCGCCGCCGGCCTTAAGGACGGCACCTACGACCTGGGCGGCCAGGACGTCACGGTGCGCGGCCCTGTGGCCACCATCGACAACGGCGCGCTCGCGGGCTCGGTGAGCGACCTCATGCGCTGCCTGACCGTGGCCGTGCGCGACATGGGCATCCCGCTGGCGAGCGCCGTGAAGGCCGCCTCCGCGAACCCCGCCCGCGCCCTCGGCCTGGACGCCGAGCGCGGCAGCCTCGAACCCGGCAAGGTGGCCGACGCCGTCCTGCTGGACAAGGAGACGCTCGACGTGCGCGCCGTCGTCCTGCGCGGCAAGGTGTTGCAGGAATAGCGATGGAGGACGCGACCTACCTTTCAACCAAGGAGGCGGCGCGGAAGTGGGGTATGACAGCGCGCCGCGTGCAGCAGCTGTGCCGGGAGGGCCAGGTGCCGACGGCGCGGCGCGAGGGTCGGTCGTGGCTCATCCCCGCCGACGCGGAGAGGCCCGAGGCGTCGGAGGGCGCGGAGGCCTTGCGGCCCCTCGTCGAAGCGGAGCCCTTCATGCCGCTGACCGCGAGCGCCTTCCCCCTGGGGCGCTGCGAGGAGTTCATCGCGCGCCTCCCCGAGGCGAGCCAGCCCCTCGCCTGGGCGGAGTTCTACTACTTCAGCGGCCGGGCGGAGGAGGCGGCGGAGGCCGCGGAGCCGTACCTGCGGCGCGGCGGCCTCAAGAAGAGGCTGACCGCCGCCATCGTGTACGGGTTCGCCAACCTGAGCCTGGGCCGCATCAACTCGGCGCGGTTTGCCTTTGAGGGCATCCGCGAGACGCTCGAGCCCCTCAAGAGCCGGGAGATGGAGGGCTCCACGAAAGCCGCCTGCGTCTTCGCCGCCGCGATGGCGAGCGTGCTGCTCCACCTGCCCTACCAGGACATCCCGCCGCTGCGCGACAGCCTGCGCTGCCTGCCCGACGGCCTGAAGCAGTACGCCTGCTACATCCTGGCCCACCAAGCCTACCTGGAGAAAGACTACGAGCGCGCGCTGGGGTCCGTCGAAACCGCGCTGGCGTGGTGCGACAGGCTGTACCCCATCCCGGCGGTCTACCTGCACGTGATGGCCGCCGTCTGCGCCATGAACGCGAAGCGGACGGAAGAGGCCCGCGAGCACTTCTGGCGAGCGTGGGGGATAGCGGGGCCGGACGACCTGATCGAGGCGTTCGGCGAGCACCACGGCCTGCTGCAGGGGCTGATCGAGGCCGAGCTGCGCACCCGCAGCCCTGAGGACTACGAGCGCGTCATCGCCATTACCTACCGCTTCAGCAGCGGCTGGAGGAAGGTGCACAACCCCGACACCGGGCACCCGGTGGCCGACGACCTCACCACCACGGAGTTCACCGCCGCCATGCTGGCCGATCGCGGATGGAGCTACCAGCAGATCGCCGATCACATGGGGCTGTCGTCCAACACCGTGGGGAAGTACCTGTCCAGCGTGTACCGCAAGCTGGGCATCAAGACGAAGGAAGAGCTGCACGCCTACATGCTCTGGTAGCGCCCCGTCCCGCCGCAGCGGCCGCGCGGAGGGCCGTTTCGTTTCGCCAACGGGCTCCTTTTCGCAATCATGTGATCGAAACACCTGATGAAACGCTTATAGGTCACGTGAAGAATTCCTCAAGACAGTACATGATTTGCCTCCGTTTCATGTAGGGGGTAAGACCTCCCGATGCTGGATAATATGCTGAGCAGAAAAACACGTTCGCGAAGGGCGCGGACGGATGGGAGGGGCGGCGCATGACGATGCCGGCCGCCGCCGCGTCCCTCGCTCTCGCGCGGCTCAGGGGACGCGGGTAGGGAAGAAGGATCCGCGTCGGAGATAAGATTTTTCGGAAGGATTGCCATGAAAGCTTTCGACCGACCTGCGAAGACCGTCCTCGGCGCGCTTCTGGCGCTGACGCTCGCCTTCGCGCCGTTGCTGCCCGCCGCGGCCTTCGCCGACGATCCGCTCGTCGCGGACAATCCAGCGACGGAGAGCGGCGTTGCGCCGGCGGCCGCTTTCGATTACAGCGCGGCGTACCAGATCATCGAAAACGCCCCGTGCGAAGTCGACGCGGTCGCGGTCGATTACAGCGCAGAAGCCACCGCCGCATGGGTTAGGAACGCATGGCTCCAGGGCATCGCCGACGATTTGAACGGCGTGGGCGTGGACACGGGGAATCTGCTGGTGCTGGATAGGCCCGACGGGTGGAAGGATCCCGTCGAAGGCACGGCCGACAACCCATCGGGAGAAGAGGGCCGCTACGATTTCGCCCTCGTGGGAAACCAGAGCCTCCCTGGCTTCTCCACCGAAAAGTCCGCCACCGTGCTGCCGGAGCAGTACCAAGGGCCCGTGATCGATGGGCGCGCCTTCGTCGTGCAGGGCGGCACGGAAGGCGTCGATTACACGTATCCGAAGGACGTTCAGCAAAACGGGGGCATCCGCGCGCTCACCGTGCTCACGTCAACGCCTCTTACCATACGCATGAAACAACCCGGAGCCACGACGAAGACCGACGGCATCGTCGTCAAGGCGTACGTGGAGGCGAACGTCACGCTGCAAGGGGTGCAGATCGACCTGAGCGAGCGCGCGGCCGCTCCCGTGGCCCTCGAGCCGGGCGCGTTGCCCCGATTCGGCTTCGTCGGCGATTGCTCGTTCACGGGCGGCGTCGATCATGCGGGCATCGAGGTGCCGAACGGCGCGGAGGCCCGGTTCCTCATGGATTCCGGTCGGGGAACGGTGAGCGTTCAAGGTGGCGAGGGCGCCGCGGGCATCGGGGGCGCGTTCGGCCAGACGAACGGGAAGATGAGCTTCATGCGCGACTCGCAGCAGAGCACCGACGAAGTCACCTTGATAGCGCGCGGAGGCCAGAAGAGCCTGTTCTTCCCCTACAGCAATCAAGCGGAGTATTTCGGCGGCGCGGGCATCGGAAGCGGGGCGTGCATCAACCGGTTCGGCGCGCCGCAGCCCAAGACCGACGAGGACGGGGGAATCGTCGCTATCAAGCACGGCGTCATCTCCGCCTACGGCGGTTTCCGCGGAGCGGCCATCGGCGGCGGGGCCTACCACGCGCCCCGCGTCGAGATCGGCGGCGGAACGTTCCCCGAAGTGGTCGGCGGCGTGTTCGGCGCGGCTATCGGCGGCGGAGCGGCCGCGTCGGGCGGCAGGGTGTACATTGGCGGCAACGCCCACTTCGAGAACATCCAAGGCGGTCGACATTCGGCGGGCATAGGCAGCAGCACCTTCGCCGACACCGGCGTGACCGCGGGCGTGCGCGACGGCGGCGAGATAACCATCGGCGGACACGCGTACGTCAAGACGACGGGCGGAGAAGGAGGTGCCGGGCTTGGCGGCGGGCTGGGCTCGGCCGCCGGCAGCATCGCCATCAAGGAGCAGGCTCGCGTCTTCGCCTATGGCGGCGCATTCGCGACTGCCATAGGATCGGGTCCAAGCATCGAGGGCGGCAGCGGGGATGGAGCCAGGAACTCCATCAGCGTCTCGGACAACGCCCAGGTCTACGCCGAAGGCAACGTCTACTCGGCCGGTATCGGCGGCTCGTCCGGCAATCCGGGAGGGAACATCTTCTTTGGAGGCAACGCCGGCATCGTCGCCAAGGGAGGGGAGCGCGGGGCCGGCATCGGCGGTTCACGAGGCTTTGCAGGAGGAAACATCCACTTCGAAGGCAATGTAAGCATCGAGGCCAAGGGAGGAGAGCGCGCGGCTGCCGTCGGCGGCGGGGGCTCCGTCATCTTGAACGGCGAGTTCCGCTTCGGCAACGGGGGAGACATCGCACTCAACGGCGGCACCTACCATCTGACCCCGGGCGTCAACGCGACCTCCCTCGGCGGCGGGGAGTACGGGCAGGCGAACACGATAAAAATATCGAACGCGAGCATCGCGTCCGCCCCGCTGAGCGGATGGCATACGAACGCGGTCGCCCTCATAGGATCGGCCGCGCCGGTGCAGCAGAACATGAGCCTCGGCGGGCAGCGCATCTCGGTCCAGAACAGCACGATCGGCTTGGACAAGTCGAAGGCCTCGCACAATGCGACCTACGCGATCTTCGGAGGAGCGGGGTTCAACGGGCCCATCCAGTTCGAAAGCGGCACGCTCGAGGCAAACTTGTCGACCGAGGCGGCGAAGTCCGCCTACCTGTTCGGAACCCGGCTGGCAAACGGCGTGATCGTGAATGGTGGAACCTATAACCTCGCGGGTGGGGAGGCGCTTTCCGACACGCAGATGGTGAACGGCCAAGGCCAGAAGGTGTACCCGAACACGTTCGTCCTGGAAGGCACCGGGCAATCGTTGGAGCTGGACGGCGGCGCGATCGAAGGCGGCTCGTACGACTTCACGGGAGGGCGCACCGACGAGAAGGGCTCGACGACGGTCTTCCTGCCGGCGACTTCCGGAAACCCCGCGCCCGTGCTGCGAAGCGCCACCGCGCCGACGCCGGCGCGCGCCTTGTTCGCGGCCGCCCCTGCCGTCGCGACGCCCGCTGCCTTGGCCGCGCCGGCCCCTGCGGCTGCGCCGGCTCCCGCGGCGGCTCCCGCGGTGGTGAGCGTGATCGCGAACGGCACGCGCTACCAGAACAGCTACGTGCGCGAGCCGGGCAAGACCTACCAGAAGACGCTTTACAAGAACGGCGCGAAGGTGACGTTCGACCTGGCCGGCGGCACGGGCGATGCGCCGCAGCAGAACGTGCTTCCCGGCGACGTGGTGACCGAGCCGGCGAACGTCGCGCGCGACGGGCACACGCTGGCGGGCTGGACCCTGGGAGGCCAGCCCTACGACTTCGCCCGGCGCATGACCGAGTCGGATGTGGGCAAATCGTACATGATCTCCGCCGCTTGGAAGGCTGTGCCCGCGACCGACCCCGGGCAGACACCCGGCTCCGACACGCAGACCGGCAGCGAAGCGGGCGGCGCGACCGGAACGGGAGCGGGTTCGGCCCTCGCTCCCACCGGCGACAGCACGCTCCCGTTCGCGCTCCTCGCCCTTGCAGCCCTCGCCGCGACGGCGACACTGGCAGCCAGGCGCAAGGCGCGCTGCGGCTAGCCTCCGCATCGCCGACCGCTCGAAGGGCCCCGACCGCATGCGATCGGGGCCCTTCCTCTTCCAAAACCGAACCGTTAGAGTATACTTTACGGCGCGACGAGGCGATTCAGGCGAAGGGGGGGGGCGGAGGGCATGCAATCGCTGATCTACATCGAAGTGAACCTGCTGTGCCTGCTCATTCTGGCACTCGTCCTCGTGAAGACGCTGCGCGGCGACGACCTGCGCAGCCGGCAGTTCTGGTTCTCGGGCGTGCTGGCGGCGAGCATCCTCGCCTCGGCGCTCGACATGCTGTGGATGCTCGTGAGCGTGGGCACCCTGCGCACGGCGCCCCTCGGCAGCTTCCTCATCAACGCGGCGTACTACGCCATGGCGTCGCTTGGCAGCTATTGCTGGTTCGTCTACTCCGAGCGCGTGCAGGGTTCGCGCCTCGTGGCCTCGCGCGGACGGCTCGTGCTGTGCGCAATCCCGCTCATGGTGTCGTTTGCGCTGGTGGCATCCTCGTATTGGACCGGATGGGCGCTCTTCATCGACGCGGAGGGCGGCTACCATCGCGGCAGCCTGTACTTCGTGCAGTTCTCCATCGTGTACGGATACGGCCTGTTCACGGCCGCGCACGCGCTCATGTACGCGCTCAAGAAGCAGAACTTCGCCATGCGCTCGCAGTATCTGGCGCTCACGTACTTCGCCGTGCTGCCGCTTCTGTTCATCACGCTGCAGGCGTTCGCGCCCAACGTGCCGCTCACCTGCGTGGGCGTGGCCGTGGCGCTTCTGTGGGTGTACCTGGATATGCAGGAGCAGAAGATCTCGCTCGACCCGCTCACGCAGCTGAACAACCGCGGCCAGCTGGCGCGCCACGTGGCGCAGCGCATGAAGCACCGCGACGCGGGGCAGACGCTGTGCCTGTTCATCGTCGACGTGGACTCGTTCAAGCGCATCAACGACGTGCACGGTCACGTGGAGGGCGACCGGGCGCTCGTGCGCGTGGCCGACGCCCTGCGCCGCTGCTGCGCGGGGAGCTCGGACTTCGTGGCGCGCTACGGCGGCGACGAGTTCGTGGTGGTGAGGGATTCTGCGGAGCCGTGCGACGCGGGCGCGCTGGCAGATCGGCTGAACGCGGAGCTCGCCGCCCTCGATGCGGCCGCCGAAGCGCCCTATGAGCTGCACGTGAGCGCAGGCGGCGCAGCCTTCGACGAGGGCATCCTCACGCTGCAGGACTTCCTCCACAAAGCCGACAAGGATCTCTACCGCGCGAAAGCCGCGCAACGCAGGTAAGGCAGCGTCGCGGCTCACGCCGGCTGCATTCCAAATGTGTACAAAATGATGGAGAATTGAATAGCAAAAGTGTACATGTCCCAAATAGGGACTGTCCCCATTTGGGACATTGAAAGGCCCGCGCCATGTGACGCGGGCCTTTTTGGCATAAAAGGGGACTGTCCCCTTTTATGCCATTTTACGCTTCGGGGAGGGAGGCGGCGGCGACGGACTGGCCGACGCGGCGCATCATCTCGTCGGGCAGCGTCACGTTGATCTGCGCGGCGAGCTCGGGGTACTCCTCGGCCAGCACGCGGTTGCACTCGCTGATGACCAGGTCGCCGCCCACGCCGGAGGCCACGCGGCCCAGCACCAAGAGCGTCTTGATCTCGTAGAACGAGCTGTACAGCACGAGCGTATGCGCCAGATACACGCCGATGGAGCGGAAGATGTCGAGTGCGCCCTCATGCCCCTCGTTGGCCAGGCCCTGTACCACCTTGAGCTTCTCGGCGGGGGAGAGCGAGGGGTCCAGCTCGATGCCGGCGGCCGGCGAGAGCTTGATCACGGCGTCCTGGCTGAAGTACTTGCAGCCCACGCCGTAGTCGGTCGACCACTCGTCCTGCATGGCGTCAGGCGACAGGTCCACCGGCGCGAAGGCCAGCTCGTTGATCCACCCGAGCACGTTGCCCTCGTCGTTCACGTAGCCCACGGCTTCGGACGTGCCCATCGCGATGCCGAGGATGTCGCCCGCGCCCGTGCTCATGAAGCCGGCGAGCGCGGTCACGTCGCCGTCGTTGGCCACCACCAGGGGCACGTCGCCGATCTCCTTGCCCGCGCGGTCGTAGATGCTCTTCACCTCGTCGCGCCGCTCGCGCGGCACCTTGATGAACAGGCTCGCCACCATGGGGCTGTTGCCCACGAACGTGCCGGCCGACGACACGCCGATGGCATCCACGCGCGGCATCTTGGACGCGGCCGTCTTGAACGCGGTCACGATCTCGTTGAAGTGGTACTCCGGATCCTCCGTGACCTTGGGGAACCACACCACTTCCTCGGAGTACACCGACTCGCCGTCGATGACGGCCGACACCTTGCGGTCCGACCCGCCGGCGTCGAAGCCGATGCGGCAGCCCTCCATGTGGCCGCCGATCTTCTTCGCGGCCTCGTTGGCGGCGGGGAAGTCGGCCTCCGTGCAGGCGATCACCTCGAGCGGCTTCTCGTACACGTCGTCGAAGAAGCCGTAATCGAACGCGCGCTCGCCTTGCGGAGAGTACGCCTGGGCCAGCTTCTCCGCGATGTCGTCGCAGCCGCGCAGGTACACGCGGAACCCGCCCGTGCTCCACAGCACGAACTTCACCAGGCGCTCCACGTAGCGCAGATCGGCCTCGGCGAACTCGCCGCCGCGGATCGCGCTCTCGCGCACGGAGATGAGCCCGTCCTCGCGCTCCACCGCCACGGCGATGGGACGGGTGGCGCCCTCAAGGTAGGCCTTCATCCACACGCCGAACGGGATGAACCCCTCGTCCAGCACGGGCATGTTCTTAACGTCGTACTCGATACCCAGGTAGTTCATGTCGTCAGTCTCCAATCAACTCGGTCAAAACTCGTTCGGTCATGGACAGGGCGCGGGGCACGTGGAAGGGGCCCTTGAACGTGGAGCCCTTCGTGGGCGGCATGGTGGGCTTGCCGTCGCGACGCAGATAGCCGTACCATTCGCCGTACTCGGGGTCGGCGAAGTGCTCCTTGCAGTAGTCGATCGTGCGCAGCAGCCAGTCCAGGAAGTACGCATCGCCCGTGTCGCGGTAGGCCTTCGACGCGGCGATCATGATCTCGTTGTGCGGCCACCACAGCTTCATGTCGTGCTCGTAGGCCTCGGTGGGCTTGCCCTCGGCGTCGATAAAGTACAGCAGGCCCTCGTACTCCTTGTCCCAGCCGGCCTCGATGGCCAGGCGGAAAATCTCGCGGGCGGTGGCGTGCAACTCCGCATCGCCGCGGTAGTTGGCCTCGTCCATCATGAACCAGCTGCACTCGATGTCGTGCCCCGGGTTCACCACGCGCCCGGCCGTGTACCAGAGCTCCGGCTGCCCCTCCTGATTCACGCTCTCCAGCGTGCAGCCCAGCTCCGGGCGGTAGTGCTCGTTCACGATGCGGTCGGTGCACTCGCGCGCATGGCGGTCGTACTCCTCCGTGTTCGCGGGATCGACGCGGCGCATGATGCCGATGATGTTGAGGAAGATCATCGGATCTCCCAGCGCCCGGCCCGCGCGCGTCTCGGGGATGGTCTTCGGCCCGAGGCCTGTGGGGTCCTCGATCAGGCCGTTGTTCAGGTTGTAGATCATCTCATACGCCCGCCGGGCGCGCTCCAGGTGCTCGGTCTCGCCCGTCAGCCCGTAATACTCGGCGTTCGCGATGGCGTAGAAGCCCTCGGAGAAGCAGTAGCGCCTCTGGCGCAGGGGCGCGCCCTCCGCCGTCACCGTGAAGTACAAACGGCCGCCCGCCTCGCGGTTCACGCAGTGCTCCTCCAAGAAGTCCAGGCAGCTCTTCGCAGCCGCCATCCATTCCGGGCGCTCGCCGTACAGGCGGCACAGGTGCGAGAACGTCCAGGCGCAGCGGCCCTGCATCCATACGCTCTTGTCGGTGGAGTAGATCTCGCCCGTGCGGTCGAGGCAGGTGTACACGCCGCCGTTCTCGCGGTCCATGCCGTGCTCGAGCCAGAAGGCCGTGCACGCGTCAAGCTCCTCGCGGCACCAGTCGCGCGCGGAGACGAGCTTCTGCAAGGTGTCGTCGGTCATGCGCGCCCCCTTAGTTCGAGCAGCCGACGATGGGGCAGGCCTCCCACGTCGACTCGCGCATCGGCGCGTCGGCGTCCATAAGGCCCTCGCGCTTGAGCACGGTCACGATGTGCTCCACGTCCTCGCCCTCGAGCGCGCACACGGGCTCGCGCATCTGGTTCGTGTTGAACACGCCCATCTGCCACAGCGCCGTCTTGAACGCGCCCACGCCCGCGCCGAAGCCCACGGTGGCCTTCACCTCGCGCGTCACGAACATGAGGCGGGCCAGGTGGTTCTGGATCTCGCTCACGCGCGCCCAGTCGCCGGCCTGCGCCGCGCGCCACTGCTCCACGTAGCTGGCCGGGTCGATGTTCGCGAGCCCCGGCACCGAGCCGTCCGCGCCGCCCAGGTACGCGCCGTCCACCACCACCTCGTGGCCGGTGAGCAGCTGCAGCGGGTGCCCCGCGTCCTCGTTCTGCAGCATGAGCCAGCGGAAGCTCACGTCGTCGCCCGAGGAGTCCTTCACGCCCTGCAGCACGCCGTCGACGCCAAGGCGCACGAGCATCGTGGGATCGAGCTTCGTGTGCACGCAGGCCGGCAGGTCGTAGGCGAACAGCGGCAGGTCGGTGTTCTCGCGGATGGCGCGGAAGTGGCGCTCCACCTCCTTCGGGCCGCCGAGCGCGTAGAAGGGAGCCGTGGCCACGAGCGCGTCCACGCCGTAGCCGGTGGCGCGTTTGGCCTGGTCGATGACGCGCATCGTCTCCATGTCGATGATGCCCACCATCACCGGCACGCGGCCGTGCACCATGGCGATGGCCTCCTGCAGCACGTGGTAGCGCTGCGCGTCGGTGAGGAAGGCCACCTCTCCCGACGAGCCCAGGAAGAACAGGCCGTCGACGCCGGCGTCGATCATGCGGTTGATGGTGCGCTCGAGCGCCTCCAGGTCGAGCTGGCGCTTCTCGGTCAGCGGGATGACGACCGGGGGGATGACGCCGCGAAACGGTGAATCTGTCATGGGGATGCAGCCTCTTTTCAAGTCTGTGTACAAACGGTAAAAGGGTAGTATCACCAGGTTACTACGTCAACGAAACCACGCTGGTCATCACATAAAAAGCGCCCCCGGTCAAAGAGTGAATCGGGAGCGGTAGTAGTGATTGACTGCGATTTTTATATTTGGCTTGAGGTTTAAACTATATTAAGAAGGTAATAGCTCTCAGAGCCATGTGCGTTATACAATCCTGCCGGGACGTCGGAAATATCAAGTATAAAATATCCGTCCTTTGTTTTCTCGAAAGGAATGTTTATCCAATTGCCGTCATTGTCGGAAATATAATAGGAAGTGTCTATATTCAGAGTTTTTTCAACCCATAGAGTGTCTTCGTAATATCCCAATTGAAAACTGCTTTTTTCGGCGGTGGTCCACACGTTTGATAGGTAATAATTATTTGGACCAAGTACTTGTCCGTCTGCATGCATGTTGAATACGGTAATCCCATGATCCGAAGGAGAAGATGGCTGTCCGTCAATCTCTTCAATCTCGTAGCCGTTTAATTCAAAACCTGGCCAATAACCTGCTTCACGGATAGGGTCTAAGCCGTATCCCTCCGACGATGGTTCACTGGTTGTGAGCAGCCGATCGCCCTCGTCGCGATTGACCAGTAGCGCGTGTTCGGTTCCACTCTCTCCTGAATACATGGTAGTGAAGGTATCTGCAATGATTGAACCGTCTGCGGAAGTCCAATCGTCCGCATTAAACTTTATTGAGTAGGAGCCCAAAAGTGTCGTGCATACTCCATCTCTCTCTACAAAAAACATGCCTTTGGTCTTGCCAAGCTCATCGAGTTTGTAGGTGAGGTAGTCTGAATCTGCTTGCCGGTTGGAGTCTGTCGGTTGGCTTTCACTTTGAGTTCCGTTTGCTTCGGGCGAAGGCGATTTGACGCTGTTTTGATCTGATACCGTGGAGCATCCGCTCAAGCCACAAAGAATTACGAATGCAACAATTATCGCCATACGCTTTGTTCCTGCCATTACCCCTCCTTTATATGCATACTCTTACTAATTGTTGGATTATAACCCAACACAGTAGAAATAGTATCACATAGGCTTCACCTATGGAAGAAAGTCCCATCAGATGTGAAATGTTAAAAAGCAGGGTAGAGCTGGGCTCGACCATTCAGAAGTTGCGTGTTGCCCAAGGACTTTCCGTGCGAAAATTCGCACTCATGATCGAAATGGACTACTCGTATATTAGTGCAGTCGAAAATGGTCGCGCTAATGCCACAGTTGATTCCTTGTACAAAATCGCAAATGGACTCGGCGTCTCGATCAAGGATCTTTTTTAGTTTAGCTAGAAGATCCCTACTGCAAAAAGCCACCGGATAATAAACCGGTGGCTTTTTGCAGTGGATTGTGTGTTAAACAATGAGTTACTTCCCCAGGTCGGGATGGAGCAGCGACGGGGCGGCGCCGAGGAGGAGCCGCGTGTAGTCGTCCTTCGGGCTCTCGAACACGTCCTTGGACGCGCCGCGCTCCACCGCCTGGCCCGCGTTCATCACGATGATGCGGTCGGAGATGTAGCGCACCGTCTGGATGTCGTGGCTGATGAACACCATCGATAGCCCCAGGTCGCGCTTCAGGTCCATGAGCAGGTTCAAAATCTGCGCGCGCACCGACACGTCGAGCGCGCTCGTGGGCTCGTCGGCGATGATGGCGTCGGGCTTGAGCGAGAGCGCGCGGGCGATGGCCACGCGCTGGCGCTGGCCGCCGGAGAGCTGCCCGGGCAGCGCCTCGAGCACGGACTCGGGCAGGCCCACCATCTCGATGAGCTCGAGCACGCGCTGCTCGCGGGTGGTCTTGTCGCCCACCTTGTGCACCTTGAGCGGGTCGAGCAGCTGGTCGTGCACGCTCATGCGGGCGTTCAGGGCCGTCGCCGGATCCTGGAACACCACCGAGATCACGCGCCCGATCACGCGGCGCATGTCGGCCGTGCGCTTCGTCACGTCCTGGCCCTTGAAGTACACCTTGCCCGTGGTGGGGGCCTGCAGCCCGCACATCACGTTGGCCGTGGTGGACTTGCCGCAGCCGGACTCGCCCACGATGCCCAGCGTCTCGCCCGGCATGAGCTTCAAGGTGAGCCCGCGCACCGCCTGCACCTTGTTGGGGTGCAGGATCGATCCCGTGCGCGTCTTGAACGTCACGCTGATATCGTCGAGGAAGATGATGGGGGTGGGCTCGCCGGCCGCCGCGACGGCGGTGCCGGCCGACGCCTCCCTCACCGTTTCATTCTGGCTCATATGATGGCACCTCCTGGAACGTACGGCTTGATGCCGAGGCGCTTGAGCTCGCTGTCAGGCAGCTCGGCGTAATAGTGGTCGGAGTCGGCCACGCGCTTGAGCACGGGGCGCAGCTGCGACACCTTGTCGGGGTGGCTCGAGCGCGGCGTGAAGCGGTCGCCGGCGGGGAAGTCCTTCGGCGAGGGCACGCTTCCGGGAACCTGGTGCAGGCGGTCGCCGCCGGCCTCGATGGACAGCACCGAGCCCAGCAGGCCGCGCGTGTACTCGTGCACCGGGTGGCACAGGATGTCCGTGACCGGGCCCTGCTCCACCACCTGGCCGGCGTACATGACCGTGATGGAGTTGGCCACCTCGGCCACCAGCGCCAGGTCATGGCTCACGAACACCATGGCGAAGCCCAGCTCCTTCTGCAGCTTGTTCAACAGGTCGATGACCTGCTTCTGCACGGTCACGTCGAGGGCCGTGGTGGGCTCGTCGGCGATGATGAGCTTCGGGTCGCGCGTGAGCGCCATGGCGATGAGCACGCGCTGGCGCTGGCCGCCCGACAGCTCGTGCGGGTAGGATCCCAGCGTGCGCTTCGGGTCGAGGCCCACCAGCTCCAGAAGCTCCTCGGCGCTGCGGGTGCCGCCGCGCTTGGTGAGCTGCTTCATCTGCGACTTGATGAGCATGGAGGGGTTGAGCGAGGAGAGCGCGTCCTGGTAGATCATGGCGATCTCGCGGCCGCGCAGGTCGTTGAGCTGCTTCTGGCTCAGATCCAGCAGGTTCTGCCCGTCGTAGAGCACCTCGCCGGCGACCGTGGCCTTCGGGTCGAGCAGGCCCATGATGGTGAGCGACGTGATGGACTTGCCGCAGCCCGACTCGCCCACGAGGCCCATGGTCTGGCGCGGGCGCACGACGAAGCTCACGTGGTCGACCACGTTCACGTCGCCGTGGCGGGGGAACTTGATGCAGAGGTCCTTGACCTCCAGGATGGGCGGCACGTCGGTGCGCGCCTCGAAGCGGTCGTTGCGCTTGTTCTCCATGGCGCGCAGATCGGACAGGCGCTTCTCGAGCATCTCGGCCTGGGCGGCGTAGGCCAGCGTCGGGTCGGCAACCATGCGGTCGGCCTCGCGGTTGGCGCGCACGGCGGCGTCATCGGCCTTGACCGGGGCCTTCGGGGCGGCGGCCATGGCGTCGGTGATGCCCTCGGACAGGATGTTCAGGCACAGCACCGTGATCATGATGGCCAGGCCCGGGAACAGCGCCTGCCACCAGCGGCCGGAAAGCACGCCGCCGCGGGCGTCCGAGAGGATGTTGCCCCAGGTGGGCGTAGGCTCGGGGATGCCGGCGGAGATGAAGGACAGCGACGCTTCGAACACGATGGCGTCGGCCACCAGCACGATGGTGAACACCATGACCGGCGCGATGCAGTTGCGGATGACGTGCTTCCACAGGATCCACGGGGCGCGGGCGCCGGAGACGACGACGGCGCGCACGTAGTCCTGGTTGTACTCGCTCACCACGTTCGCGCGCACGATGCGGGCGATCTGCGGGATGTACAGGAAGCCGATGGCGAAGATGAGCGAGGGCACCGAGTTGCCGAACACCAGCACGAACGTGGCGGCCAGGGCGATGCCGGGGAAGGACATGACGACGTCCAGGATGCGCATGATGACTTCCGACACCCACTTGCGCGACACCGCGGCGATGGCGCCGATGATGGAGCCGGTGATAAGCGCGAACGCCGTGGCGCCCAGGCCGATGACGAGCGAGTAGCGCGCGCCGTACATCATGCGCGAGAGCACGTCGCGGCCCTTGTCGTCGGTGCCGAACAGGAACTGCGCGTCAGGCGCCTGGCGCGCCGTGAAGATCTGGTAGGGGTCGTGCGGCGCGATGACGTTGGCGAGCACCGCGATCATCACCACCAGGATGAGCACGATGAGGGAGATGCGCGAGCCGATGGACATGGCTTTCCAGCGGCGGAAGTGCACCTTGCCGGGGTTCTCGAGCTTCGCGGTTGTGTTTTCTCGTAGCTTGACCATGTCACACCGTCCTGATGCGCGGATCGATCAGGATATAGAGCATATCCACGATGATGTTGATGATGATGAACGTGACGGCCACCACCAGCACGACGCCCTGCACGAGCATCGTGTAGCTGGACTGGATGCCCGAGAGGATGGCCATGCCCATGCCGGGCAGGTTGAAGATGACCTCGATGACCACGGCGCCGCCGATGAGGTAGCCGATGCGCAGGCCGAGCACCGTGACCGGCGTGATGAGCGCGTTGCGCAGCACGTTGCGGGCCACCACGACGCTCTTCGGGATGCCGGCGCCGAGCGCGGTGCGCACGTAGTCGCGGTCGAGCTCCTCCACCATGGACGTGCGGATCACGCGCGTGAGCTGGCCGGACACCGGCACGCCCAGGGCGATCGCCGGCATGGCCATGCGAAGGAGCCAGCCGCTCGGGTCGTCGGTGAACGCCGGCAGGGGCCCGGAGGCGGGCAGCACGTGCAGCATGGAGGAGAACAAGAGGATCATGAGCACCGCGAGCCAGAACGAGGGCGTGGCGATGCAGGCGATGGAGAACACGCGGATGATCTGGTCGGGCCATCGATCTCGGTACAGGGCCGAGATCACGCCCAAGATGACGGCCACCACCACGCCTATGATGAGTCCGAAGAACGTCAGCTGCAGCGTGACGGGCAGCGCTTCGCCGATGCGATCGGCCACCGAGGCGCTGTTGGCGCCGTACGTCCCCAGGTCTCCCTTGGCAAGCCCAACCATGAAGTTGCCGTACTGCACGAGGACGGGGTCGTTCAGACCGTGCTCCTCGCGGTACTGCTGGGCCTGTTCTTCCGTGGCGTTCTCTCCCAGGACCGAATACGCTTGGTCGATGGGGGAGAGCGACATGATGAAGAACACGAGGATGGTGACACCGAATATCATGATGGGCAGCGCTATGAGGCGTCGGCCGATCAGGCGTAACAGGTTGCTCACCGGTTCCCCCTTTCCGCTATCAAGGCTCTCGTCGACAACAGTGCCGGCTGTCCGTCTTGGCGCGCATGTCCCCATGGACGGCAAGACGGGCAGCCACTCTGTATTCTATATGAGAACGCGCAGATTATCGGCGGGAATTAGCGGGTCGGTCGGTTTGGCCCTGCGGGCCGCAATCGATTTCGGGGCCGGGGGCTTCGCGCGGGCTGCGCTGCGGCCGGCACCGGTGTCCGCGGCGCCGGCGCGCAGAGGGGCGCGCGCAACGTCTGCGGCGCGTACGCCGCCGTTGGCATTTCGTTGACGATATGTTTCTTTTGCGGCCTGCGACGCATGCGAGCACGGTTTTTCCAGATCATGCGTTCGCTTAGAGCCTCAATCATCGCTAAGTACTTCACAAGGGTTCTTTATTTTTTCCGGGTTTTCCCCGATAATGGGTACCGCTGTTGTGCGCGTGCTCAAACACGCACATACCTCGGGGCCCTCGCGCCCCGGAACCGAAATGGAGGGAAACCTATGGAACAGCAGAACAAAGCAGCTTTGACCCGTCGTACGTTCTTGGCGGGCAGCGCCGTGGCCGCTGCGGCGGCCGGCCTCACGCTCGCCGGATGCGGCGGCGGGGGCAGCACCGAGGGCGGCTCCACTCCCGCTCCCGAGGGCGGCTCCACCGCGGCCCCCGCGTCGGGCGGCACCCTGACGGGCGCGTGCGCCTACACGAGCACGAACGTCGACCCGCGCGGCCTGAACGGCGGCTCCGCCCTCATGCTGGCGGCCACGTGGCACGTGTTCGAGGGCCTCTACGACCTCGACCTGCACACGTACAAGACGTACAACGCGCTCGCGGCCGGCGAGCCCACGAAGGTGTCCGACACCGAGTACGAGGTGGCGCTGCGCGACGGCGCCAAGTTCTCCGACGGCTCGGACGTGACCACGGCCGACGTGGTGAACGCCTTCGAGGTGAACATGGCCGACGCCACCTGCGGCGCGTTCCTGTCGTTCATCGACGGCGTGTCCGCCAAGGATGACAAGACCGTGTCCATCAAGCTGAAGTACCCCTTCGACGCCCTGCTCAAGGGCCGTCTGTCCGTGGTGAAGGTGTACCCCGCCTCGCTCACCGACGACCAGCTGAAGACCAAGCCCATCGGCTCCGGCCCCTGGATGTACGACAGCATCAACGGCGACGACGGCGGCACCATCAAGTTCGTGCCGAACCCGAACTACGCCGGCTCGATGACCCCCACGGCCGACTCCATGGAGTGGAACATCGTGCTCGACTCCACGGCCCGCACCACCGCGCTGCAGGAGGCCTCGGTCCAGGTCATGGAGAGCGTGCCCGACGCCAACGCCGACCAGCTGATCGCCTCCGGCGCGTCGGTCGACTACCTGCAGGGCTTCAACCAGGCGTTCCTCATGTTCAACACGCAGAAGAAGCCGTTCAACGACCCGCGCGTGCGCCAGGCGTTCTTCTATGCCATCGATACCGAGAAGCTCATCAACAACCAGCTTGCCGGCCATGCCTCCAAGGTGACGGGCTTCCTGCCTGAGGACCATGCGAACTACCACAAGGCCTCCATGGTGTACGAGCACGACGTGGAGAAGGCAAAGAGCCTGCTCGCCGAGGCCGGCGTGGAGAACCTTGAGTTCACGATGGTCACCAACAACAACTGGGTGAAGGATCTCGCCGCCCAGATCCAGGAGGACCTCAAGGCTGCGGGCATCACGATGACCAACGCCGAGCAGAAGATCAACTGGAGCGAGTACGCCGAGTCCGACAGCGAGCTGGCGTACGACGTCATGCTCACCCCCGGCGACCCCACCTGCTTCGGCAACGACCCCGACCTGCTCATGAGCTGGTGGTACGGCGACAACATCTGGACCCAGGGCCGTACGTGCTGGAAGAAGGCCGGCGACGGCAAGTTCGAGGAGCTCCAGACCCTCATGCAGCAGGCGCGCGAGGCGACCGACGCCAAGAAGCAGCAGGAGATCTGGAACCAGTGCTTCGACCTGCTGTCCGAGGAAGTGCCGCTGTACCCGCTGTTCCATCGCGAGCTGGCCACGGGCTACCAGAGCAGCATGATCTCGGGCTACAAGCCCATCGCCACCACGGGCCTCGTGTTCCTGGGCGCGAGCGTCGCGCAGTAAGGACGAGCGTTCCGAGCTAGGCTTTCCGGGGGCCCGCATCGCGCGGGCCCCTTTCTTATGGGGATGGGCGTGACAAAGGGACGGGGATATTGTCACATTCTCGTGTGAGCTTCGGGGCCGTTGCCCGTCGGGGAATGTGACAATATCCCCGTCCCCCTGTCACGCCCCCCGCTTCACGTCGCCGCCACATTTGGGGCCGTTTGCCGATTGCGGCGACCGGCGTGCTGCCCGCGGGCCGCGCCCTTCCGATGCGCGAATCCTTACTGGTATCATAGTGTGCGCTATACTCTGTTGCACGAATGGCTCTTTGAGCGAGGGGCATCCCTTCAAAGGAGAGGAAACTATGGCACGAGAATTCAAATCGATGGACGGCAACAACGCCGCGGCGTACGTCTCCTACGCGTTCACCGAGGTGGCGGGCATCTATCCCATCACGCCGTCGAGCCCCATGGCCGACCTCGTGGACCAGTGGTCCGCTGCGGGCAAGAAGAACATCTTCGGCACCACGGTGAAGGTGTGCGAGATGCAGTCCGAGGGCGGCGCCGCGGGCGCGGTGCACGGCTCGCTCGCCGCCGGTGCGCTGACCACCACCTACACGGCCTCCCAGGGCCTGCTCCTCATGATCCCCAACATGTACAAGATCGCCGCCGAGCAGCTGCCGTGCGTCCTCCATGTGAGCGCGCGCACCGTGGCCACCCAGGCGCTCTCCATCTTCGGCGACCACTCCGACGTCATGGCCTGCCGCCAGACCGGCTTCGCCATGCTCGCCGAGACCAACGTCCAGGAGGTCATGGACCTTTCCGCCGTGGCGCATCTGGCCGCCATCAAGGGCCGCGTGCCGTTCATCAACTTCTTCGACGGCTTCCGCACGTCGCATGAGGTGCAGAAGATCGCCGTGTGGGACTACGACGACCTGGCCGAGATGTGCGACATGGGCGCGGTGCGCGAGTTCCGCGAGCACGCGCTCAACCCCGAGCGCCCCGCCATGCGCGGCAGCCACGAGAACGGCGACGTCTTCTTCCAGCACCGCGAGGCCTGCAACGGCGTGTACGACGCGCTGCCGGCCGTGGTCGAGGACTACATGCACCAGGTGAACGCCAAGCTCGGCACGAACTACGAGCTGTTCAACTACTACGGCGCGCCCGACGCCGACCGCGTGATCGTGGCCATGGGCTCGTTCTGCGACGTGGTGGAGGAGGTCGTGGACTACCTCAACGCCAACGGCCAGAAGGTGGGCCTCGTGAAGGTGCGCCTGTACCGCCCGTTCGTGAGCGAGAAGTTCGTGGCGGCGCTCCCCGCCACCGTGCAGAAGATCGCCGTCATGGATCGCACGAAGGAGCCGGGCGCGCTCGGCGAGCCGCTGTACATGGACGTCGTGAACGCGCTTGCGCACGAGGGCCGCGCGAACCTCACCGTGGTGGGCGGCCGCTACGGCCTGGCCTCGAAGGACACCCCGCCCTCCAGCGTGTTCGCCATCTACACCGAGCTCGAGAAGGACGCCCCGGCGCGCGAGTTCACCGTGGGCATCGTCGACGACGTCACCAACCTGTCCCTGCCCGAGGATCCGGCCAGCCCCAACACGGCGGCCGCGGGCACCATCGAGTGCAAGTTCTGGGGCCTCGGCGGCGACGGCACCGTGGGCGCGAACAAGAACTCCATCAAGATCATCGGCGACCACACCGACAAGTACGTGCAGGCCTACTTCCAGTACGACTCGAAGAAGACCGGCGGCGTGACCATCAGCCACCTGCGTTTCGGCGACTCGCCCATCCGCAGCACCTACTACGTGAACAAGGCCGACTTCGTGGCCTGCCACAACCCCTCCTACGTCACCAAGGGCTTCCGCATGGTGAACGACGTGAAGCCGGGCGGCTCGTTCATGATCAACTGCCAGTGGACGCCCGAGGAGCTTGAGCACCACCTGAACGCCGAGGCCAAGCGCTACATCGCCACCAACGGCATCAAGCTCTACACCATCAACGCCATCGACCTCGCCCGCGAGATCGGCATGGGCAAGCGCACGAACACCATCCTGCAGTCGGCGTTCTTCACGCTGGCCGGCGTCATCCCGCAGGAGGAGGCCATCCAGTACATGAAGGACGCGGCCACGAAGTCCTACCTGAAGAAGGGCCAGGACGTCGTGGATATGAACCACCGCGCCATCGACGCGGGCGCCACGGCGTTCAAGCAGGTTGACGTGCCGGCCAGCTGGGCCGACGCGGTGGACGAGGGCGAGGCCCCCGCGCTTGCGGGCCGCGCCGAAGTGGTGAAGATGGTGCGCGAGATCATGGAGCCGGTGGGCCGCATGGACGGCGACCGCCTGCCCGTGTCCGCGTTCCTCGACCATGCCGACGGCCAGTTCGAGCAGGGCGCGGCCGCTTACGAGAAGCGCGGCGTGGCCGTGAGCGTTCCTGCGTGGGACGCCTCCACCTGCATCCAGTGCAACCAGTGCGCCTTCGTGTGCCCGCATGCCACCATCCGCCCGTTCGCGCTGACCGAGGCCGAGGCCGCCGACGCTCCGGCCGCCACCGTCATGGTGCCCGCGAAGGGCAAGGCTGCGGCCGGCATGCAGTACACGCTGGCCGTCTCGCCGCTCGACTGCATGGGTTGCGGCGTGTGCGTGAACGTGTGCCCGTCGGATTCGCTTTCCATGGTGGGCGCGGAGACGCAGCTCGCCCAGCAGGAGGTCTTCGACTGGTGCGTGGACTACGTGTCCGCCAAGCCCGAGCTCGAGGACGCCACGGTCAAGGGCAGCCAGTTCAAGCAGCCGCTGCTCGAGTTCTCCGGTGCCTGCGCCGGCTGCGCCGAGACGGCGTACGCGAAGCTCGTCACGCAGATGTTCGGCGACCGCATGTACATCACGAACGCCACCGGCTGCTCGTCCATCTGGGGCGGCCCGGCGGCCACCTCGCCTTACACGGTGAACGCCGAGGGCCATGGCCCGGCGTGGTCGAACTCGCTGTTCGAGGACAACGCCGAGCACGGCTTGGGCATGCTGCTCGGGCACGAGGCCGTGCGCGCCAAGCTGGTGGCCGACACCGAGGCGCTGCTCGCCTCCGACGCAAGCGACGCCGTGAAGGCCGCCGCCCAGGCGTGGCTCGATGCGCGCGACAACGCCGAGCTGGGCAAAGAGGCCGCTGCGGTGTACGTGGAGGCTCTCGAGGAGCTCGCGTCCGGCAATAAGCTGGCCGCCGCCATCCTTGAGAACAAGGAGTACCTGACCAAGAAGTCCGTCTGGATCTTCGGCGGCGACGGCTGGGCCTACGACATCGGCTACGGCGGGCTGGATCACGTGCTGGCGTCGGGCCAGGACGTGAACGTGTTCGTGTTCGACACCGAGGTGTACTCCAACACCGGCGGCCAGGCTTCCAAGGCGTCCAACATCGGCCAGGTGGCGCAGTTCGCCGCCGCCGGCAAGGACATCAAGAAGAAGAGCCTCACCGAGATCGCGATGAGCTACGGCTACGTGTACGTGGCGCAGGTGGCCATGGGCGCGAAGCCGGCCCAGACCATCAAGGCCATCGCCGAGGCCGAGGCCTATCCGGGGCCGTCGCTGATCATCGGCTACTCGCCGTGCGAGATGCACTCCATCAAGGGCGGTATGGCCAACTGCCAGGACGAGATGAAGAAGGCCGTGGACTGCGGCTACTGGAACCTGTTCCGCTTCAACCCGGTCGCGCCGGCGGGCAAGAAGTTCGTGCTGGACTCCAAGGAGCCGGCGGGCGGCTACCAGGAGTTCCTCATGAACGAGGCCCGCTACAGCCGCCTGACCCGCGAGTTCCCCGAGCGCGCCGGCGAGCTGTTCGAGCGCAACGAGAAGGCGGCCATGGATCGCTACGAGCACCTGCTGAAGCTGAAGGACCTCTACGCCGAGGCGTAAGGCTCGCGCGCAACCTGCTGTGACCCGAAGGGCCGCCGGAGCGATCCGGCGGCCCTTTTGCGGTGCGGGAGAGGGGGCTCCCGCCTTCGCGCTCCCTCGAGTTCGGCTCCGTGCAACGGATATCCTGATTTCTGTGCAAAAATTGCGGTAAAAAACCGGCGTCGCTTCTTCACCGCGTTTTGCGTGTGCGTTTTGCCTGTTCGTCAGGGGGTGGCGGGAGGCGCACTTGTCCGACGCCATCATTTTGCGCAGGATTCGCCCGAGGATGTTCCCTTTATCGAAAATTTTGAACAGAAAACCGAGGATCAGCTGCACGGACTTGCGAACCCCATGCGGTCGCTCGCGCTATCGTGCCGGCAACGTTTTCGGCGAGGGCGGGCTGGGTCGGGCGTTGCGAGAGCAGGCTCCAAAGGAGGGAGTGGAGTCGGATCTGGCGCGTGGCAAAATCCTTGTCGCGCGGCTGGAGGCGCTCGCCGAGCAGCTTCGCAACGGTGCCCACCAATCGGGTGAACTCTTGAAAGTTTGAGAACTGCCTGGTCGTGACGGTAAGCACGGTGATCCCGAGACGAGCGAGATCGTCGCGGCGCTTGGAGTCCTGCGCGATGCGGTGCGAGCCTGTGTGAAAGAGGTCGCTGTCGTATTCAACGGCGAGGCGAGCCTTCTCCCAGAAGAGGTCGCAGGTGTAGTAGTCTTGCCCCACGTCCCTCCTCGCATTTTTCCCAGGGTCGATCCGGTAGTTGAGCCGAGGGCTCGACAACGAGGCTCCTCCGAGGAGGTTCGGCAAGGTGAAAGCCATCGAGAGGGCGCTTTCGGCAGGGGATGCCGAATTGGGCAGGATGTAGCGCGCCGCTCTTCTGGCCTGCTTCACGCCGCGTAATCCGTCGGCCCTGTCAAGAAAGGCCCGTAATCGTGCGAGGGTGGTTTTCGGGGTCTGCCCGTACCTCATCTCCGGAGGCGCCTCGATGGTCGAATAGGTTCCGCAGAGCTCATGTCCCAAGAAGACGAGCTCGACGGTATCGACGCTCTGCGCCTCCTGTGTGAGCAAGAGCCCGGGCGAGGAAATGAGGTGGCCGTCGCCCACAACGGCAAGGGATCCGCTGGGCAAGCGCTCGTCGCGTGTATGGAAGACGACGGATTTCGAGCGGGATCTTTTAGCGTTCGCGCTCACGAGAAGGTGGATGGGCGACGAGAGCGGCAAGGCGGAGCAAAGGCTTCGGGCCTCGGCGTCCGACAATGCGCCTCCGGGCGTGCAGATCCGGGAATCCTGGGGCTGGGGCACGGGAAATGTTCTGGCGATTCGCCAGTATTCGAGGGCGGTGGTGTGGGTGAGGACGATGTTCATGGCGGGAGTGTAGCATGGTTCTGAGCTGGGGGGATGTGGAGTTTTCGGGTGCTGGATTCCTGCTGGATTTCCGCTGGATCCGCGCTGGAAATCCGCTTGATTCCTGCTGGATCCGCGTTGGAAACGGGCAAGGTTCGGGCTCGTTCTCCATGCGCTCTCCCTGCGGGCGCGCTACAATAGCGCGAAAGCCACGACGAAGGGCGGTTTCCCATGGTCGACGTACGCGAATACACCCCTGACGAGCTGCTGGCGCTCGTGCCCTTCCCGGCGCGCGAGGCGAACAAGTACTCGCGCGGGAAGCTGACGGCCGTGGTGGGCAGCGCGCGCTATCCCGGCGCCGCGTGCCTGGTGGCGTGCGCGTCGCAGCGCATGGGCGCGGGCTACACCGAGGTGGTCACGGCACCGGAGGTCGTGGGGCTCGTGCGCGCTTGCTCGCCGTCGCTTGTGGTGCGCCCGACGGAGGGCCTCGCGACGGTCGACCTCGCGCCCTCGCGGGCCGGCAAGCCGTGCGCCTACGTTGTGGGCAGCGGCTTCGACGCGCAGGACGACGAAGCCGCGCGCCTCGTGCACTTCGTCCTCAAGCGCGCCGAGGCGCCGGTGCTCGTGGACGGCGGCGGCTTGCAGGCGCTCGCCACGAAGAAGGGCCAGCGCCTGCTCAAGCGCCGCTTCATCCTGGGATGGCCGACCGTGGTGACGCCGCACGCGGGGGAAGCAGCGCGCCTGGCGGCTCCGTTCGGCCTGCCTGTCGCCGACCCCGCCGAGCTGGCCTGCTCCCTCGCGCTCGCCTACGGCGTCGTGGCCGTGGTGAAAGGGCCGGAGACGGTCATCTCCGACGGCGAGCAGACGGTGCGCATGGCCCTCGGCACGCCGGCGCTCGCGAAGGCCGGCACCGGCGACGTGCTGGCGGGTATGACAGGCGCGCTTCTGGCGCAGGGGCTCGATCCGCTCGACGCCGCCGCGTTGGGGACGACGCTCCATGCGCTGGCCGGCCGCGCGGCCGAGGAGCGCCTCACAGCCGTCTGCGTCACGGCCGAGGACGTGATCGAGGCCATTCCCGCAGCCCTCGCCGCGCTGTAGCTCCGCTGTGCGCGGCTCCGGCGGGAAAGCGGTACGTTACGGCGCGAAAACGGCTCGCCTGCCAGGTTGTCCTCGGGCGGGGCTTGGCGCTACACTATCCTGATCGTCCTCATCACAGACACGCGACAAGCTAAAGGAGCGAACGACATGGATACGACGAAAAAGCACGACTGGGGCCTGGTGATCGCGGGCATCCTGCTCGTCCTGTGCGCGTTTTTCTTCCTGGTGGCCCCGGGACTCACGCTCGTTACCATCACGGCCATCGCGGGCGCGGCCTTCCTCGTGTCCGGCATCTTCGACATCATCAACTACGTGCGGTTCCGCAAGGTGATGGACCTGTCGGGATGGGCCATCGCCTATGCGGTGCTCGACATCGTGATCGGCCTCATGTTCCTGCTGCATCCGCTTGCCTTCGCCGCCGTCATACCGTGGGTCATCGGGGCGTTCTTCCTGGTGTTCGGCGTGTTCGAGATCATCGGCGCGTTCCGCATCCGCAAGACCGGCGTGCCGATGTGGGGCTGGATGCTGTTCTCCGGCATCGTGAGCGCGCTCTGCGGCATCACGTTCTTCGTGGCGCCGGCGTCGTTCAGCATCTTCCTGTCGGTGTTCATCCTGATGCGCGGCGTGTCGCTGGTCATGTACGGGTGGAATGCGGGCAAGGCGATGATGGCCTGACGCCGCCGCTGCCGGCCGAGGGCGTTCACCGTATGGTGAAACTTTGGGCCGCACGCTCGGTACGCGCCCGCGCGTGGTAAAATCGCGAGGAAAACAAGCGAGGGCCCCGGAGAGTTTCGGGGCCCTCTTCCCGATGGCATGAAACGGCGGCGAGCATGGCAGACGAACAGCGATCTCTTCTCGACGAGCGGGCGCTTGCGGAGGCGACGAGCGACCCCGGCGCGCGCATCGAGCAGCTGCGGCGCGAGATCGAGCACCATACCTATTTATACTACGCGCAGGACGCGCCCGAGATATCCGACGGCGCGTTCGACTCGCTCATGCGCGAGCTGCGCGAGCTGGAGGCGGCGCACCCCGAGTTCTACGACGCGGCGAGCCCCACCCAGCGCGTGGGCGGCTACGTGGGCGAGCAGTTCGCGCCGGTGCGGCACGCGCGGCGCATGTACTCGCTCGACAACGCCATGGACCTGGGCGAGCTGGACGCGTGGCTCGAGCGCGTGGAGGAGGCGTTCGGGCGCATGGTGCCGGTGTGCTGCGAGCTGAAGATCGACGGGTCGTCCATCGCCCTCACGTACGAGGGTGGGCGTCTGGTGCGGGCCGCCACGCGCGGCGACGGCACCACCGGCGAGGACGTGACCGCCAACATGCGCACGGTGAAGGACGTGCCGCTGCGCCTGCGGCCCGAGGCGAACGCGGCATTGCGCGACGCCGACGCGCCGCTTGAGCTGCGCGGCGAGGTGTACATGCCGAAGTCCAGCTTCGACGCGCTCAACGCCGCCGCCGAGGCCAACGGCAAGGCCGCGTTCGCGAACCCGCGTAACGCCGCCGCGGGCAGCCTGCGGCAGAAGGACCCCGCCATCACGGCGATGCGCGACCTTTCGACGTTTCTGTATGCCACGGCCGACGAGCGCGCGCTGGCCGCCGAGGGCCAGTGGGAGCTTCTGGCGTGGCTGCGCGAGGCGGGCTTCCATGTGAACCCCGACGTGGAGCTCTGCGAAACGCGCGAGGCGGTGCACGCGTTCTGCGAGCGCGCCGTGGAGCGGCGCGACAGCCTGCCCTACGAGATAGACGGCGTGGTGGTGAAGGTGAACTCGTTCGCGCAGCAGGAGTCGATGGGCTACACCGCCCGCGCGCCGAGGTGGGCCATCGCGTTCAAGTTCCCGCCCGAGGAGAAGACCACGCTTTTGCGCGACATCACCGTGCAGGTGGGGCGCACGGGCAAGCTCACGCCCGTGGCCGAGATGGATCCGGTGTCGGTGGCCGGCTCCACCGTGGCGCGCGCGACGCTGCACAACGAGGACGAGGTCCAGCGCAAGGACGTGCGCGTGGGCGACACCGTCATCGTGCGCAAGGCGGGCGACGTGATCCCCGAGGTGCTGGGACCGGTGCTCGCGCTGCGCCCGGCCGACGCGGCGGTGTGGCACATGCCACCCTCGTGCCCGTCGTGCGGGAGCCCCGTCATCCGCGAGGAGGGCGAGGTGGACTTCCGCTGCATCTCCATCGACTGCCCGGCGCAGGCTTTGGAGCGCTTGCTGCACTGGGCGAGCCGCGGGGCCATGGACATCGACGGCATGGGCGATGAGATCGTGTCGCGCCTGGTGGAAAGCGGGCGCCTCACCGACGTGGCCGACTACTACACGCTCGACGAGGTGGAGCTGGCGCTTCTGGACATGGGCCGCGTGAACAAGGACGGCGAGCCGATACGTCTGGGCGAGACGGTGGCGAAGAAGCTCGTGGCCGCCATCGACGGCAGCCGCACGCGCCCGTTCGCCCGCGCGCTGTTCGGCCTGGGGATGCGCCATGTGGGCAAGACCATCGCTGAGCTTCTGGCCGCGGCGTACCCGACGATGGAGGCGCTCATGGAGGCGGGCGAGGAGGACCTGGCCGCCATCGACGGCGTGGGCCCGAAGATCGCGCACAGCGTGTACCTGTTCCTGCGCACGCCCGACAACGTGGCCGTCATCGAGCGTTTGCAGAAGCGCGGCGTGGCGATGGCCGACGAGGCGGGCGACGCGGCCGAGCAGCTGCCGCAGACCCTCGCGGGCCTCACGTTCGTGCTGACCGGCTCGCTTGTTGAGAGCGGTATGACCCGCGACGAGGCCGGCGCGGCGCTGAAGGCCCGCGGCGCGAAGGTGTCCGGCAGCGTGTCGAAGAAGACAAACTACGTCGTGGCCGGCGAGGCCGCCGGCAGCAAGTACGACAAGGCCGTGTCCCTCGGCGTCCCCGTGCTGGACGAAGCGGCGCTCCTCCGCATCCTCGAAACCGGCGAGGCGCCCCAAATGGCATAAAAGGGGACCGTCCCCTTTTATGCCATTTTAGTCGCGGTAGATCTGGCGGCTGCCCTCGAGGGCGTCGTCGAACACTTGGTGCAGGTGCGCGATGGCGGCGTCTCTGTCGCGGTCACGTGCGTGCTCCCAGAGCGTTCGGCGGTGCTCTTTCAGAAGCTCGATGCCGTGGCGGCGGCCGTACTCCGCCCAGAGCGCCACGCAGGGCTGCTTGAACGAGTGGGTGAGCAAAGGAGAGATCGAGTTGCCGCTCAGGCAGTTCAGCTCATGGTCGAACTCGTAGCAGCGCTCAGCGGTCTCCTGCGGCGTCGCGCCGGTCTCGAGGGCGTCGAGGCGCCGCTTGAGCTCTGAGACGTCCTTGTCCGAAAGCGTTTCGAAGGACTTCCGCAGGCTGAGCTCCAGGATGGCCAGATGGATCTCCAGCAGCGAGCGCACTTCGCGCCGGGGCAGCAGCCCGCCGTGGTACTCCATGATGGATATGAGCGTCTCGAGCGACCCGGTGCGACGGTAGTCGCAGACGAACACGCCCTTGCGCGGCCTGATTTCCAGGAACCCCTTAGCCGCCATCTCGAGGATGCCCGCATTCACCACCGGCCGGCTGACGCCCATGAGGTCGGCCAGCTCGCGTTCCGAGGGCAGCTGATCTTCGGGGGTCAGCTCACCTGACAGGATCATGTGCTCGATCTGGCTGACGAAGAGCTTCTTCAGGCTGGGGGAGGCGATCCTTTTGAATTCCATGGCGTGCTCGTTTCATCTGCTGGCAATTGGTATTACCAGTACATTGCTGAATTTGTCACTGAATATCTTCTCCTAAAACTGCTGGTAAATCAATTCCTTTTTTCTTCTATTTCTGGTGGTATAGTCTCTATCTGGTAATACCAGATGTTCGTTCGGTCACAAAAGGGGAAGGCTTGGCTTGCCGGTGATCTGGGCGGGCGAAATCGAAAGAGGAAGGAGAGGAAAGCTATGCTGTTTCAGGTATACGGAGAGAACGCGCTCTTCCAATGGTTCGGGCTGATCGCCGTCTTCGCCATTTTGATGATCCTGAACTACTATTCCATCAAGAGCAAGAAGGCGGGCATCTTCCTGCTGCTCATTCTGCCGGCGCTTTTGACGGTGTACTTCGTGGCCATCAACGTGGGGGCCTCGATGGGGGCGCAGTGGGCCCTTGAGAATCCGACCCATCTGTACATGAACGGGTGGTTCCACTACGCCAAGCTGTACGCGGTCACGTGCAGCTGCATCGGCATCATCATGGTGCGCTACCAGTGGGGCATCGGCAAGAAGAAGTGGTTCGCGTACAACGTCATGCTCATGCTGAACATCAACATCCTCATCGCGGTGGCCAGCGATATCGAGCATGCCGTCAACGCCTGGTACGCGTGGGATCTGTCGAGCGAAGGCGTGTGGCTCTACGGCGGCTGGCACAACGTGATGAACGCCATCGCGGGCCTGCTGTGCATCGCGGGCACTACGGCGTGGAACCACATTTACGTGTCGAAGCGCATCGGCAAGGACGGGCGCGACCTCATCTGGGCCGACCTCATCTGGGTGTGGATCATCGCCTACGATCTGTGGAACTTCGCCTACACCTACAACAACCTGCCGACGCACGCGTGGTACTGCGGCTTGGCGCTGCTGCTCGCCCCGACGGTGCTCGCCTTCGTGTGGAACAAGGGGTCCTGGATTCCCAACCGCGGCCATACGCTTCTGTTCTGGTGCATGTTCGCCCAGGTGTTCCCGTTGTTCATGGAGGCGGGCTCGCCGTTTGCGGTGCTGCCGGCCATGTACGCGGACGGCGTTATGACCAACGGCGCGGTGAACGTGATGCCTATGACCGTGATCTCGGCCCTGGCGCTCATCGCCAATGTGGCGTGCGTGGCGGCGGTGTTCTATCGCTCGATGAAGCTCAAGAAGAACCCGTACTTCAACGAGATGTTCACTGAGACGAAGGACTACAAGCTGGCCATGGAGCGCGTCGACTTCCAGAGCGGCACGCGCTAGGCCTTGCGCAAGACGAGCGGCACGCTTCCCCTGTCGCATCCGAGGGCGCCCTTCCGAGAAGGGCGCCCTCGCGCGTGTCGGATGTTTCACGTGAAACATTTGTTTGCGCGTACGAATGTTTTATGCGAAACAGCGCGGCTGGAAGCGCGCAGGATGTGGTGATACGGATTTGGAAATCGTAACACCCAGAAGGGTCGTCGTGTGGTATAGTGTGTTACGCAATTTTGAATCGTAACATGCTGGGTTGGAGCGCGGGACGGGCGGCCTGGCGGGCGGGAGGATCTCATATGGCACACTCGGCGGCAGTTCGCGAAGCTGGCGGGGGCGGGGGCGGCGACGCTTTCGCTCGGCGGCGTGCTGGCGGGCTGCGCGGGCGGCGGCGACGAGCCGGGCGCGCCTACAGGTGCGGGCGACGCGACCCCTTCGCAGGTGATCGTGTCCATGACCACGGGCTCCGAGCCGGCCGCGGGCTTCGACCCCCTGGTGTCGTGGGGCTGCGGCGAGCACGTGCACGAGCCGCTCATCCAGTCCACACTCATCACCACCGACACTGACCTCAGCTTCAAGAACGACCTGGCCACGTCCTACGAATGCTCCGAGGACGGCATGCGCTGGACGTTCTCCATCCGTGACGACGTGAAGTTCACCGACGGCACCCCGCTCACGGCGGGCGACGTGGCCTTCACCCTGAACGGCATCCGGGACTCCGAGGCGTCCGAGTGCGACCTGTCCATGGTGGAGCGCGTCGAGGCGCCCGACGACGCCACGGTGGTCATCGTCATGGCCAAGCCGTTCAACGCGCTTCTGTACACGCTGGCCGTCATCGGCATCGTGCCGCAGCACGCTTACGGCGAGGATTACGGCGCGAGCCCCATCGGCAGCGGCCGCTATATGCTGGAGCAGTGGGACCGCGGCCAGCAGGTCATCCTGCGTGCGAACCCTGACTATTACGGCGACGCGCCGAAGATCCAGCGCGTGGTGGCTGTGTTCATGGAGGAGGACGCCTCGCTCGCGGCAGCGCAGTCGGGCCAGGTGGACGTGGCCTACACTTCCGCGACGTTCGCGGCGCAGCAGCCGGCGGGCTACGACCTGCTGAACTGCGCGTCGGTGGACTCGCGCGGCATCTCGCTGCCCACCATCCCCGCGGGCGCGTCGAAGACCGACGAGAAGGGCCAGGCCGCCGCGGGCAACGACGTGACCTGCGACTTGGCCGTGCGCCAGGCCATCAACTACGGCGTGGACCGCGAGCGCATGATCGAGAACGTTCTGAACGGCTTCGGCACCGTGGCCTATAGCGTAGGCGACGGCATGCCGTGGTCGTCCCCCGACATGAAGTGCGCGACCGACGTCGGGCGCGCGAAGAAGCTGCTCGACGACGCCGGCTGGGCGCTGGGCGGCGACGGCATCCGCGGGAAGGATGGCGTGCGCGCGGCGTTCAACCTGTACTACTCGGCTGGCGACACCGTGCGCCAGGGTATCGCCGAGGAGTTCTCCAACCAGATGAAGGAGCTGGGCATCGAGGTGTCCATCAAGGGCGCGAGCTGGGACGACCTCTATCCACACCAGTTCAGCGACCCGGTGGTGTGGGGCTGGGGTACCAACGCCCCCACCGAGACGTACAACCTGTTCTACTCCAAGGGCACGGGCAACTACGCTTGCTACGAGAACGCCTCCACCGACCGGTACCTGGACGAAGCGCTGGCGCAGCCGCGCGTGGAGGACTCGTTCGAGCTGTGGAAGAAGGCCCAGTGGGACGGCAAGGAAGGTTTCGCGCCGCAGGGTGACGCCCCTTGGGTGTGGTTCGCGAACATCGACCATTTGTACTTCGCGAAGGAGAACCTCAAGGTGGCCGAGCAGAAGCCCCACCCGCACGGCCACGGTTGGTCGCTCGTGAACAACGTCGATCGGTGGTCATGGGCTTAGGGCTTTCGTTGCCGACGCGGAGGGCTGGCGCAACGCCCAGTCGCTCGGACAGTCCTCGCTGCGCTGCGGAACTCGCTTGGTGGACGTCGCGCCAGCCCTCCGCTGACGCGATCGCCTTATGCGGGGGCTGGTCGATATTGTTCCTCGCTGAGACGGTTCTTGTTGCGGAGGTTTGGGGGAAGTGAGGGTATAGTAGTCGGATGGCTCGATTCATCGTTCGGAACATAGTGAAGTTCGTCTTGCTCATGGTTGCGGTGAGCTTGGTGACGTTTGTGCTGGTGAGCGTTTCGCCTATCGATCCGGTGCAGGCGAATGTGGGGCAGGCGGCGCTTGTGAACATGAGCGAGGCGAAGCGCGCGCAGCTGGCGGAATACTGGGGCGTGAACACGCCGCTCTGGGAGCGCTACGCGAACTGGTTCGGCGACCTTTTGCATGGCGACCTGGGGATGTCGCTGCGCTACAACGCGCCGGTGGCCGACGTCATCGCCACGCGGGCGGTGAACTCGCTTGCGCTCATGGCCACGGCCTGGGTGGCGAGCGGCGTGCTGGGATTCGCGCTGGGCATTCTGGCGGGTGCGAACCGCGGGCGCCTGGTGGACCGCATCGTGAAGGGGTACTGCTTCCTTCTGGCGTCGGTGCCCACGTTCTGGCTGGGGCTCGTGTTCCTTATCGTGTTCTCGGTGCAGCTGGGGTGGTTCCCGTTCGGGTTCTCGGTGCCCATCGGCGTGGCGGCGGCCGACGTGACGCTGGCCGACGCGCTGCACCACCTGGCGCTGCCGGCCCTCACGCTTTCCGTGGTGGGCGTGGCGAATATCGCGCTGCACACCCGCGAGAAGACCATCGACGTGCTGGAAAGCGACTACATGCGCTTCGCCCGCACGCGCGGGCTGTCCACCTGGGGCGCGCTGCGCCGCCATGGGCTGCGGAACCTCGCGCTGCCGGCCATCACGCTGCAATTCGCGTCCATCTCCGAGATATTCGGCGGGTCGGTGCTGGTGGAGCAGGTGTTCTCGTATCCGGGACTGGGGCAGGCGGCCGTCACGGCGGGCCTCGGCGGCGACGTGGCGCTGCTCGCGGGCATCGCGCTGTTCTCCGCCGCGTTCGTGTTCGGCGGCAACCTCATCGCCAACATGCTGTACGGCGTCATCGACCCGCGCATACGCAAGGGGGAGGTGGCGAACCGTGCCTGACGTCCAAAATGTCCCAAATGGGGACTGTCCCCATTTGGGACATTCGCCCGTGCTGCACGTTCCCCGCAAGGTGCGCCTCGGCAACCGCAAGCTCACGCTGGCGGCGTTCGTGTTCGCAGTGGCGGCGCTGGCGGCGGTGGTCGTCGCGGGCATCGCGGTGGGCGACGCGGCCACGGCCACCGACTTCGCGCAGAAGAACCTCGCGCCCAGCTTCGCGCACCCCTTCGGCACCGACTGGATGGGGCGCGACATGCTGCTGCGCACGCTGGCGGGGCTGTCCACGAGCGTGCTGGTGGGCCTTCTGGCCGCGACGGTGTCGGCCGTCATCGCGCTGGTGCTGGGAACGGCGGCGGCGCTCGGCGGCAAGGGCGTCGACGCGGCGGTCACCTGGCTCATCGACCTCATGATGGGCATCCCGCACATCGTGCTGCTCATCCTCATCTCGTTCGCGCTGGGGAAGGGCGCGCTCGGCGTGACCATCGGCGTGGCCGTGACGCATTGGCCGAGCCTCGCCCGCGTCGTGCGCGCCGAGGTGCTCCAACTCAAAGGCTCCACGTTCGTGGCCGCCGCGCGCAAGCTCGGGCAGGGGCCCGCGAGCATCGCCGTCCGCCACATGCTGCCTTACGTGCTGCCGCAGTTCATCGTGGGGCTCATCCTGCTGTTCCCGCACGCCATCCTGCACGAGGCGGCCGTGACCTTCCTCGGCTTCGGCCTGCCGCCCGAGCAGCCCGCCATCGGCGTCATCCTGAGCGAGTCGATGGCGTACCTGTCGGCGGGCATGTGGTGGCTCGCGGTGTTCCCGGGGCTCGCGCTCATGGCGACGGCGCTGTTGTTCGACGCGGCGGGGTCGAGCCTGCGCAAGCTGGTCGACCCGCACAGCGCGCAGGAATAGGAGGGCGGCATGATCGAGCACGAGGCCCTGCGCCACGAGGACGCCCAGGTCCACCATCATCACCGGCACGCGCCCGCGTCGCGCCACGAGCACGGGCACCACCTTCTGCAGGTGGAGGATCTCAGCGTGTCGTTTCGCATGTACGACGAGGACGCGCCCTTCTTCCAAGCGCGCCAGCGAGAGTCCCGGGTGATCGAGCGCCTGAGCATCTCGGTGCATGCGGGCGAGATCGTGGCCGTGGTGGGCGCGTCGGGCTCGGGCAAGACGCTTCTGGCCGACGCGATACTCGGCCTCTTCGAGCCGAACGCCACGGTCGCCGGCCGCATCTGGTTCGACGGCGAGCCTATGGACGCGGCCGCGCTCAGGCGCGTGCGCGGCCGCGGCATCTCGCTCGTGCCGCAGAGCGTGAACCACCTGGACCCGCTCATGAGGGTGGGGCGGCAGGTGGAGGGCTTCGCGCATCCGGAGGAGCCCCGTGAGGCGCGCCGCCGCCGGCGCGAGGAGCTGTTCGCGCGCTACGGCCTGGGCGAGGAGGTTGCGCGGCAGTACCCCCACGAGCTCTCGGGCGGCATGGCGCGCCGGGTGCTGCTGTGCTGCGCGCTCATGGACGACCCGCGCGTCATCATCGCCGACGAGCCTACGCCCGGCCTCGACCTTCAGCTGGCGGTGCGCGCGCTCGACGACTTCCGGCGGTTCGCGGACGAAGGCAACGGCGTGCTGCTCATCACGCACGACATCGAGCTGGCGCTGCGCGTGGCCGACCGCGTGGCGGTGTTTCGCGACGGTACCGTGGTGGAGGAGACGGCGGTCGCGAACTTCGCGTCGCCCGACCTGCTGGAGCACCCGTTCTCGCGCGAGCTGTGGCACGCGCTGCCGGAGCACGATTTTCAACCTGGGGGACCGCGGGGCGGGGGCGGCGCCGCCCAGTCGCTCGGACAGTCCTCGCTTCGCTGCGGAACTCGCTTGGTGGACGGTGCCGCCCCCGCCCCGCTCCAAGGGGGGAGCACGTCCGACGCAACCTGTGGGCGCGCGGGCGAACCTTCTCCGAACGTTGGGCGACGCGGAGATCGCGGCCGCAACGTTGGGGAAGGGGTCGACAAGGAGGACTTCCATGCTTGAGGCTCGGGGCGTTTCGTTCGGGTATCCGGGGGCGAAAAGGCTGCTGTACGAGGGGTTTGACTTGGCGGTCGGGGTGGACGAGCGGGTGGCGCTCAGCGCGCCTTCGGGGTTCGGGAAGACGACGCTTTGCCGCATCCTCGCCGGCTACGAGCGCCCGCGCGAAGGCGAGGTGCTGGTGGACGGCGCGCCGCTGCCGAAGCGCGGGGCGTGCCCGGTGCAGCTCATCCTGCAGCATCCGGAGGCGGCGGTCGATCCGCGCATGCGCATGGAGCGCACGCTGGCCGAGGCGGGCGAGGTGCCCGAGCAGCTGCTCGACGATCTGGGCATCCGCCGCGCATGGCTGCGCCGATTCCCGCACGAACTGTCCGGCGGCGAGTTGCAGCGCTTCTGCATCGCCCGCGCGCTCGCGGCGAACCCCCGCTACCTCGTGGCCGACGAGATGTCCACGATGCTCGACGCCGTCACCCAGGCGCAGATCTGGCGCTTCCTCGTGGCAGAGGTCGAGCGGCGGGGCATCGGGCTCGTGTTCGTGTCGCATTCGCCTGCCCTAGCCGCCCGCATCGCCACGCGCACGGTGGATCTGACGGCCGAAAGGTAGCCGCAAGACACGTCGCCCCCCCGCTGCGCCCCGGAACGGCGCCACGTCGCTCTCGCCCAGCAGCGATTGTCGACCGAAACACACGCTTCAGGGCGCTGTGGCGTGTGTTTCGGTCGACAATGCGCACTACTCCGCGCTGACGCGCTCCGCTCGGGATGACAGAGGGTGGGTACGCTTCGGGTGCTCGCTTGCCGTCCGTTTATCCCCTTTCGATGATATTTGCAATTGACTATATTCTTGAAATGGAATAATATAACCGGCGTGCCAGCGGCCTCTTGCGCGTATGCCGGATCGGCTGTTGGGCATCGTCGATGAGCTATCGGGAAGGGAATCCTATGAAGAAGAGCATTCGCATCGCGCTCGCAGCCGTCTGCGCGTTCGCCCTGGTGGGAGCGTTCGCGCTTGTCGGCTGCTCGTCTGCGCCGAAGGCCGAGGAACCGCAGCAGCCTGCCGAGGAACAGCAGCAGCCGGCCGCCTCTGATAAGGATGCGGTGGAGCTGCAGGTGTTCGCCGCCAACTCGCTGTCCAAGGCCATGGAGGAGGTGCAGGCCGCCTACATCGCCGACGGCCATGACTACGTAACGTTCGCCGACACGCAGTACAAGTCCTCCGGCGAGCTGAACGAGATGCTCGGCGCCGGCTCGTACGCTGACCTGCTGATCAGCGCCTCGAAGGGCTCGATGGACACGGCCGAGAAGGAGGGCTACGTCGATCCGGCCACGCGCGTCGACATGTTCAAGAACGACCTGGTGATCGTGGCGAAGGAAGGCTCGGGCCTCAAGGACGTCACGCTGCAGGACATCGCCGATGGGAAGTACACCTTCTGCGTGGGCGACGAGTCGGTGCCGGCCGGCAACTACGCGTGCCAGGCGCTCTCCACGGTGGGCGTGTACCTCCCCGCGGCCGACGAGGCCGGCAAGTCCGGCAAGGATATCTCCGGCAAGGGCGGCGAATTCGCCGAGGGCTACGCGCCGGTGCTCGACACGTCGGTGGGCAACGTCTGCAAGCACGCGCAGTCCGGTGACGTGGACGTGGCGTTCGTGTACACTTCGGACGTGTACCGCTTCGGCGGCGTCGAGGTGGTGGGCACCGTGCCCGCCGACACGCACAAGAACATCGTGTACCCCGGCGCGCTGACGGCGAACTGCGAGAATCCCGAGGAGACGCAGGCGTTCCTCGACTGGTGCCTGACGAGCGAGAAGGCGCAGAAGATCTGGCAGGACTGGGGCTTCGAGCTGGCGTAAGGCCGCGCGGAAGCCGGACGGCAACGTTGATCGGGGAGGACGGGCGAGCGCTCGTCCTCCCTTCGCGGTAGGGGGACGGAGAGAAGATGACGCGCACGAGAAGGTTCATCGCGGGCTGCTGCATCGCCGTCGCGTGCGCGCTCGCGCTCGCGCTGCCGGCGATCGCGCACGCCGACGACGGTGCGAACGCCCCTGCCCCAGCCCCCGAGGTCGAGGTGTCCAAGGACGGCGACGCGGCGCTCGTCGAGGGCTCCCCGTTCGCCATCGGCGAGTTCTCGCGCGCCCAGAAGGGCACGAACCGCGAGGTGGGCGGCTCCTACCGCGGCTACTCCTACCTGGTGGGGCAGGAGCGCGGCGCCTTCGTGCAGGTGGTGGCCGCCGACGGCTACGCGGTGGCCTACGTGCCGCCCGAGGCCGCCGAGCGCCTCGGCGTCGACCCGGCGAATGCGTCTGACCAGGATGTCCTCAAGGCGTGCCTCACAGCCCTCGACGCGCGCCAGGCGGCCGGCTCCCTGCCGCTCTCCGACATCGCCGACTGGCGCTTCACGAGCGATGCATCCTACGAGGCGGACGGCGTGCGCTACGAGTTCGACCAAGAGGTGGACGGCAACGTCTACGTGTTCGTGATTGGCGCGGACGGCTCGGACCTCACGCAGGCCGACGTGCCCTTCAAGCCCTCGTTCGCCGACTTCGGCCGGCTCGAGCCGTCGGGCGACGTGAGCATCGTCGCCGCGCCCACGGGCCTCGAGGCCGCCGGCGAGTTCCTGCGCACGCTCGACTGGAGCCCTCTCGGGGTGACGCTCAAGACCACGGGCACGGCCATCGTGTTCATCTTCGTGCTGGGGCTTCTGGCGGCGTACTTCTGCCTCAACGTCTCGCAGAGGGCCAAGAACATCCTGGACTCCGTGTTCACCATCCCCATGGTGCTGCCGCCTACGGTGTGCGGCTTCGTGCTGCTGTGGCTGTGCGGGCGCAACACGGCGTTCGGCCAGTTCTTCATCGACATCGGGTTCCCGCTCATCTTCAGCTGGCCCGCCACGGTGATCGCGGCCGTGGTGGTGGCGTTCCCGCTGATGTACCGCAGCGCGCTCGGGGCGTTCGAGAACCTCGACCCCAACATGATGGACGCCGCGCGCACGCTCGGCTGGTCCAACGCGAAGATCTTCCTGCGGCTCATGCTGCCGCTGTCGTGGAGCTCCATCGCGGCGGGCACGGTGCTTGCGTTCGCCCGCGCGCTCGGCGAGTTCGGCGCGACGCTGTTTTTGGCCGGCAACTACCTGGGCGTCACGCGGACCATCCCCATCGCCATCTACTTCGAGTGGATGAACGGCAACGACGGGGTGGCGTGGTTCTGGACGGCCATCATCATCGCGTTCAGCTTCGTGGTGATCCTGTTCATCAACCTGTGGAGCAGCCGCACCACCAAGTACCGCAAGAAGGCAGGTGAATGACGCGATGAGCCTGGAAGTGGACATCAAGAAGCGCTATCCCGGCTTCACGCTGGACGTGGCGTTTACGGCCGGCGACGAGACGCTGGGGTTCCTCGGCGCGTCGGGCTGCGGGAAGAGCCTGACCATGCGCTGCATCGCCGGCATCGAGACGCCCGACGAGGGGCGCATCGTGGTGAACGACCGCGTGTTCTTCGACTCGGCGCGCAAGATCAACTTGAAGCCGCAGGAGCGCAAGACGGCGCTTTTGTTCCAGAACTACATGCTGTTCCCCAACCTCACCGTGGCCGAGAACGTGGGCGCGGGCATCGAGCGCGCCGTGCCGCGCAGCGTGCGCGACGCGCTGGTGGCGGCCGAGATCAAGCGCTTCGGCCTGGAGGGCTTCGAGCGCCGCTACCCCGCGCAGCTCTCGGGCGGGCAGCAGCAGCGCGTGGCGCTCGCGCGCATGCTGGCGGCGCGGCCGGACATCCTCATGCTGGATGAGCCGTTCTCCGCGCTCGACGCGCACCTCAAAAGCGTGCTCGAGCAGAACCTGGTGAGCCTATTCGACGCCTTCCACGGCACGGTGCTGTACGTGAGCCACGATATCGACGAGGCGCTGCGCTTCTGCGACCGCATCGCGGTGGTGGAGGCCGGGCGCATCATGGAGGTGGGCACGGGGGACGACCTGGTCAACCGCCCGCAGTCGACCGCCGGCGTCAAGCTGTCGGGCTGCAAGAACGCAACTCCCGCCGAGTGGCTGGGCGACCACCGCGTGCGGCTGCCGAAGTGGGGCATCGAGGTGGCGACGGCCGCCGAGGTGCCGCGCGACGTGGAATGCCTGGGCGTGCGCGCGTTCTTCCTCGAGCGCGCCGACGGCCCCGGCGAGAACTGCCACCGCGTGCGCGTGGACCGCGTGAGCGACTCGCGCTTCGAGCGCACGGCGCTCCTCGGGTTCCTCGATCGCGACGAGTCGTTCGCGCCCACCGTGCAGCGCACCGACGACGAGATGAAGTATCTGCACCAGCACCTGTTCTGGCGCGTCGACAAGCTCACCGTGCCGCCCGAGCAGCTGCCCCGCGAAGGCGAGGAGCTCTGGATCCGCATCCCCCCGGAGAAGGTCTACCTGGTGTCGCGGTAGGGGGGCTTGCCAGCCTACCGCAAACTAGAGGATAGCTCAGCCGAGGGAACGGGGGTTCGGCGCTCTAAGGCGCGAGCGTGGCGACGGGGATGACGTAGATCCCGTCGGGCCGTCGATAGGCCAAATCTCCCCGGCCGACCACCACGGCCAAAAACGCGGGGCCGGCGTTTCGCGCGGCAGGGTTGGAGAGCACCTTCTCCTTGAGGCGCAGCAGGCTGCGCGCCCCTTCCTCCGCTTTGGCGTCGGAGAGCTTCACTTCGATGCCGGCCCATCGCCCGTCCACCTCCATCACGGCATCCACCTCGAGGCCCTTGTCGTCGCGGTAGTATCCGAGGCGATTGCCGAGTCCGGGGTAGGTCGCCAAGAACGCGTTCAAGTCGCGTATGACCAGCGTCTCGAAAAGGTTCCCGAACGTCTGCATGTCGTCCGTCAACCGCTTGGGCGTCGCATGCAGCGCGGCGGCGGCGAGGGATGGGTCGGCGAAATAGCGCTTCGGCTTACACCATAATCGCGATGCAAAATACACTCAGTTCGCGATGTAAAATATGCTACACAAGTTATGAGCGGTTGATTGTCATTTGAAGTGCACGAATTCGTGCACCTAGTCTGTCAGGAGTAAAAAGTACGGGCACTTGCCCTGTCGCAGCACCATTTCCATGCGCTCGTTCTCCCGCTAAGAGAGGAGTCACCTGATTCTCCGTTTCGACCCAAGGCGAAGCGGGTTGAAGGGCTCCTCGCTGCGCCAGCCTCGTGCCAAAACAAGCCGAGCCGCGCCCGGCGGCGGGCCGCTTCTGGATGAGGTGCAGGAGGCGCTGCTCATGCGCCTTCTGGGCTGCGGCACCTACGGCACCATGCAGGTGCGCATCGAGCGCCAGCTGGGGAGGGTGGTCGCCGAGGAGGGGAGTCTGCCGGCCGCGAAGCGTCGCTACCTGCGCGACCGCGTGCTCATCTCCGAGGACATGATGAAGGACGCGTTCCCGGCGTTCCATCGGCACAAGGTTCTGCGCCCGCTTCTGCCCGCCTACCGCATCTGCCGCAGCCTGGCCCGCCACCCCGGAAAGATCTGGCGCGAGCTCAAAACGCTCCTCAGCGCCAGGGGATGAACGCCCCCTCTTGCCCCCAGATTGTCTCTCGCAAGCGTGCCGTTATGCCCTATACTATCCTCAGACGAGAAGGGAGCAGTCCCCATGAAGGACAGCCATGGCCGCACCATCGACTATTTGAGGATATCGCTGACTGACCGCTGCAACTTCCGCTGCATCTACTGCATGCCGGAGGAGGGCGTCCAGTCGCTCGCGCACGAGGACATCCTGCGTATCGAGGAGATCGAGCGCATCGTGCGCGCGGCGGCGGGCCTCGGCATCCGCAGCATCCGCCTCACCGGCGGCGAGCCGCTCGTGCGCAAGGGCGTGGTGGACCTCGTGCGGGCCATCTCGGGAACGCCCGGCATCGAGAACATCTCGATGACCACCAACGGCACGCTGCTTCCCCAGATGGCCGGCGAGCTCAAGCAGGCCGGGCTCTCGCGCGTGAACATCTCGCTCGACACGCTCGACCCGGAGCAGTTCAAGTTCATCACGCGCCGCGGCACGCTCGACCAGGCGCTCGACGGCATCGAGGCGGCGCTCGCGGCCGGCTTCGACCCGGTGAAGATCAACGCCGTCACCGTGCGCAGCCTCGACCAGGACTTCCTCGCGTTCGCGAAGCTCTCTATCGATCGTCCCTTGCACGTGCGCTTCATCGAGTACATGCCCGTGGGTGAAAGCTCAGGCAGCCACGGCTGCGGCTGGGGCAAGGAGGACGTCGTGCCGAGCGAGGAGCTGTTCGACATCATCAACGAGCGCGCGCGGGCCGAGGGCCTGCCCGAGCTCGTGAGCGCGCGCGACGACGCGCCGCTCGGCTGGGGCCCGGCGCGCTACTTCGAGTTTCCGGGCGCTAAGGGCACGGTCGGGTTCATCAGCCCGCTCTCGCGCCACTTCTGCGGCGAGTGCAACCGCCTGCGCCTCACCGCTGACGGAAAGCTGCGTCCGTGCCTGTTCTCCGACGAGGAGTTCGACGTGCGCGCGGCCCTGCGCGCCGACGCGGAGGGGGAGGGCGATGCGGCCGTGCGCGCCGTGTTCGCCCAGGCCCTGGGCGCGAAGCCCGACGAGCATCACGACAAGGTGGGAACCGAACGAGGCATGAGTCAAATTGGAGGCTAAACGCTCCGTCGGCCTGCCGGCCGCCGGAACTCGCCGACGCTGCGAAGGGCTGAGGCACGTCGCCTTCGCGCGATCACAAGGACTCGCGTACCGAAGTATGCTTCGCCCTTGCGATCCCCCGAATTCGACGCACCTCAGCCCTTCTCGCTGACTTACTACGCCAACCTGCGAGCTGTCAACCTGCAAGAATCGACCAAGGAGCACCCCATGACCGACCAGCACCTCACCCATATCGACGAGCACGGCGACGTCCGCATGGTGGACGTGTCGCAGAAGGCCGACACCGAGCGCGTGGCCGTGGCCGAGGGCTTCATCAGCATGCGGCCTGAAACGCTCGCGCTCATCGTGGACGGCACGGCGGCCAAGGGCGACGTGCTGGCCTGCGCGCGCGTGGCCGGCGTCATGGCCGCCAAGCGCACGAGCGACCTCATCCCCATGTGCCACCCGCTCAACATCACGAAGGCCAAGGTGGAGTGCGCGCCCGTGCGCGAGGGCGAGCGCGCCGACGGCCGCGTGGGCATCCGCGTGACCTGCACCTGCGGCGTCACCGGCAAGACCGGCATCGAGATGGAGGCCCTCACCGCCGCGAGCGTAGCGTGCCTCACCGTCTACGACATGTGCAAGGCCGTCGACCGCGGCATGGAGATCATGGACGTCCGCCTCCTCAAGAAGGACGGCGGCAAAACGGGCCTCTGGGAGCGGTAGGGCCAGTCCGACTTTACGCGTCCACGACGATGGCGGCGGCTCGGTAGAGTTCGGCCATCAGCTGGTGGCGGTTGGAGACGCCCATCTTCTGGTACACGCCTTTGACGTGCTTCTTCACCGTGTTCTCGGAGATGAACAGGCGCAGGGCTATCTGCTGGTTGCTCAGCCCCTCGGCGATGAGCGCGGCTATCTCGCGCTCGCGCGCCGTGAGGCTTTCCTGGCCGGTCACGGGCCGCCCGCCCTCGTCGCGCCGCAGCCCGGCGGGGCACGCCAAGGCCAGGTAGCGCGACAGGTGCCGGTTGAGCACGGCGAGGCACTCCTCCTCTTCCTCGGTGAAGTCGCCCGACGCGCGCATGCGGAACAGCGTGATGGACCCGTAGATCATGCCGTTGCCCACCTGGGTGCTGCCCATGCTGTAGTGCACGTCCATGGGGATCATCCACTCGCGGTACAGCTCCGAGCGCTCGCGCATCTCGTCGGTGACGAAGGTGGAGTCGCGGTACACCACGGGCTCGTTCACCGAGAACAGCCAGGTAGTGTAGTCGTTAGACTCGTAGCGCTGGTAGTAGGAGAGCAGCTCCTCCTCGGTCATGTCCACCGACACCGGGTCGTAGAACACGAAGCGCCCCCGCTCGCTGCAATCGCACAGGTCGAAGAACCCCTTCTCGAACGGCACGATGGCCTTGAAGCCGGCCATGACGCGCGTGCGCAGGTCGGCGAGGTCGGCAGGGAAGTACAGCGAGAGCAAGAGGTCGTCGATCTGCCGCCATCGGGCATCGCTCAGCTCCACCATGTTCCGCCGCCCTCCCTGGTCGCGATCGTCGTGATGCAGCTATCGTACCACATTCGCGCGCCCCGTCGGGCCATCGGGGGTACCCGCGCGGGTACCCATCCCGCGCGGGTACTCTTCCAAAGCCATGCCCGCGGGTACTGCCCGCCAGAGCGCGCGGGGCGTAGGATGCGGGCATGGTCAAGTTGCGCTGAGCGCACGAAGCGAAGGAGAGCGTACCATGAGGATCATCACCGACAGCACCCCCAAGAAAGACGGATATCGCATGCCCGGCGAGTTCGAGCCGCGCAAGCAGGACTTCCTCATCTGGCCCGAGCGCCAGGACACGTGGCGCAACGGCGGCAAGCCCGCGCAGGCCGTCCTCGTGGAGGTGGCGAAGGAGATCGTCAAGCACGAGCCGCTCACGGTGTTCTGCTCGGCCGAGCAGTACGAGAACGCCCGCGCCCGCCTTCCGCACGAGGTGCGCGTGGTTGAGATGACCATCGACGACGCGTGGGCGCAGGACAAGGGCCCGTTCTACGTGGTGAACGACGAGGGCGACATGCGCGGCGTGACCTGGGGCTGGAACGCCTACGGCGGGCTTGAGGGCGGCCTGTACTTCCCCTGGAAGCGCGACCAGGAATTCGCCACCAAGCTGCTGGATCTGGAGAACTACGACGCCTACGACGCCACGAACATGGTGTTCGAGGGCGGTGCCATGCAGATCGACGGCGAGGGCACCCTCATCGTGACCGAGAACAGCGTGCTCAACCACAACCGCAACCCGCACCTCACCAAGGAGGAAGTGGAGGAGTACTTCAAGGAGTACATGGGCCTGGACAAGGTCATCTGGCTGAAAGACGGCATGGCGTTCGACGAAACGGACGGCCACATCGACGACGTGTGCTTCTTCGTGCGCCCCGGCGTGCTGGCGCTTTCGTGGACCGATGACGAGACGAACCCGCAGTACCCGAACCTCAAGGCCGCCTACGACGTGCTGTCCGAGGCCACCGACGCCAAGGGCCGCAAGTTCGAAATCCACAAGATTCCGATCCCCGGCATCATCCGCATCTCGGAGGAGGAGAGCGCCGGCGTGGACATCTGCAAGGACGCCGCGTCCCGCGAGGCCGACCTGCCGCTGGCCATCACCTACATCAACAGCTACTTCGTGAACGGCGGCCTGCTGGTTCCCCAGTACGGCGACCCGATGGACCAGGTGGCGTGCGACATGTTCGCCGAGCTCATGCCCGACCGCGAGATCATCAAGATCTACACGCGCGAGTGGTCGCTGTGCGGCGGCAACATCCACTGCATGGCGCTGCAGCAGCCCGACCCGGCCGCCATCGCCGCGGCACAGTAACGCCCGCCCTGCGCCGCCCCTTTGCGGGCGGCGCCGGAAATGTCCCAAATGGGGACTGTCCCCATTTGGGACATTCGCTCTTGAAAGGGGAGCCGCATGGCCAAGAAAAAGAAATTCCGCATGATCGACGCCATCCTCACCGTGATCTGCGTCGTGTTCGTGGCCGAGGCCGCGGCCCCCGCCGCCGTCATCGGCAACCAGCAGTTCTTCTGGTGGATCTTCCTCATCATCGCCTACCTGCTGCCCTACGGGCTCATCGTGTGCGAGCTGGGCACCACCTACGCCGACGACCCGGGCGGCATCGCCGACTGGGTGCGCCGCGCGTTCGGCGATAGGTGGGGCAGCCGCGTGAGCTGGTACTACTGGATTAACTTCCCGCTGTGGATGGCGTCGCTCGCGTTTCTGTTCCCCGAGACCATCTCGCTTCTCACCGGTATGGATCTGGGCGTGGTGCCCTCGCTTGCCATCGAGCTTGCGTTCGTGTGGATTGTGGTGCTCATGAGCTTCACGAAGACGTCCGACTCGGCTTGGATCCTCAACCTGTCGGCCGTGCTGAAGGTGTTCATCGCCGTGTCGGTGGGCGGCCTGGGCATCTACTACGCGGTGACGAACGGGTTCGCCAGCGACATGTCGCCGGCCACGTTCCTGCCGTCGATGGACGCGAGCAGCCTCACGTATCTTTCCATTATCCTGTTCAACTTCATGGGCTTCGAGGCCATCGCCGTGTTCGCCAGCGACATGGAGAACCCCAGCCGGCAGATTCCCAAGGCCATCATCGCCGGCGGCCTGGCCATCGCGGCCATCTACCTGTTCAGCTCGTTCGGCATCGGCGCGGCCATCCCGTCCACCGAGGTGTCGCTCGACTCCGGCATCATGGACGCCGTGGCCATCATGGCCGGCAACGGCAGCCTGCTGTTCATCCTGGTGGGCGTCATCTTTTTGGTCACGCTGTTCGGCAACATGATCAGCTGGTCGTTCGGCGTGAACTACGTGGCGGCGCACGCGGCCGAGAAGAAGAACATGCCCCGCGTGTTCGCGCACTTCAACAAGAACGGCGTGCCCACCGGCGCGTCCATCGTGAACGGCATCATCGCGAGCGCGCTCGTGCTCATCTCGCCCGTGATGTCGGCCGTGGGGCTGGACGGGTTCTTCTGGATCTTCTTCAGCATGAACATCGTGTTTTTGCTCATCTGCTACATGCCCATGTTCCCGGCGTTCCTGAAGCTGCGCAAGGTGGATCCGGACACGCCGCGCATCTTCCGCGTGCCCGGCGGCAAGGCGCTCATGAACGTGGCGGCGTGGCTGCCCGTGGTGCTGCTGGTGCTGTCGATGATAGCTACCGTGGTGCCGCTGAACGGCTCGGAGGAGGAGCTGTCGAAGGTGCCCATGCTGGTGGGCGTGCTGGCGTTCGCGGTGATCGGCGAGATCGTGCGCGTGGTGTCGGCCCGCAAGCGCCCGGTGGAGTACCGCGGCATGGAGAAGGACGGCGACCCCGAGCAATGGGACCGCGCCCACGGCTACCTGATGGAGGAGCCGGAAGCAGAGGAGACGCAGGTCGCAGAAGCTACGGAAGCCGCCGAAGCGCCCGCAATGTCATCCTGAGCGAAGCGCCGTAGGCGCGAAGTCGAAGGACCCCACGCGGCGCCAGCCGAAAACCTCTTCGGCCCGGCACCCGCGCGGGGTCCTTCCGCGTCGCGCGCCTTCGCTTCGGCCGCCCGGACTTGCATTTTCCCGTGCGACCTATAAGATTCTCATACGAATACTTCTCATGGGAATCTAAGGAGGCGCGCATGGCTGAGGGTTTGGGGAAGGTCCTGCTCATTGCCAACCCGGCGGCGCAGAATGGCAACGGGGGGCCGGCGGCCGACCGAGCGGCGGCGCTTCTGCGCGCGCAGCTGGGGGAGGATGCCGTGGTGCTCGCGCGCACGGCCGGGCCTCGCCACGCCTCCGAGATAGCCGAGCGCGCCGAGGGCTGCGGGGCCGTGATCGCGCTCGGCGGCGACGGCGTCATCCACGAGGTGGCGAACGGTCTCATGCGCCGGCCTGCCGCCGAGCGCCCCGTGTTCGGCATCGTGCCGGTGGGCTCCGGTAACGACTACGCGCGTACGCTGGGCGTCTCGGAGAAGGTGGACGAGGCGTGCGCTCAGCTGCTCGCGGCCGAGGCGCTGCCGACGGACGTGGGGTGCGTGAACGGCCAGTGGTTCGTGGAGACGCTCTCGTTCGGCCTGGACGCGGCCATCGCGCTCGACACGATGGAGCGTCGCGTGCGCACGGGCCGCACCGGCACCGCGCTCTACGCGGAGGCCGGCGTGAACCAGCTGCTCCACCACCTGGAGACGCGCCGCTACACGGCCTCGTTCGACGGCGGCGAGCCGGTTCAGGCCGATTCCATCATGTTCGCCGTGCAGGTGGGCCCCTACTACGGCGGCGGCTTCAAGATATGCCCCGACGCGCGCGTGGACGACGGCCTGCTGGACGTGTGCGTGGCGCACCCGCCGGTGGGCGTGGCACGGGCCCTCTACATCTTCTTGCGTGCGAAATCGGGCGGGCACACCGGGTTCAAGCAGATGGAGCTGCGCCGCGCCACCGCGCTGCACGTGGAGTTCGACGAGGCCCCGCCCGCCCAGATGGACGGCGAGCACATAGACGCCCGCATCTTCGACGTGTCCGTCGAGCCCGCCGCCCTCCGCGTGCTGCGCCCGTAACGCGCGTTCCAAAAAGCGGATTGTCGACCGAAACACACGCTACAGCAGCCTGTGGCGTGCGTTTCGGTCGACAATCCGCCTGCGAAATGGTGCGCGCCGTCCGGGGAGGGAGGTCGGACGGCGCGCCGGATGGGCTTGCTGGCCGCGTGTAACCGCGGGCTCTGCTACTTGGAAAGGATATCGCCGATCAAGTATCCCCAGGTGAGGGCTCGTCCGTTCGAGTTGCCCGCCATATTGATAGGGTAGTCGATGGAGTAGATGTCGCCCGAGGCGTTGCCGATGGCGTACAGGCCCTCGATGGGCTTGCGCTCGGCGGTGAGCACCTGCAGGTCGGTGTTGATCTTGAGGCCGCCCACGATGGCAAGCAGCGCCACGCCCACCTTCGCCGCGTAGAACGGCGCCTTGGCCACGGGGAACAGGCAGTCGGGCTGCTTATGGAAGTCCTCGTCGCTGCCGGCCGTCACCAGCTCGTTGTACCGTTCGACCGAGGCCTTCAGCTTGTCGGCGGGGATGCCGGTCTTCTCGGCCAGCTCATCGAGGGTGTCGCATTTGAACACCTTGCCGTCGTCGGCCTCGAGCCCCTTATTCACGAAGTCGGTGTAATCCTGCGCGACGAACGGATCGCCTACGTTGCCGCCCATGGTGTCCCAGAACATGCCGCCGCCGCCCGTGGCCTCGAGCGTCTTGACGTTCTGCTCGGCGAAGTCCGCGTCGAAGATGGACCAGGCGATGTCGTCGGTCTGGTGCATGACGTTCATCGACTTGCCCTGCACCCAGGTGGCCTCGTTCATGAAGCGCTCGCCTTCCATGTTGAGGAACATGAACGCGCCGTGGAACTGCAAGCCTGCCTGGGGATGCAGCATGAGGGGGAAGGGGCCGTCCTGCACGGCGCCGCCTGCCCACAGGCCCATCTTGATGCCGTCGCCCGTGGAGTAGCCCACCGGCGTGTTCTGGCATTCCAGGACGTGATGGACGTTCTCCTCGCAGTAGTAGTCCACCATCTCGGGATCGTCGTGGATGCCGCCCGTGGCGATGACCACGCCCTTGGCCGCCTTGAACAGCAGCACCTCGCCGTCCTTGTCCGTGGCGAACACGCCGGTGACCTTGTCGCCTTCCTTGAGCAGCTGGGTCGCCGTCGTCTCGAAGAGGTACGTGGCCGGCTTGTCGTGCTTGCTCGCGTCCTGGGAGTCGACGTAGAGCACGTTCGTTGCCTGGAAGTAGCTGCATTCGGCCGGCCACTCGGGGGTGGCGTCGGTCTTATGGAACTGGTGGTACGAGAACGATTCGGGGATGATGGCCTTCGGCGCGTAGGCGCGGAACGAGTCGGGCTCCACGCCGTACTCGGCGGCCTTGTCGATGAGCCAGTCGCCCGCCTCGCCCGACTTGTTGAACCACAGCGACACGAGCGCCTCGTTCACGCGGCTCCCGCAGCTGCGGATCCAGCGGTGCTGCGCCTCGGGGATGTTCACCATGAGGTCGACTCCGATGGACTCGCCGTGGGACTTGGTGAACTTGGTGTTGCACAGGCCTATGCCGCCGCCGCGCCCCTGCACCGTCGCGAGCTTCTCTAGCACGATGGCCGAAAGCCCCTTGTCGGCGCACGACGCGGCCGCCGCGCATCCCGCGTTGCCGGCGCCGAGGATGATCACGTCGGCCTCCTGGACCTCGGCGGCGTCGCCCTCGGAAAGAGGCTCGGGCGGCGTCATGAACGACGGGTTCTGGATGCGGCCGTATCCCATGGACGTGGGTCCCTGGCCGCCGCCGAAGCCCATGGCCTCGGGCTGGCCGTCCGATGCGGTTGCGCCTGAGGCGGTCGGCTGGGATTGCGCCGGTGCTGCCGCCGGCGCGCAGCCGGCCAGTCCCGCCGCGCCCGCGATGGTGGCCGCAGCGCCGAGTCCGAGAAACGAGCGCCTTGTGAGCTTGTTCTTCGTCATGATTCCTCCTTGTTGTCCGATCTGCTCCGCGCCGGAGGTTCGGATTCCGACGCGCGGCGGTTCCCTGACCGCTGTCGCGAGCATATGCTCCTCGTGCGGGCCGCACAGCGTGTGAAACCTGCCGAATCATGCGTTCTGCCCAATATGGAAGGTTTCCTGCCATGCCGCGCGGCAGTCGAAAAACCCGTCTTGTGGTATGTTGGATGCAAGGGAGGAGGAGTTCGAAATGGGAGAGAAGAGACAAGGGGAGGCTTCGGGAGAGCGCACGTCGTTTTCCCCGAGGCTGCTCGGATTGGGGTTTTGGCAGGCGTGGTGGATGCTCGTGCTGTGCACGCCGCTGGTGCTGCCCCGCACGGATCGCTTTCTCGGCATGAGCCTGGGCTCCTGGACGCTGGTGCTCACATCCGTCGGCTTCGGCTTGCTGGCGCTGTATGCGCGGACGAGGGGCCCGCTCATCGAGAAGAGGGGCGCGTTGGCGCTTGCGGGCCTTCTGTGTTCCGGCGGAACGGCGCTCTGCCTTGCGTCCGGGGTGCTGTTGGTTCCGGCTGCCGGCATCGTCGCCTTCGCGATCTCGCTGTGCGCGGCTGCTTTCGGCAACGCGCTTCTGCTTGTGATGTGGGTCGAGCTGTGGTCGAGCCTTGCGACCGAGCGCGTCATACAGTACCTGTTCTCGTCGTACGCGTTCGCATTCATCCTGTTCTTCGCGGTGCAGGCGCTACCGCAACCTGCGGCCGCCATCGCCCTGTGCCTGCTGCCGGCGGCGTCGAGCATCGTGCTGCGCTCCTCGGAGAGCGAGACGCGCCGGTCCCCCTCGCGCGCGGCGTTCGTCGTGGACCGCCGCCTGGCGATGAAGGCGGTGATCGCGGTCGCCGCGGCGGGCATGGCATACGGGCTGGCGGTATCGTGCTTCTCGCGCGTTGCGGCCCTGGGCGCGGCGCGCGGCGATTTCATCGTGGCGACCATCGTGTTCGCGGCCTTGACGCTGCACGCCCTCCTCGGCCGATCCGCCGTCGACCCTGCGGCGGTGTACCGCCCCATCACGCCCGCCGTTTCCGTAGGGGTCATGCTCCTCGCCGTGCTCCCGCCCGCGTCCATGTTCTGGGGCGATGGGCTTGTCATCGCGGGCGGGTACTGCCTCGACATGACGGTCATGCTCGTCTCCGCCGATCTCGCGTTCCGGGCGAAGCGCCCCGTCGCGCTCTATTTCGCCTGCTCGATCATCGCGCTGAGGATCGCCACCGTCTTCGGGTTGACGATCGGCAGCGTGTTGGCGGACGCGGGCCTGATGGCTCCGGACAGCCAGGCGCCGCTGTTGGCCGCCGCCGTGCTCGTCGTGGTCGCGGGCACGCTCGTGTTCACGCAGGCGGATCTGCAGCGGTTCTACCGCATCGAGGTCGCGCCGTGGGCGGGGGACGACCTGTCGGAGCGCTGCCGCGCGTTGGCCGGCGGCTTCGGCCTGACTGCGCGCGAGACGGAGGTGTTCGAGCTGTTGGCGAGCGGCAGGAACGTGCCCTTCATCTGCAAGGAGCTGTGCATCGCGGAGAGCACGGCGCGACATCACGTGGGCAGTATCTATCGCAAGCTGGGAGTGTACGACCGCCAGAGCATGCTCGACGTCATTCAGCAGGGGTGACCGATCGTGCGAAGTATGCTATTATATCGTACGATATGAGGAATGGTATCGTACGATATGGGGGCGGCATATGGTGGTGACTGCGACCGAGCTCAAGTCGAATCTCGGTCATTATCTCGAACTGGCCCAAAGCGAGGACATCCTCATCAGCAAGAACGGCCGTGCAGTGGCGAAGCTTTGCAGTCCGTTCGCCGACCGCGTCCGGGCCATGGAGTCGCTCTTCGGCATTCTTCCCAAGGATGTGACGGTGGATGACGCCCGCGCGATCAGGGCGGAGGAGAAATGGAAGCTCTCCTAGACACGAACGTCGTCATCGATGCGTTGGCCGATCGCGGAGAGTGGGCGGCCGACGCTCGCAACCTGCTTTTCCTCGCCGCGCAGGGCAAGGCGCATCTGTATCTTTCCGGCAGCACGCTCGCCGATATCTTCTACCTGGCGAACCGCTACGTGTACCACGACAAGAAGCGCAGCTTGCAGGTGGTGAACATCCTGCTCGATTCCCTGTCGGTCGTCGAGGTGGGTTTCGGCGAATGCCTTCTGGCGGCGAATTCGAAGATCGGCGATTACGAGGACGCGGTTGTGGCGGAGGCCGCGCGCAGGGCGAACCTCAGCTACATCGTGACGCGCAACGGGAAGGATTTCGAAGGGAACGAGGTTCCCACGATCACTCCGGCGAACTACTTGGAGAAGCTTCTCGCCTGAAAGTCCCATTTTCGCTCCGAAAACACGCCTCAGCGCACGAGGCATGTTTTCGGAGCGAAAATCATTGTGCGCCGACGGAGATACGGCATGAGAAAGGCCCCCGAGCGCCAGCGCGCGCGGGGGCCTTCGATTCGCTTCGTGCCTGCGGCTACTTCACCACGCGGACGCGGCGGACGCCCTCGATGGCCTTCAGGCGCTCGATGGCATCGTCGGGATGCCCCGGCGTGCCGGCGTCCACGTCCAGCAGGGTGTAGGCGCTGTCGCCGCGCGACTTGTTCGCCATGTTCTCGATGTTCACGCCCGCGTCGCCGAACACGTTCGTGATCTGGGCGATGGCGTTGGGCACGTTGGCGTGCAGCACGGCCACGCGGCGCAGGCCCTCGGGCACCGGCCCCATGTCGCAGGCGGGGTAGTTCACGGAGTTCATGATGTTGCCGTTCTCCAGGTAGTCCATGAGCTCGCGCACGGCCATGGCGGCGCAGTTGTCCTCGGCCTCCTCGGTGGACGCGCCCAGATGCGGCAGCACCACGGCGCCCTCCATCTGCATGACGGCGGGGTTCGCGAAGTCGGTGATGTAGGCGCGCACCTTGCCCGACGCCAGCGCGGCGGCCATGGCCTCGTCGTTCACCAGCGTGTCGCGCGAGAAGTTCAGGAACACCGCGCCGTCCTTCATAAGCGAGCAGGCGCGCTCGTCGATCATGCCCTTGGTCTTGTCCATGGCGGGCACGTGGATGGTGATGAAATCGCAGTCGCGCAGCACGTCGTCGAGGTTCGTCGCGTGGTGCACGGCGCTCGACAGGCGCCACGCCGCGCCCACCGACACGAACGGGTCGTAGCCGTACACGTCCATGCCTAGGTCGATGGCCACGTTGGCCACCTCGGCGCCGATGGCGCCCAGGCCGATGACGCCCAGCTTCTTACCCTTTATCTCGCCGCCGGCGAACTGCTTCTTCGCCTTCTCCACGTCCTTGGCGATGGTGGGGGAGTCGGCGTTGGCGCGGCACCACTCGATGCCCGCCACAATGCCGCGGCTTGCCAGCAGCATAGCGCAGATGACCAGCTCCTTCACGGCGTTGGCGTTGGCACCGGGGGTGTTGAACACCACGATGCCCGCCTCGGCGCAGCGGTCGAGCGGGATGTTGTTCACGCCCGCGCCCGCACGCGCGATGGCGCGCAGCTCGGAGCCGAACTCCATGTCGTGCATGGCGGCGCTGCGCACCAGGATGCCGTCGGCCTGCGAGGCGTCGTCCACCAGCTGGTAGTCGTCGGTGAGCAGGTCGGTTCCGTGGCTGGAGATGTTGTTGAGGCAGTGGATCTGGCGCATGGCGGCTCCTTCGAGATGAAGCGCGGCGGGATGCGCGAACCTCCCGCCGGCGAATTTGTCACAACATACTATAGTGCGCTTCGTCGAGAGCCATTGTCAACAAAAACCAAGCGGCCGTGCACTTTATCCCGGTAAAGCGCACAGGATGAGGCGCGCGGCCGCCGAAGTGCCTAGCTTTGCGTGGAGAGGAACGTGGGCAGCGACATCTGCTCTATCTGGTCCTGTAGCTCCTCCAGTTCGTCGACGTGCTGGTCCTCGTCGTTCAGGATCTCTTGCAGCACGTCGCGCGTGGCGTAGTCGAGCACCTGCCCGGCCAGCACGATGGCCTGGTTGTAGTCGCGCACGGTGTCCAGCTCGAGCGCGTGGTCGTTGTCCACCTGCTGGGGCACCTCGGCGCCGATGCGGATCTCGTTAAGGTTCGACACGATGGGCGTGCCCTCCAGAAACAGGATGCGCTCGATGAGCTTCTCGGCATGGCGCATCTCGGTGATGGCCCGCTGCTCGAAGCTCTCGTGCAGCTTCCCGTAGCCCCAGTCCTCGCACATCTCGGCGTGCACCATGTACTGGTTGATGGCGGTCAGCTCGCTGGCGAGCAGGTCGTTCAGCGCGTCGATGAGTTCTTGGTTTCCTTTCACGGCAGTGCTCCTTCCAAACGTGGCAGCGGGCCGCGTCCGGGCCCGTGCGCACGATTGTAGGCGCAAGGATGAGGCGGGGCGTCCGTTTATGCGAACCGTCGACGTCCCGTCGCCGCCCCGTCAGGAAGCGGGGGGGGGGTGAGGCCGCTTCGACGCGAGGATTGGCCGATCCGCTGTTAAACCAAGATTGACATGCCGCATCTTGTCATCCTGAGCGAGCGAAGCGAGTCGAAGGATCCCGCGCGGTGTCAACTGGAAGTCCTCCTGCTGGCGCCGCACGGGATCCTTCGACTCCGCGCTTCGCGCTCCGCTCAGGATGACAAGATGCGGGTTGATCTGCGGCATGTCAATCTTGGTTTAACAGCGGATTGGCCGATTTCTGGCCAGAATTTTCGAAATATGTACGCGAGGCAGGGAGGACGGCAAGTTTTTCGCGAATCTCAGACGCGGCGATCTTCCTGACCTGGGATTATGTGGACGGATCCTTCGGAATGAGCCCCGCACGGTACATATATCGAAAATTCTGGCCAGAAATCGGGACATCTGCTGCAACCGGAAGAAGTTTGCGGCGGGTCGCCGCGCACTGGAATCGCCGATTTCTGAGCAGAATTTGCGGTAAAGTTTCGCTTTGCGGTGCGCTTGGAAAACGGCCCCGGCGTTTTCGCAGGTCGGCGAGGAGGTGGGTTTCGATGATCCGCGCTCAGGCACCGAAAGCTCGTTCCGGACGGTCGTTCATGTCCCTCTACCGCAATTTTCGCTCAGAAATCGGCGAATCAGGCGCACTGGCAAGGCGAGGCCGGCGCCGAAGGCGGGAGCCGGGCGCGTGCGCTACCCAATCCCGCATCCGCGCGGGGACGGCATGACGAGGATCGCAGTACAAACGCTTCAGCCCAACCTCCCATGCGTCGGTGCACGCGCTCTCCGGCTGCCGCCGTGTGCTACAATCGGGCGAAAACCGGACGCGGCGGGGGACGGGGGAGCGGCATGGATTTCACGGCGGTTGCCGAGCATGGCGCGAACAAGCGGGTGCTTCTGTGGCTCGGCTTCGGGCTGTTCGTGGTCACGTACGGCGGCGGGCCGCTCGGGTTCGTCTCTGGACCCACCGGGCACGACTTCTCGTGGGACTCCATCCTGCTCGTGCAGACTTCGTTCATGCTGGGAACGGCGCTGGGGTGCCTGGGGATGAAGCTCGCCGCCCGCCAGGGCGACCAGAGGCGAGGGCAGGTGGCCGGCGCGCTCGCGTACATCGCGACCGCCCTCTTGTGCTGGGCGGCCCAGCCTGTCCTGGCCGCCATCGACGTGCAGACCGGCACCGCCGTCCGGGGCGTGCTCTCCCTGCTCGTTGGCGCGATCTACGCGCAGCCCCTCCTGTTCTGGGTCGGGCAGTTCCTCGACCTCAGTCGAACCTGCGACCGTTTGGGCTTCATCGCCGCGTTCGTTCCGTGCTACGCGCTCAGCGTCGTCGCCATGGGCTTGGTTTCCTTCCTCGACGGGGTTCCGTACGTGTACTCTCTGCTCCATGGCGGTGTGCTCGGTGGGGTCGGCCCTAATTCAGGTGGCCTTCTTCCGTCCGTCCGAGCAGTCCGCGCCCAAGGCCGACGGGGATGCGAAAGGCTACCGCCTCACCATCCACTCCGTCTCGGTGCTCGTGTGTCTGGGCTTCTCATGGGGAATCGCCCAGGCCGGCAGTCTGCTTTTGTTCGGCGGTGGCTGGTCTGCGCAGACCGTCGTTAGCATGTTCGTATCGTTCGTCCTGCTGTTCGCCATCGCCGTGGCCATGCAGGCGGGCCATGCGCAAGGCGGCGTGAAGTTCGGCATGTTCATCAGGCTTTCCATCGTCGCGTGCGGCGCGGTGCTCGTCGCGCTTCCACTCCTCTTTGAAGCGGCGCCCGCCCTGTTCTACCCCCTCTGCAGCGCGCTCATGATGGTAGGGGAGATATCGGTTATCGTCTTCTCCATCGACATCTGCTGCGAGGAGGGGCAGCCCCTGGCCGACGTGTTCTCGACCAACTACGCGACGTTCGTGGGCGTCATCTGCGTTGCGGGTGCGCTCTTCTGGCTGGTGCATACGATGGTGGGCGGGCAGACAGCCTGGTGGCTCGTCGCCATCGCGTCCATATGGGCCGTGCTTTCCGCCATCCCGTTTCTCCCGAGCCGCTCGAGCGCCGCCGCCGTGTTCGCGCTTGAGAAGCTCCCCGAGAACGAGGGCTACGAGGCCAACATCGCCTTGCAGCGAGAGCGCATGGCGCAGAAGTACGGCCTGAGCGCCGGTGAGTCCGAGGTGCTCAACCGCCTGCTCCAGGGCCTGAACCGCGAGCAGATAGCGGCCGCGATGTACCTCAGCCCCTGGACCATCAAGTCGCGCATCAGCTCCATCTACAAGAAGTGTGGCATCCACTCCTACAAGGAGCTCATGCAGCTCGCCTCCGACGACGAAGCCTAGCTCCCCCGGCCCCTCCTCGCCCGCATAGCTGATCCATTGTTCCCTATCGGGCCTGATGGGGACTACGCCCAAATGGGTATTCCCAAATACGCCCGTCAAGGTTCTTCTCCCATCTTCGCCCGGAGCGCATCATGCGAGCCGCAACGACGGGACGCGGCATGACGCAGGGGAGGAGCCGGACATGCATGAGATGGCATTGGTGCACGGGGTGGTCGACGCGGTGCTCGAGCACGCGGAAGTCATCGGCGCGAGGGAAGTGACGGCGGTTCATCTCACCATCGGCGAGGGCCGCGACGTCGTCGAGAGCTTCATGCAGGGGCTGTTCGCGTTCCTGGCGCGCGGCACCGTGGCCGAGCGCGCGGAGCTCGTCGTCAACCGCACGCCCTACGCGGTGCGCTGCAACCAGTGCGCCGCCGTCTTTCCTATAAATGTGCGCGACTCGTCCACATGGAAGTGTCCGCAGTGCGGGGTCGAGCGCGACTACCAGCTTCATACGGGTATGGAGTTCATGATCAACGACATACAGATAGTCAAAGACGCCCCGCTCGTGAACGCGGGTTAGAGAAGCGTCATTTCCAAGCGAGCTTGTGGCCCGGCTGGGCCATCTGCGAGAAATACCAAGGGATCCGGAGAGAGAAGGAGAAGGCAGATGAAGGGGATCACTAGAAGGAACTTCCTCGGGGCGATGGGTGCCATGGGCGCTGTCGGCGCCATGGGCGCGATGGCCGGGTGCGCGCCGAAGGCGAACGAGGCGGTCAAGGTCGCCGGCGAGGCCAACGCGGCCGAGGCGCCCGCTGCCGCCCCCGCCGTCACGGGCGACGGTGCGGAGGTCGTCCTTTCCGACGGCACCGTCTGGCGCGGCACACCCGAGCACATCGCCAAGCTCGGCGGCTCCACCATGCCGCTCGAGGAGCTCAACCGCCGCCGCAAGGAGTACGTGGATTCCCAGGTCGAGTGGGTCAACGAGGACGGTTCGGTCGTCCCTGTCCCCTACGTCAAGATGCGCGCGCTCATCCACTCGCACGGCTTCGGCTGCGGCGAGGGCCTGAACGACACCATGTTCAAGCGCCCGATGAAGCTGTTCACCGAGGAGCAGGTGGAGGCCTACCTCGACATGCCGTGGGGCGTCGAATTCACGGCCAACGAGTTCTACCATCAGTCGCAGAAGGCCGGCAAGGACCGCACCTACGAGGAGTGCAAGGAGCTGTGCGAGCTGTTCAGCAAGGCCGGCTACCTGCCGTACCGCACGCGCACCGAGGGCATCACCTACAACATCCCGGGCTACGCCGAGGGCGTCAACACCTACAGCTACTGCGACGAGTACTACGCCGACCCGGATAGCTTCGATTGGCCGCTCGGCGGCGAGGGCCTGGCGGAGGACCACGCCTACGCCGGCACGCCGGTGTTCTACTCGGTGCCCTTGAACAAGGAGGTCATGGCCGAGGAGAGCGAGCTTCTGGCCTACGACGACATCGAGACCGTCATCAAGGACCACGACTACATCGCCGTGCAGCCGTGCTCGTGCCGCTACTACCCCTACGTGATGGAGTGCCACGAGAAGGGCGAGAGCTTCCCTACGTTCGAGGACTTCATGCGCGGCGACCAGGGCGACTTCCGCGACTCCAACGGCGACCGCATCGAGACGTGCTTCGCGATGGGCGACGACGCCGAGTACCTGGTGTCGCTCGGCCTCGGCCGCCGCATCACGCAGGAGGAGGCGCTCGAGATCCTGCAGAAGTCGCGCGACGACGGCTTCATCCTGCACTGCCTGTACGGCAAGGAGCACGCGTGGGTGTGCCAGTGCAACCCGAAGATCTGCGGCATCACGGCGCAGTGGGCGGCCGGTGCCGAGGCGCTCGGCGGCTGGGAGGAGCTGCAGAAGCAGTCCGCGTTCATCGGGCGCACGCACTACACGCTCGAGGTCAGCTTCAGTGACTGCATCAAGTGCGGCACCTGCGCCAACCGCTGCCCGATGGAGGCCATCACGATGGACGGCGAGGGCGGCTCGCCGAAGGTGACCGACCACCTGTGCCAGCGCTGCGGCCAGTGCGCCTACGTCTGCCCGCAGGGCGCGCGCAAGTTGCACAAGCGCCCCGACGACGAGATCCTCGAGATGCCGCATCAGCTCGAGGATGACTACAACCTCAAGGCGGCCTTCCGCTTCGAGCACAACCTCGTGGGCCGCGGCACCGAGGCCGGCGCGTTCAAGTTCTAGCCGGCAGCGGCCGGGGCGGCAATCGCGAGATTCGCATAGGGCCATTCCTATAATGAATCGCCCGAGGCCTCGAAGACCGTTACTATGGAGCTACGGGAAAGCCGTGCCGGCGCCTGCTCGAACGGGCGGCGCCGGCGCATCGGATCGAGGAGGTTCCCTATGGAGGAAACGCGCGTCATCGAGGTGAAGCGCAGCATCCTGGCCGCCAACGACGAGGCGGCCGACGCCTTCCGCGCCGCGCGGCGCGAGGACGGCACGTTCTTTGTGGACGTGATGGCGTCGCCGGGCGCGGGCAAGACGACGCTGCTTCTGGCGCTCATCGAGGAGCTGCGCCGCCGGGGCGCGGGCGAGGTGGGCGTGATCGAGGCCGACCTTGAGAGCGACGTGGACGCCCTCAAGGTCAAGGAGGCCGGCGTCGCGTCGGTCGAGCTCAACACGCGCGGCGTGTGCCACGTGGAGATGGGCATGGTGGAGATGGCCTGGGAGGCCTTCGAGGGCGCGTCGTTCGACTGGATGTTCTTGGAGAACATCGGCAACCTCGTGTGCCCGGCCGAGTTCGACACCGGCGCGCACGCGCGCGTGATGCTGCTCTCCGTCCCCGAGGGCTGGGACAAGGTGATGAAGTACCCGCCCATGTTCGCCGTGGTGGACGCCCTCATCGTGACGAAGAGCGACTACCTGTCGCTCAACCCCGACTTCGACCTCGAGGCGCTGAAGGAGCGCGCGCGGGCGTTGAATCCCAGCCTGGAGATCTTCGTGACGAGCGCCCGCACGGGCGAGGGCGTGGGCGAGCTGGCCGAATGGCTCGACAGCCTGCGCACCGCCCGCCTGGCGTAACCTGGTCGATCCCCGCCCCCCGTGCCGGCCCTCCATCCCTCCCGCCGGCCCTCCATCCCTCCCTCCCCGGAGGCCCGGCGCGCGGAGGCTTTTTGCCTGAGCGAGCGAACGCTCCCTTTTGTCATCCTGAGCGAGCGAAGAGCCCCTTTTGTCATCCTGAGCGGAGCGCGAAGCGCGGAGTCGAAGGATCCCCCGCGGCGCCAGCCGTAAGCGCCACTGCTATCGCCGCACGGGATCCTTCGACTCGCTTCGCTCGCTCAGGATGACAGGAACCTCGAAGAAAGGACAACCGTCATGTGCACCAACGGAATGAACGTCGACCAGTTCGGGCAGATGATCGACATGATCGACGACTACACGGCCCTCGGCTACCGCTGGGCCCACAAGCTGGCCCACGTGGCCGGCGACGCGGGGAACACGTCCGCGTCCGAGAAGCTGCACGCCGTCCAAATGCTTTTGGCCGATGCCCGCGCGCTACTCGACGAGGCCAAGACCTGCGCCGAGGAGGGAGCCACCGTCGCCAGCGGCGCCACCGTGAAGCTGGTGTAGAGCACGTTCGGTGAGCCCTCTCAGCTGAGAGGCCTCACTGCGTACGACGTGCTGCGCCCGCCGCCCGCCTCGCGTTCCAGGACGCCTTTCTCCACGAGGTCGTTGATGTCGCGCAGCGCCGTGTCGGGCGACACCTTGCACATCTTGGCCCACTTCCGCGACGTGAGCTTCCCTTCGAAGCCGCCTTTCAGCCTGCTCAGCATGCTCCGCTGCCGCTCGTTCAAAGGCACTCCTTCGAGCGACTTCCAAAACGTCTCCCGCTCGAGCGCGCCGCGCACGGCGCAGGCGCTCTCCTCGATCGAGGCGGTCAGCGCGCGGAGGAACCAGGCGAGCCACTCCGTCGCGTCGCTCGTGCCCTTCTGGGCTCGCTCCAAGGCGGCGTAATACCCCTCGCGATGCGACAGGACATGCCGGGCCATACTGTAGTAGCGCCGGGGGCTGCGGTCGGCTCGCGCCAGCAGCATTTCGGTGAGCGCTCGCGCGATGCGCCCGTTGCCGTCGTCGAAGGGGTGGATTGTCAGGAACCACAGGTGGGCGATGCCGGCTTTCACCAGCGGATCCTCGGGCGAGTCGACGTCGAACCAGGCGAGAAATTCGTCCATGAGGCCGCCAACGCGCTCGGCCTCAGGCGCCCGGAAATGAACCTTCTCCCTACCCACGGGGCCGCTGACCACGCTCATGGGGCGCTCGCGAAAGCGCGCGACGGCGATCCTGCGCAAGCCGCTGTAGCCGGTGGGGAACAGCGCGTTGTGCCATCCGCACAAACGCTCGCGCATGAGCGGCGCATCGCAGTTGCGCGTGGCGTCCATCATGACCGACACCACGCCATCGACATCCCGCGTGTCGTCGACGGCGCCGGGCTCCTCCAGCCCCAGCTGGCGCGACACCGAAGAGCGCACCTTGGCCGCGTCAAGCTCCACTCCCTCGATGAGCGACGAGGCCACCACCTCGCCGGCCAGCGCGTCCACCTCCATCTCGGCCTCGAGCTGGAAGCCCACGTGCTCCATGAGGCCGCGCAGCTCGCCGCGCGCGAAGCTCGCCTCACACAGAAGCGGGGCCAGCTCGGCGGCATCCCAGGAGAATCGCGTCCAGTCGGTATGTTCGTGAAGGTACATGGGCCCACTGTACCCGAAGATGCGGCGAATGTCGAGCTATTCTCCGCAAATCATGCGGAGAATAGCGGACGGTTTATCGCAAGCCGGTTCGTTAACGGGGGCGGCGGGAGTGCTACAATTTCCCGGACGAGCGGTTCTGCGACGAGGGGGATCCGATGCGCGAGGGGCTTTCGGGGTATGTGCCAAGTGCCAGGTTGGTAGGAGTGGGCTTGTGGATCGCGTGGGTCACCCTGATCTACAGCACTGACATCCTGGCTCCCGACGCGGGAGACGCGAACCGGGCCACATCGCTCGCGTTCGTCTTGTCCACGCTCGCCCTGTCGGCATGCTTAATGGTCGCGAGCGCTGCTCCCGTCTGGGTCCAGTCGCATCTTCTCGGCAAGGCTCAGGCTGCGGTCGCATCGTGCGTAGGGGCCCTGTCCACCCTCGCCGTCTTGCGGGCCGACGTGGTTCCCGGCCCGGTGTTCTGCATCGCCGCTCTGCTCACGGGTTTTGCGACGGCGCTCGTCGCTTTGCGGGCGGCGGAGCTGTTCTCCGAGATAGACGCCAAGAACATGCTGGTGGGCATGTGCGCCTCCCTTATCCTGGGCATTCTCGTGTACTCCTTCGCCATCATGATGCTCATGTGCGGGCTGAAGGGAGCCTCCGTTCTTACTGCGGTGCTGCTCCTGCCTCTGTCGGCGTGCTTCCTCTTCATGGGCGAAGCCGGCTCGGAGGAGGGCGAAGTCGCCGTCGAGCCCTTGCGCTGCCCCCGCTCGTTCTGGCGACTGATCGCCTACGTGGTCGTGCTTGTCTTCTTGCTGAGCATCACGCGGGGGTATTATCCGAACCTCATCGATGCCGGCGAATTCGCGACTTCCCGAAGCGTCGTGGCGATGGGCTTGATCTTAGCCGCCGCCGCCATCGCCGCGTTGGTGGCGGCCATGCCCCGGGACGCGTCGTTCGGCACGCTGTGCTACGCGCTCTTCTCCGCCTCGGTCGCGGCGGTCCTGCTCCTCTCTCTTTTGAACGTCGACGCGACCACCATGGGCAACGTGTCGTCGGTTCTGTTCGGCATCACGCTCGTGTGCCTGTGGGGTCTGCTCTGCTGCGCGTCGTTCCGCTCGGGGGCGTCCGCTGTGCGGGTGGTTGGCATGGGGTTCGGTGCGGCCTGCGTCGGAACCGCCGCGGGGTTCGCGACGGGTGCTTTGCTGCACGAAGCTGGATCGGGCGCCCTGCTCTCCGTGACCGTAGCCTCCCTCGTGGCGTGCGTCCTGGCGGCATTGTTCCTGCTTCGGCGGGAGGATATCTATGCGCTCATGAGGCCGTATCCCGAGAATGGCGAGGGGTTCGATGCCGAGCCCCCTGAGGCGATGCCCTCTCGCAGCGAAGCGCCCGGCATCGTCAACAATGCCGAAGCTCCGGCGTTGGATGATTACCGGTTGTCCCTGCAGCGTCTCTGCGCGCGCGTGGCCTTGGAGTACGGGCTGTCCCCTCGCGAGGCCGACGTCCTTCCGCTGCTGGCGTCGGGCAAGGATGCGAGGGCCATGGCAGACGAGCTGTTCGTGTCCTTCAACACCGTGCGCACGCACATCAAGAAGATCTACATGAAGCTGGACGTTCACAGCCGCCACGAGCTCATGGAGCTCGTGGAGCGCGAAATGGAGCGTGCGAAGCAGCGATAACGCCTGGTCGGCCATCACTCAAGATGAGTGGTTCGGCGTTTCGGCCGCCATTCACTCACCGTGGGCGATTTCCCTCCCTCTTCTCCTTCCTACAATGGCGACTGCCGAGCTTGAGATCGAGCCGGCAGCCGAGAGGGGGGAGGGCGTATGGCCAGTTTCGTCGATGCCGAAGATGGGGCGGTGCGGGTTCTCGAGGGGAATCCGGCATACCGCGACATATACCTGACAGTGCTTGACTGTTGTCGGAACGCTCAAAACGAGGAAGACGTCCTGTCGATGTGCGACGGCCTCCGCACGTCCAAATTCCAGGTGCAAAGCGCGTCAGGCATCGTCTCGGCTCTGGTGAACTGCGGCGCGCTCGCCCGCACGGTGCTCGTCGACGGCGAACCCTACGACGGCAGCGTGGAGGACTTCCAGCAAGACGACGGCATCCCGGAGGGGGCGGAGGCTCTTTTCCTTCTCCAGACCACGAGCGTGGGCGAAGGTGCCGCCGCGCGCGTTGCCGAAAGCCTCTCGCTCGAAAGCATAATCGCCTCATGCCCCCATCGCGCGCCGGCGTTCCAACTGGTGCTGGCACTGTGCGCTGGGGCCGCGGGCAAGACCACGAGCGCGCTCCAAGACGCTTTGAAGCGCGAGAACATGCTGGAGACCGACCCCGCCAGGGGCATCGACGGCCTCCATGCCAGCTATTTCACGGGCGCGCTCGAGCATATCGGCGCGCTCGCTTGGAATGGGGGGACGTGGATCACGAGCGAGAAGGGCCTGGCCATCCTCGACCGGGCGTGACCCATGCTTCCAGATGAAAGGCGAGAGAGAAGGAGGAGGAACGCGTATGAGTCAGGCAACGCTGACGCGCCGCAACTTTCTTAAGGTTGCCGGCGCGGCCGCAGCCGCGTGTGCGGTGACCGGATGCTCCCATATGGAGGAGACGGAACCCGTCGTCGGCGCGCCCGAAGATGAGGCGGTGGAGATCGTCCACTCCTCGTGTCGCGCGTGCATTTCGAACTGCGGCGTGCTGGTCCATGTCAAGAACGGGCGCGTCGTGAAGATCGAGGGCGATCCGATCGATCCGATGTCCAAGGGCCGCATATGCGCGAAGGGCCTTGCGGGCATTCAGGCGCTGTACAACCCGAACCGCATGAAATATCCCATGAAGCGCGTCGGCGAGCGCGGAACCAACGAGTGGGAGCGCATAACGTGGAAGGAGGCGATCGACACCATCGCCGACAACCTCATGGAGATCTACGAGAAGGATCCCATGAAGCTCGTCATCTCGACGGGCGGCGGCGGAAACCCGCAGTTCTTCGGACTGCACCGTTTCCTGCAGGCGTTCGGCGGCGGCAACTTCTTCGAGCCGGGATGCGCGCAGTGCTACCTTCCGCGCATGTGCACCCAGCCGATGCTGAACGGCTGCAACGACACCTCCATCGCCGATTCCACCGTGGGCGAGATCTACTATACCGAGACGATCCCGAACTGCCTGGTCATGTGGGGCACCGACCCGTCGCAGAGCCACGTGCCCTCGGGCGGCCGCGCCGTGAACGAGCTGCGCATGCGGGGCATGAAGACGGTCGTGGTGGATCCGCGCTTCACCCCCGATGCCGCGAAGGCGGACGTCTGGCTGCCGGTTCGTCCCGGCACCGACGTAGCTATGGCGAACGGCTGGACCCGCTACATCATCGAGAACAAGCTCTACGACGAGGAATGGTGCGTCAAGTGGACGAACCTGCCCTTCCTCGTCAACGAAGAGACCATGCTCCTCTACCATGCCGACGAGCTGGGCTTGGGGGAGGCGACCGACTACGTGGTGTGGGATGCCAAGACCGATTCCCCGAAGGCCATGCCCTATCCCCAGGACGAATCGCTCGACCCCGTGCTCGACGGCGAGTTCGAGATCGACGGGAAGAGGAGCCGTACGGCGTTCCGCGCCGCCTGGGAGAACTGCGAGGAATGGACGCTTGAGCGCACCGCCGAGGTGTGCTGGTGCGAGGCGGACTCCATCGAGGCGGCCGTGAAGGCGTACTGCGAGGGTTCTCCCCACTCTGGCATCTCGATCGGAGTCGCCACTGACCAGTATGCGCAGTCAGCGCAGGTTCCTGAAGCGGTGACCATTGTGGAGTCGCTCATGGGCAACGCGTGCCATCAGGGCAACACCATCCAGAGCCGCAAGAACCAGTCGCTCGGGACGTACTTCCTGTTCCCGTTCAACCTGTTCGGACCCACGCCGCTGTCGCCTAAGGAGGAGGTGGTGAACCGCCGTCTGGGTGTCATCGAGCACAAGGGGCTGAACTACTGGATGGCTTCCCACATCCCCACTATCATGAACGCGATGAACACCGGCGAGCCGTACATGCCCGAGATGTGGATCGACCGTTCGGGCAACAAGCTGGCCATGGTGGGCGACGCCTCCACCTTCCTCGAGGCCATGAAGAAGATGAAGTTCATCGTCCACATGTACATGTACCCCACGACCACGTCCATCGAATTGGCCGATATGATCCTCCCGACGGCGGAATGGCTCGAGACCGCCTACGGCGCCGACCGATGCAACGTGTGGCTCATCAGGCGCGACGTGGTGCACACCTTTGAGCATGTGGACGAGACGCTCATCTGGTCGTGGATCGTGGCGGCGCTTGCCGAGCGCGGGCACAAGGAGGCCCAGATGGCCTTCGAGGCGGAGAACTGCGGCGCGGCCGGCCCATACTGGAAGACGTACGACGAGTACAAGGGCTACCTGGCCGCGTTCATGAGCAAGTCGTTCGGCGAGGAATGGACGTGGGAGCAGTGCTGCGAGAAGCTGCCCGCCGAGTTCATGCCCATGGAGGAATGGATCACCTCGAGCTACGAGAGCTACGAGAAGAAGGATCCCGAGACCGGCCTGCCCGCCGGCTTCGCCACCAACTCGCACCGCATGGAGCCCTACGCCGAGGCCATGACCATCACGGGGCGCACGGGCGGCCCGACGGGGTCGTCGTTCTGGGACAACTACGTGCTGCCTCCCGCGTCCGTCGACTACCTGCCGCTGCCGAAATACGAGGAGCCGGCCGAGTCGCCGCTTGCGGACGACGAGTACCCCTACGTCCTCACCGAGGGCCGCGTGCCCATGTACCATCACGGGACCTTGCGCAACGTCCCGTGGATGAGGGAGATGTACCCGGTGCCCGAAACATGGATCAACCCGGTGACCGCGGCCGAGATCGGCGTGGAAGAGGGCGACTGGTGCTACGTGGAGTCGCGTCGCGGCAAGATCCAGGGCCGCGTCCATGTGACCGAGGGCATCGCTCCAAGGGTTATCTACCAGGAACGCTTCTGGAATCCGGAGCTGTTGGACAGCGATGACCCCAGCAGGGCGTGGAAGGTCATGAACGTCAACATGCTCACGAAGAACGACGCTCCGTACAATCCGGAGTTCGGCACGTACACGCTGCGCGGCTTCACCGTCAAGGTGACGAAGGCGGGAAGCGCGCCGGAGGGCGTCTGGGTCGAGCCGACGGACTTCGTTCCGTGGCTGCCCGAGTCCTCCGAGGAAACGGGAGGAGGTTATGCCGTCTATGACGCGTAACGCTATCGTCGTCGATCTCAACCGCTGCATCGGATGCTACGGGTGCGAGGTCGCATGCAAACAGGAGAACGATGTGCCGCTCGGCAGCTACTGGAGCCGCGTGACGCCGGTGGGGCCTTCGGGGACGTTCCCCCATATCCAACAGTGTTGGCTGCCTACGATGTGCCAGCAATGCGAGAACGCCCCCTGCATCGAGGTGTGCCCGACGGGCGCGTCGTACCGTGACGAGGAAACCGGCGTCGTCTTGGTGAGCGAGGAGAACTGCATCGGCTGCAAGTCGTGCCTCTCGGCGTGCCCCTATGGGGTCCGAACGTTTTACGAAGAGGCGGGCACGGTGCACAAATGCACGCTGTGCAAGCCGCTCACCGACGCCGGGGAGCTGCCGGCCTGCGTGAAAGCATGCTGCGGCGAAGCCCGGTTCTATGGCGATCTGGACGATCCGGACAGCGACGCGTCCCGAGCTTTGGCGGCATACGGCGAGGCTGATCTTCATGCGCTCGCCGATGACGGCAACAAGCCCTCGACGGTGTACATCCTCTCGTCCAAGTACGCCGACTGGGCGAGCGACGACGCCGTGCAGGTGAGCAACGTCTGACATTCGTGGTTGCCCGCCACTGAGGCGGCGTATTTCCAAAAGCCCTGGGCGGGTTCCCCTCCCTCCCGCCCAGGGCCCTTTTCGAGGGAGGGGAGGGCGCGAGCAAGCTGCGCGCATCCGAGTCGAGCGAGGTGGTTGAGATGACGGAAGGAACGCAGGGGGCGTCGAAGGGGGCGGCTGCGGAAACGCGGGGCGATACCCGCGAGTTCTTCGCCAACGCGGAGGCGTTCTACAGGCTGCTCGGCAGCATGTTCTACCTGGAGCTGACCGAAGAGCAGATCCAGGGCCTGGCGCGCAGCGGGTTCGACTATCCCGAGGACGGTACGCAGATGGCCCAGGGATGCCGCGAGATACGCACATATCTGGATCGTCGCGGCGCGAACGCGCGGCGGGATCTGGCGGTCGATTACGCTCGCATCTTCCTTGCGGCCGGTATCCACGAAGGCGAGACGGCCGTGCCGTTCGAGAGCGTGTACACTTCGGACGAGGGCATTCTCATGCAGGACTCGCGGGATGATGTTGTGCGCGTCTATCGGGCGAACGGGTTGGTCGTTCCGACGGATCTCAACGTACCGGAAGATCACCTGGCTTTTGAGCTGGAGTTCATGGCCCATGTGAGCGGGCGTATCGCGGCGCGCCTTTCGGCGGGTGAGCCCGCCGATGACGCGCTGGCCGTGCAGCGAGCGTTCATCGACGAGCATCTGCTCAATTGGCTCCCCCTGCTTCAAGAGCGGGTGGAAAAGCATGCCAAGCTTGCCTTCTATCCAGCGCTCGTGAAGATTGCGAGAAGCTTCATCGAGGAGAACCGGATCGTGGTGGAGGAGGCTTTGCGGTGATCTTCGCGGCCGTGCTCGTCGCCACGACCGTGCTTTGCGTGGCGGCGCGCACCTTCATCCTCCGGCATACGGGATGGTTCTATGGAATCGTGGCGGCCGTCGGCGCGCTCCTCGGGTGCGTGCTCGTCTTCGGCGAGCCTGCATGGCTATGGAAGGCGTCCTTCGCCTTGATTCAGAAGTGCTTGCTGCCGCTCGCCTTGTTCACGGTGGTCATGGGCATCGGATGCCTGCCCCGCTCGTCGCGCATGTCGCTTTGGCTGCGTCCCGTGCGCGCCCAGCTGTCCGTGGCTGCCTGCATCCTAGCTCTCGGCCACATCGCGGCGTACGCGGGCTCGTACCTTCCCCGCATCCTCGGCCCGGGTGTGAAGGGCAACGTCGCGCTTTCCTTCCTCGTGGCCGCAGCATTGTCTGCGCTGCTGCTGATTCTGGGTGCGACGTCGCTTGAGTTCGTGAAACGGCGCATGCGGGCCGAGAGCTGGGTGAAGCTGCAGAGGTGGGCCTATGTGTTCTTCGGTCTCGTCTATGTCCATTTGCTCTGCATGCTCCTTCCTTCCGCGCTGGGAGGAGGCACCGCCGCCCAGGCGAGCGTCGCCGTGTACACGGCGGTGTTCGCGGCGTATGCCGTTTTTCGCGTGAGCCGCGCCGTCTTCGACAAAAAGCCCGCTTTCCGGGCGGCGCATTAGGCCGATTCGTCCCCTCGGCCCCACAGCCGTTTTTTGAAGACCGTGCGGAAGGCGACCGGGGGATTTGACTCGTGTGCTAGAATAGGCGGCTGGCAAGAGCACCAATTGAAGGGACGTATATGTCAGGGCATTCTAAGTGGGCTACAACCAAGCATCGTAAGGCAGCGGTGGACGCGAAGCGCTCCGCGCTGTTCAGCAAACTGTGCCGCAACATCACGGTGGCTGCGAAAGAGGGCGGCGACCCCAACCCCGACAACAACGCGTCGCTCGCGGCCGCCATCGAGAAGGCCAAGGGCTACTCCCTCCCGAAGGATAAGATCAAAGTCGCCATCGACAAGGCGTTCGGCTCCGGCAAGGACGCCGCGAACTACGAGACGGTGGTCTACGAGGGCTACGGCCCCTGCGGCGTGGCCGTGTACTGCGAGGCGCTCACCGACAACCGCAACCGCACCGCCGCCGACGTGCGCGCGGCGTTCAACCATCACGGCGGCAACCTGGGCACCTCCGGCTCCGTGGCGTTCATGTTCGAGCGCAAGGGCCAGGTCATGGTTGCCAAGGAGATCGAGACCGGCGACAAGAAGAACCCCATCGGCCCCAACGGCGCCGCCGCTGACGAGGACGAGTTCATGATGGCCGTGGCCGAGGCCGGCGGCGTGGACTACGAGGACGCCGACGACGAGTGGATCGTCTACACCGCGCCCTCCGACCTCATGGCCGTGAAGAAGGGCCTCGAGGAGCAAGGCGTCGAGGTGAAGGGCGCCGAGATGACGATGGAGCCCACCACGCCCGCCACCGTGAGCATCTCCGACGCGAAGAAGGTCATGCGCCTCATCGACAAGCTCGAGGAACTCGAAGACCTGCAGAACGTCTACCACGCCATGGACATCACCGACGAGATCGCCGAGGCGCTCGACGCCGAGTAGAGCCCGATCGGCCGATTCTGCGTAAAAGACGGGGCCCCGCGAGCATGATGCTTGCGGGGCCTTTCATGCGCGCACGGCTTGCCCGGCGCCTATCCCTCGAACACGATGTCGCCGTTCGATACGGTGTAGAGCACCTTCGACTCCGAGATCATCTTCGGGTCGACGTCGAGGATGTTCTGGTCGAGCGCCACGAGGTCGGCCTTCTTTCCCACCTCGATCGTCCCCACGACGTCCTCCATGAAGTTCTCGTACGCCACGTTCTTCGTGTACATCTCGAGCATCTGGTAGGCGGTGAGGCCCTGCTCCTTCCAGCGGTAGAAGTCCTCGTCCTCCTCGCCGGGGAAGGGGCTGTTACGCGTGATGCCCACCTCGATCTCCAGCAGCGGGTCGTAGGCGGTCACGGCGCCGTCGCTGCCGCCGCTCAGGATGCAGCCCGCCTCCAGCATGTCCTTGGCCGGATACATGGCGAACGCGCGCTCCTGTCCGATGAACGCCGTCTCCAGCTGGCACAGCGGGTCGTTGTACATCCAGAGGAACTGCAGGTCGCTGACCACCTTGAGGTCGGCGCAGCGCTTGATGTCCTCGGGCGCGATGGCGCACACGTGCACCATGGTGTGGCGCGCGTCGCGCTTGCCGTTGGCCGCCTCGGCGCGCTCGTAGGAATCGAGCGACGTGCGCACGGCCCCGTCGCCGATGGCGTGGATGTGCAGATCTACCTCATGGGCATCGGCATCGCGGGGCTGCGCGACGGCCGAGGTGGTGGCGGGGTGCTCGGCCGGCGGAGGGCCATGGTGCTCGTCGCGCTGTTCTCCGCGTGCTCGGTCGGTTATCTTGCCTGGTCGATCGCGTCGTTTGCCGCAGGATGGGCGAGCCCGCGCAACGCGTTCGTGGAGCTGTCGGGGGCGGTGAACCTCGTGTTCGCCTGCCTGTACCTGGCCGGCTACGTCCGCCTGCGCCGCGAGGCGTCCGCGCCCACGGCGGTGCCGGTGGTGGCGAAGCGCTACGATCTGACGAAGCGCGAGGAGGAGATCCTCGAGATGCTCTCGCGCGACATGAGCAACCAGCAGATCGCCTCGCAGGCGTTCATCTCGGTGGGCACGGTGAAGACGCACGCCCACAACATCTACGCGAAGCTCGGCATCGCCGGACGCTCGGAGCTGCCGGCGCTGCTTGAGCGCGAGGTGGCCCGCGCGCTCGAGGGCGGCGAAGGCGGCAGCCTGCAGCCGGCCGCGCGCAGGTGACGGCGCGCGAAGACTGTCGGGCTATGGAAAAGCCGACTTTCCCGTCCCTGTCGCATGGTTTTGTGGTAGGATGATTGCGAACATACGTTTGTGAGATTTGCGGCGACGTTCGCGGCCCTTCGCCGCTTGCGCGCGGCGGGAAGGCGACGATGGCGCGCACCGAACGAACCATACTCGGCATCGATCCCGGGCTGGCGAACACCGGCTGGGGCGTCGTGGCGCAGAACGGGCCGCGTCTGGCATGCCGCGCCTACGGATGCGTCTCCACGTCGAAGGACGCTCCGCTCGAGCAGCGCCTGCGCAAGATCCACGAGCAGATGGCGGCCGTCATCGCGCGGTTCGAGCCCTCGTGCGTGGGCATCGAGACGGTGTGGTTCGGCGTGAACGTGCAGAGCGCCTTCGCCACGGGCCAGGCGCGCGGCGCCGCGCTCGTGGCGTGCGCCGAGTGCGGGCTGGAGGTGCTCGAGTTCTCGCCGAGCCAGATCAAGCTCGCCGTGGTGGGGGAGGGCTCGGCCGAGAAGGAGCAGGTGCAGTACATGGTGCGCCAGCTGCTCGCGCTCGACGACGTGCCGCGCCCCGACCATGCGGCCGATGCGCTGGCCGCGGCCATCTGCTACACGACGCACGAGGGCTTCGCGCGGCGCACGGGCGCGGCGTGCTCGGTCTTGGACGCCCCCGAATCGGGAAAGGATCGGCGATGATCGCGTTTCTGAAAGGCACCCTGGCGGGAAAGACCACCTCCGCCGCCTACGTCGAGGTGGCGGGCGTCGGCTACGCCGTGGGCATGTCGCAGGCGGCGCTCTCGAAGCTGCCCGAGAAGGGCGGCGCGGTGGAGGTGCACACCCACCTGCAGGTGAGCGACAGCGGCATCGCGCTGTACGGGTTCCTCACCCTGGAGGAGAAGGCCCTGTTCGAGCGCCTGATAAGCGTGGGCGGGGTGGGGCCGAAGGTGGCGCTCGCGGCGCTTTCGGCGTTCTCGCCCGCCGCGCTCGTGGCAGCCGTGCAGGCGCAGGACGTGGCCGCCGTGCAGCGGATACCCGGCGTGGGCAAGAAGACGGCCTCGCGCATCATCCTCGAGCTCAAGGGCTCGTTCGACCAGGGGCTCGCATCGCTCTTCGACGAGGGAGCGCCCGCCGCGGTCGTCACGGCGGAGCGGCTGGCGGGCGCGCGCGAGGCGCTCCTGTCCATGGGATTCACCTCTGCTGAGGCCGACGTCGCACTCAAGGGCGCGCCCGAGGACGGCGACGAGGGAGTGCTGGTACAATACGCCCTGAAACGACTGGGATCGAACGCGTAGGCGCTCCGCGCCGACGAAACGGATAGGCGGCCATGGCTGACAACGGCATCGAAATAGAGGGGCTCGTGTTCGAGGCGGACGCCGCTTCCGGCGAGGCGCGCCCGGCTTCGAGCGGCGAGGCGCGAGCGCGTACCGTGGCGGCCGAGCTCACCGAGGACGATCTCGCGCTCGACCGCAGCCTGCGTCCCAAGCGCCTCGGCGACTACCTGGGGCAATCGAAGATCAAGGAGTCGCTCGCCATCCTCATCGAGGCGGCTCAGGCGCGCGGCGACGTGGTGGACCACATCCTGTTCTCGGGCCCCCCGGGCCTCGGCAAGACCACGCTCGCCACCGTGGTGGCCAACGAGCTGGGCGCCAACATCAAGACCACGAGCGGCCCGGCCATCGAGCGCACGGGCGACCTCGCGGCCATCCTCACGAACCTCGAGGAAGGCGACGTCCTGTTCATCGACGAGATCCACCGCCTGAACCGCATGGTGGAGGAGGTGCTCTATCCCGCGCTCGAGGACTTCGCCCTCGACATCGTGGTGGGGAAGGGCCCGGCCGCCCGCTCCATCCGCCTCGACCTTCCGCACTTCACGCTCATCGGCGCCACGACGCGCACGGGGCTTTTAACGGGGCCCCTGCGCGACCGCTTCGGCATCGTGTTCCGCCTGCAGTACTACACGCCCGAGGAGCTGGCCTCCATCGTGCGGCGCTCGGCGTCCATCTTAGGCGTGAGCATCGCCGAGGACGGCGCGCTCGAGATCGCCCGGCGCAGCCGAGGCACCCCGCGGTTGGCGAACCGGCTGCTCAAGCGCGTGCGCGACTGGGCGCAGGTGCGCGGCGACGGCGACATCGACGAGGACGTGGCCGCCCAGGCCCTGAGCTTCTTCGAGGTGGACTCGCTCGGGCTCGACAACATGGACAACCGCATCCTCGAGCTTCTGGCCATGCAGTTCGGCGGCCGGCCCGTCGGCCTCACCACGCTCGCCTCCGCGCTCTCGGAGGATCCGGACACCCTCGAGGACGTCTACGAGCCCTACCTCATGCAGCAGGGCCTCATGGTGCGCACGCCGAAGGGCCGCGTCGCCACCGAGCGCGCCTACGACCACCTGGGCATACCCGCTCCCCCGAAGGAGGGCTGATCCGTGCTCGAGCAAGACTACCTCATGCGCATCTTCCTGCAGTTCGCGGAGATCGTGCGCCGCAGCTGGTTCGTCTCCCGCAGGGAGCACGACCCCAAGGCCGCAGCCGACATGCTGGAGGACGCCGTGGGCGAGGCGGTGGACATCGACGGCGGCACGCTGCTGTCCCTGGCCCCGGAGTCGATGGCCTCCATCCTGCAGGTGTCGGACACCGACCCGCGCGTGGTGGAGCATGTGGCGCGCAGTCTCATGCTGGCGTCTGCCTACCTGCGGGAGGCGGGCGAGGACTCCCTGGCCGACCTGCGCCACGAGCAGGCGCGATCCTTGGATGCCGCCTACGGCCTGGACCTTCCCGCCACCCCCGAGGAGATGATGTCTTTGCTGGACGGCGCGTGCGAGGCCGACGAGGAGGCCATCATCGACATCGTCTCGCTCGGCTCGTCCGCAGAGGTCGTCGAGCTGCCTCTGCGCCGCGAGGAGTGACGCGCTTGGGTCGGCGGGCTTCCGTTCGGGGCCGGCAGCCCGTGCGAATCTCAACAAAACAGTAAAAAAGCCGCGAAAAGCAGAATCCTGCGCCTTTTTCTGCTCGGATAGCGTATAGTAAGTACGTGCTCTCGAGGTGAGGGCAAGTGCTGCCGCCATGCAGCATGCAGTGTTGCCTTCCCGAAGGATCGGGGAGAGGAAAGAGGATTTAAAATGGCAGAAGGTACCGTGAAGTGGTTCAACCCCGAAAAAGGCTACGGCTTCATCTCCCAGAACGACGGCGAGGATCTCTTCGTCCACTTCTCTGAGATCAAGATGGACGGGTTCAAGACGCTCGACGAGGGCCAGGCGGTCCAGTTCGACGTGACGACCGGCCAGAACGGCAAGCTCCAGGCCAGCAATGTGACCAAGGCGTAAGGCGCTATAACAAAGATAATGCCTGAATGGCCCCTGCGACATGCGGGGGCTGTTTTTTGCCCGAGAGCAGTTAGCGCCGATCGAAGCCCCTCTTGTCATCCTGAGCGGAGCGCCGCCAGGCGCGGAGTCGAAGGATCCCGCGCGGCGTCAGCCAAAAGCGCCCCTGTCGCCCGGCGAGCGTCCGGGGCGCGCCCTCCCCGGAACCCGCTGGCGCTCTTAAGATGATCCAGCGCCCGCACGGTGGCGGGCGGCATCGGAGAGGAGCGGTTATGGACGTATGGAACACCCCGTGCGCGGAGTTCGTGGGCGCGATCAGGCATCATCGGCATTTCACGGAGGACGAGGCGGCGCGGGCGCGGCTCGCGCGATTCTGCGAGCGCATCGGTCGGGAGGGCGCGAAGGCGTTCCTCGACGCCGAGTATCCGGCGGGCGGCGATAAGGCCTTCATCGTGAACGAGGTGGCGGGCCGCCTCAACCTGGCCGATGGCAACGCGCACCTGGTCGCGCTCGTCGCATGCGACCCGCAGGTCACGCTCGCGCGCCTCGTCGAGCTTGCCGGCCGCGACGACTTCGTCCGCGTGTGGCGCGACGGCTGGGAGGAGGGCTCCGGTCAGGAGAAGGCTTACGAGGTGTACATCCCGATGGCCGTCGACGGCACGCGCGTTCCCGGCTGCTACGAGGGCGCCGACTGGTTCAAGAACCCGCCGCAGCCCACCAAGATCATCCCCGCGACCATCGCCTTCGACAGTCCGCTCTTCGCGCCCGAGGATCGCGGCCGCCCCCTCGGCGAGACCGCGCGGACGCTCGGGTTCGCCTAAGCGCGCTTCGCTCCCTGGCGCGCCGTCACGCGAGGGCGCGGCACTCCTCTTCCACGAGGTCGATGGCCTCTTGGTTGGAGTGCACGCCCAGCTTCTTGTAGACGTGCTGGATGTGCTTCTTCGTGGTGTTGGGCGAGATGAACAGCGCCTCGGAGATGTAGGTGCTGCTGCGCCCGCGCGCCACCAGCATGAGCACCTCGCCCTCGCGCGGCGAGAGGGCGTAGGCCGACGCGAGGCCCTGGATGGCGCGCTCGTAGCACTCGTCGAGCGAGGGGGCGGCGGCTTCGGACGCCTCCGCGGGGACGTCCCCTGTCCCCGCCGGCTGTTCGGCGCGCTGGGTGCGGAACATCCACACCAGGCCCAGCCCCACGCAGAACAGCGCTAAAAGCGAGCATCCCAGAAGGAGCCCCGTCGCATTGCTGTCGTAGCGCGCCAGGTTCACGCCGATGAACCCGCCTATCGAGTAGCCCGCGTACAGCGCGGCGAACCCTACGCCGAACAGCGCGATCGGGTGCACGCGTTGGCGCTTGCAGGCCTCGGCGAGCGCGATGACCAGCGCGATGAACCCGCAGCGGTTGCTCATCACCACGAGCATGCTCCACACCTCGCTCACCTGGAAGAACGACGTGAGCACGATGGCCACTGCGGAAAGCAGCACGGCGACGCCCAGCATGCACGGGATGAACCGCTCGATGAAGCGCCCGCTCGCGCGCAGCCCGAACGCCAGCGCCGCCAGCACGGCGAGCGTGAGCAGCGAGCTCACGGGCACGACGATGGAGTCCACGTAGCTGTAGGGGTGGATGTAGAGCATGCTGCGCAGCATGAAGTACAGCATGCCGAACGCGCCGATGCCCGCGACGAGCCCCCAGCTCCACGTGGCCGTGGGGGAGAGGCGGCGCAGCTCTTCGTCGGACTCGCGCGGCGTGGCGCGCAGGAGGGCGAACGATGCGAGAGGCATGAGGGCCGTGGTGACGAGCAGCGCCATGGAGCCCATCGTCTGCACGCACACGATCTGGAACAGCGCCGAGAGCGCGTCGGCCACGAGCAGCACGGCGAGCGTCCGCACGCCTCCCAGCGAGCCGAAGCGCTCGGCCCACGCCAGCACGTACCAGGCGATGCACACGGCGAACGTGGCGATGAGCACGGGATTGGGCGTCTCGCCGGCCAGGCGCTGGAGGCACAGCGTGATGCTCGACGCCGAGGCCGCCAGGGGCACGGCCCAGCAGAAGGGCTCGCGCCGCACCGTCCGCACGACGTCCTTGCGCGCGAGGAACGCCGCCAGCGCGCACAGGAGCGCCACGGTGAGGAACACGGGCGACCAGAGGATGGGTATCTCGCCGGCGCCCTGGTAGGCCGCCAGGTAGCGGTCGCGCTCCATCGAGTCCCACGCGGCGTACATCATGTAGCCCACCATCGTGGCGGACCCCCCTTGCGCGAGGACCCCCTTCATGGTGAATCGCTCCGACTCCATGGCGCGCCCCCTCCGAACGGCTTCCAGCTTGCCCGATCCCCTTTCCTTCCGAGGCCGCATTGTAGCACAGCGCCTCGCGAGCGGTTTTCCGCATGGTCACATTCGGGTGATTTCGATTTGATTTACCCAGGTCATGAAAGCAGTTGGTTGAAATACCCCCTTTGGCGTGCTAGGCGCGCCTCAAAGGCGGCTTTAGTCTTTGCCCTGCCGCCGGACGCAAGGGGCGCCGGGCGGCGAAGAAGGCAACCGTCCATCAAGGAGGACAAGGGTTATGGGAAAGAGCAAAGCGAACGCATCGATTTCGAACGCGGGGCTCTCGCGCCGCAGCTTCCTCGGCTTCGCCGGAGCCGCCGCAGCGGCCGTGGCGGGCGCGTCGCTCGCCGGCTGCGCGCCGCAGTCCGCATCGGCGGAGAACGGCAGCGCGGCCGCCGGCATCCCCGAGAAGTGGGACTACGAATGCGACGTGGCCGTGGTGGGCTCGGGCACCGTGCTGACCGGCGCGGGCAAGGCCGCCGCCGAGGGCGACCGCGTCATCATCATCGAGGCGGCCGACAAGACCGGCGGCACCACCGCCACCTCCAACGGCCAGACCTGGATGCCGCTGAACTCCACGGCTATGGCCGACAACCTGGACTCCTACGACGACGCGCTCGCGTACGTCACCGCCACGGCGGCGGGCAAGTCCACGCCCGAGATCCTCGAGGCGTTCCTGAAGTACGGCCCCGAGGCCATCGACTTCCTGGCCGAGACGGCCGACCTCTCCTGGGAGATCAGCCCGCGCATCGACTACCACTACGGCGTGTTCCCCGGCGCGAAGGACCAGGTGCGCACCATCGCGCCCGTGGGCAAGCAGTCCACCGAGGCCGGCCAGATGACCGGCGCCTTCGGCACCACGTCGTCCGGCGCGTTCGTCACCGATCCTCTGGTGGAGGGCATCGTGAGCAAGTACGGCGGCGAGGTGCTCACCGGCACGACGGCCAAGCGCCTGATCACCCGCGTGAACGGCGAGGGCGTCACCGAGGTCGTGGGCGTGCAGGCCGAATCGAAGAAGGGCACGATCAACATCAAGGCCAGCAAGGCGGTCATCCTGGGTGCCGGCGGCTTCGGCTGGAACGACGAGATGAAGCGCACCTACATGGAGATTCCGGCCAACCGCACCATGGAGGTGGCCACCTGCAAGGGCGAGGGCATCCTGATGGGCCAGGCCGTCGGCGCCGACCTCGCGCTCATGCCCTACGCGTGGGGCCAGGTGGTGTGCGTGGATCCGGCCGACATGCCCTACCACGAGTGGTGCGACGCCCCCACCGAGTACAACGACTTCGGCCTGGGCACGTTCTACGGCCTCATGTGCAAGTCGGGCTCGTGCGTCATGAACAAGTTCGGCCGCCGCTTCATGGACGAGGCCGTTGACTACGACTCGCTGTGGCACGGGTTCTGGGGCCGCGATCTGGGCCTGAGCGGCGACGAAGAAGGCGCGACCTACGGCACCAGCTGGACGAACATCCCCGCGTTCTACATCTGCGACTCCACGGTGGCCGATGCCGAGAACTCAACGATGCGCGACTCCGACGGAAACCTGTGCTCGTGGGTGGCCTACCAGGCCGACACCATCGAGGGGCTGCTCGAGCAGATCCCGTTCCGCGACGACTTCGCCCGCGAGACGGCCGCCAAGACCGTCGAGTCGTACAACGCCTACGCCGCCGAGGGCCGCGACCCCGAGTTCCACCGCGGCGAGACGCTGTGGGACCAGGGCGGCACCTCGCGTCCCGAGTCGTGCCTCGCGCCCATCGCGCAGGGCCCGTTCTACTGCGTGATCTGCGAGCCGTACCCCATGTGCACGAAGGGCGGCCTCAAGGTGAATGAGAACGCCGAGGTCATCAGCGTGACGGGCGAGGTCATCCCGCGCCTGTACGCCTCGGGCAACAACGCCGGCATCGGCGGCCCGGGCCTGTTCTACAACGGCGCGGGCGGCACGCTGGGCCCCGGCTTCGCGTTCTCCTACATCGCCGGCATCAACGCCAACAAGCTTGAGCCCTGGTCGTAAGGCGCTCCCTCCGACATCGCCCCCTCCCTCCTTGCGACGGCCGCCGATCCCTCGGCGGCCGTCGCTGTCCCCGCGCCTGCTGAGGATCGGGCAGATTTGACTGGCCCGTGTAACGCATGGCCTTACGGCTCCCTTACTGCACGCATCTGCCATGAAACGTCATTCCGTCTGCGCGGGGTGCGCGGCAAGATCGCGTTCCACCGCCATTCGGGGGCTCTAGCAGATGAACATCGCGTCGCCGAAGGAGAGCATGCGGTAGCGCTCCTCCACGGCGTGACGGTACGCCGCCATGATGTTCTCTCGCGTGGAGAAGGCGCTCACGAGCATCATGAGGGTGGAGCGCGGCACGTGGAAGTTCGTGACGAGGGCGTCCACCACGTGGAACTCGCTGCCGGGCAGGAGGTAGAGCGAGGTCGTCTCGCGCGCGCGGGGCGTGACGGCGCGCATCCCGGCGTCCCAGGCGCTTTCGAGGCTGCGGACGCTCGTCGTGCCCACGGCCACCACGCGGCCGCCGCGCTCGCGCGTCTCGGCGATGGCCGCCGCAGTGCGCTCGGGCACGGTGTAGAACTCGGTGTGGATGACGTGCTTCTCGGGGTCGTCCTCGTCCACGATGCGGAAGGTGTCCAGGCCCACCTCCAGCTCCACCGTCTCCCAGCGAACGCCCTGATCCTGAAGCTGCGCGATGAGCTCGGGCGTGAAATGCAAGCCCGCTGTGGGCGCGGCTGCCGAGCTCTCGCGGCGCGAGTACACGGTCTGGTAGAGCTCCTCGTCGCCAGCGTAGTCCTTGATGTAGGGCGGCAGCGGCGTGTGGCCCACCGCGTGCAGCGCCTCGTCGAGGGAGGGCAGCGGCGTGGTGAGGCGCGCCACGCGCTCGCCCCTCTGAGCGGCGTCGGCCCAGTCCACGATCTCGGCCGAGAGCGCCACGTTGCCGGCGGCGTCCGTGAAGTCCACCACCGCGCCCGTTCCGGGCTTGAGGCGCTTGCCGGGGCGCACGAGCACCTCCCAGAGCGCGCTTCGGTTCTCGACGGGCGTGCCGTGCTGGCGCAGCAGGAACACCTCGGCCGCCCCGCCCGTGCCGCGCTTCGCGCCCAGCAGGCGCGCCGGCATCACGCGCGTCTCGTTGGCCACCAGAAGGTCGCCGGGGCGCAGGTAGTCGGCGATGTCGCGGAAGATGCGGTCCTCCAGCGCGCCGGTCGCGCGGTCCATGACGAGCAGGCGGCACCCATCGCGCTCGGCGGCGGGCTCCTGCGCGATGAGCTCTTCGGGCAGGTCGTAGTCGAAATCGGAGGTCTTCATACGGGTGGGTCCTTCGGGCGGTTCGCGGTCGGTTCGTCGAAGAGCCTATTATAGGCGTTCCGACGCCGCCAAGGGCTCCATTCCCAATTCCTCCCACGTCATCTCATACCACGACTCGATGGAAAGGCCCGGCACGCGCTTGAACTCGTCCACGCTCCTTACCGCGCCTGGCCGACATCGAACGCGTGGTAGTTCTCCTCGAAGGGCTCGGATGTGAACGAGTCGAACGCCACGAACAGCAGCCCCGCCGCTTCCGCGTAGGCGGCGGGCGCGGCGAACACCTGCGTCATCCGGCGCGTCTCGCCGGGTTGGAGCAGGGTGCGCGTCTCGAAATCCTCGCTCGCGCGGTCATGGCCCCACCAGTCGCTGTACAGCAGGAGCGTGTTGAGCCGCAGGCAGAGCCCGTCGGCCCGCCGCATCGCGAGCTTCGAGAAGTTCGACGTGCTCTTCCATGCCGGGGCGTCGCCGCGGTTCGTCACGTCCATGGAAACAGCCACGTAGAGGTAGTAGCCGCTGATCCTCCCGTCCTCGGAGATGGTGAAGCCGTGCAGCTCGTCCTGGCATTTGTTGAAGTATGAGAGCGTGTCGAACCGCACGACCTCGGTGTCCATGGCGTCCACGCCGTCCGGCAGCCGTCGCGACAGGTCGGCCCGCACGTTGGAGATCTCGAGCATGCCGTCGCCTTCGCCGCAGAACGTCGTGCCGTTGCCCCGCGTGAACGTCTGGTTCGCCTCGGCGAGCAGGGCGCTGTCGCTGGGACCGAGCACGCGGGAGGCGGGGAGCACGAAGTCGCCGCCGTCCATGAGCGTCTCCGTCGCCGCGTCGGACTCCCTTCCGAGCTGGGCCGGCGGCTCCACGGCGCTTTCGAGCTCGTTCGCCTGGTCGAGCGGGGCGGGGAAGGGGCCGTCGCTTTCGTCGAACACCTCGCCGACGAGCGTGCGGGCGACGAAGCCGCGTTCCAGCTCCACATCCGTCGCATGCAGGTCGACGGACTTGGTGGACATGCTCCCATCCTCGAATTCCACGGTGATCGTGAGCGTCTCGCCTTCGAACAGGCCGATGACCGCCTCGCCGGGGTCGTACCCTTCGGCATACGGATCGTTCGTCCACAGGCCGAAGCGGTAGCCTTCCGCCTCGCCGGGCTCCATGGGCACGTCGACGGTGGCGCCCAGCTTCTTCGACAGCAGCACGCGCACCGTTGCGTCGGGGTCGTCGGTGCTCCTCGCAGGATCCGTTTTCATGGGCGTCACGTTATCGTATTCGCTGTAATAAGCGCCCGTGCCGCGCTTCGTCGGATCCCAGGAAAGCGCCTCGAGCCACTTCTGCGGCTCGTCGCCCATCCTGAACTCCTCGTAGGTTTGCCGGTAAAGCTGTCCACGGCTCGTGGTGGCCTGCACGCGCACGATGCCCTCGCCCTGCACGCTGAACAGGCAGCCCGTGTAGCATCCTTCCGTGGCGTAGAAGTCTTTGGACGCCAGCTCGCCGAGGCTGCGCTCAAACACGATGGAGCCGTCCTCGGCGGGCTCGAGCGGCTCGCCGGTTGTCGCCGCGTAGGCGAGGAGGGAGAATCCTGCTCGCGCGGGCGGCTCGGGCTGCGCGTCGCGGCCGACATCGTCGGACGGCAGCGCGAGGGTCAGCCCCGCCGCGACCATGACGACCGCGAGGCAGGCGGCGGCCGCCAGCTTCCAGCGGGCGCGCGGCTTGGCGGGCGCGGGTTCGGCGGCGACGAACGCGAGCGTCCTTCGCTTGAGGTCCTCGGTGACCTCGACGCCTTGGTGGGCCTTCCGGTAGGCGTCGCGGAAGTCGGATTCACGCATCGCGGCCTCCTTCCAGCATGATCTTGAGCGTCTTGCGCGCGCGGTGCAGATGCGACCTGACGGTGGCCGGGCGCTCGCCGGTGATCCGCGCGACCTCCTCGGTGGAATACCCTTCGAAGTAGAAGAGGTGCAGGGCGGTCTGCTGCCGCGCGGGCAGCTGGGCGACGGCGCGCCGCAACTCGTCGGCCTCGTCGTCGGGCAGGCCGCCTCGGCCCTCCACGGCGATGGCCTCGTCGAACGCGGTCCGGGGGTGCTTGCGCGCCTCGCGGTGCCAGTCGTTGCAGCAGTTCACGGTCACGCGGAGCAGCCAGGCTCTCAGGTGCTCCTCGCTCTCGAGCTTCGGGGCGCTCTGATGGAGGCGCAGAAAGACGTTTTGGAACACGTCCTCCGCGTCGGCGCGACTTCCGGTCCTGCAAAGCGCCAGGTGCAAGACGGCGTTGCCGCAGGAGTCGATGGCCGCGGCGACGTCCGCGAGGGGGGCTTTCCTCATGCGCTCAGCGAAGGGTCACGTACGTCGCGTACGTCTCGCGCTGATCCGGCACCTCTTCGCCCCGCTGGTCCTCCATCGGCTGGATCAGCCAGACGGACGTGCCCTCGATCGCAGCGGAAGGGCCGAGCCTCAGCGTGCGGAACATCCCCTGCGGACCCCAGTCATCCGAGTAGCAGGCGACGGTGAACAGGCCATAGCCGTCGCGCACGACGTTGACGGCGTCTCCGACCCACGTTGCGCCGGGGGCGGGGCTTTCCTCGCCGACGGCGAACGAGCATTCGGACGCGAGCGGTTCGGGCAGCGTCACCGTGTAGCTCTGCATGTCGAAGGATGCGGTCTGCGGTTCTGCGGGCTCGCTTGCGGGTTCGGGCTCCGTCGCTGCGGACGGCTCGCTTTCCGGCTCGGTCGCAGCTGGCTGCTCGCTCGCCACGGGTTCGGGCGCTTCCCCCGGCGTTTCGGCGGCGCACCCTGCGGCGAGGCACAAGGCCAGTCCCGCCGCGCAAAGCAAGGCGAGCAAACGTGCACGTGCGTGATGGTTTCTCATGGTTTCCAACCTCCTCACCTGATGATACGGAATTCCGGGCCGAATTGTTGCAGGGGATGGCGAAGTTCTTCCGACGCCTGTCGTTCCGGCGCGGCATTGTCGACCGAAACACACGCCACAGGGGGCTCATGCGTGTGTTTCGGTCGACAATAGGGTCTCAGTCGCGCTTCTGCTCGCGGAGGGCGCGCAGGGCGGCGCGCTTGCGGGCCTGCTTCTCGGCGTAGGCCGCTCGCTCGGCGCGTTTGGCGGCGCGGGCGGCCTCCTCGGCGGCGCGCTCCTCGGCATGCGCGGCGGCCTCGGCCTCGCGCTCGGCGGCGCGCGCCCGCTTGCGCTCGGCTCGTTCGGCAGCGGCCTCGGCCGCGGAGAAGCGGCAGCCGCAGTAGTTCTGCCGGTACATGCTTAGCCTCCGGCTGCGGCGCGTGGCCTCCTCGTAGTACGGCCGGTAATCCTCGAACAAGGCGGCCACACCCGCACCTGCGGCGGCGCGCTCCAGCTCCTCGCGGATGGCCTCGGTGTACTGGTAGGGGCTCACCGAGAGCGTGGTGCCCACGGCGTCGAAGCCCCGCTCGGCGGCGACACGCGCGGCCTCCTCGAACCGCAGGCGATAGCAGGCGCGGCAGCGTTGCTCGCGCGCTGCGGGATCGCCGTCGCACAGCCCGAAGCGTCCGGCCGCGCCCTCCCACGCATCCGGCGCGTAGGGGCCCTCGACCACGGGCAGCCCCTCGCTCTCGGCCCAGGCGGCGAGCGTGTCTCGCCGGCGCGCGTACTCCTCGGCCGGCGCGATGTTCGAGTTCGCATAGTATATGGTCAGGTCGTGTCCGGCCGCGCGCAGGATGCGCGTCGGCTCGAGCGAGCACGGTCCGCAGCAGGCATGAAGTAGCAATTTCATCGGGTTTCGCACGCTCCTTCGCATCCATCGTATACTACCACGTCGAACAAAACGCATGCCGACGAACAGAAGGACGACGCAATGAGCGAACGCACCGCACCGGCCTACCGGGCCATCTTCTTCGACTTGGACGGAACCCTGCTCCCCATGGAGATCGATGAGTTCATGCGCTCGTACTTCGCCGCGCTCGGCGGCTACGTCGCGCGTTTCGGCGTGGCGCCCGAGGCGTTCATGGCCGGCATGAAGGCCGGCATCGAGAACATGGCCGCCCACGACGACGGCCGCCCGAACAGCGAGGCGTTCTGGGAGGGCTGGTTCGCGCACGTCGACGCCGACGCGTGCGATTGGCAGGTCGAGCTCGACCGCTTCTACGAGGGGCCGTTCGGCGAGCTGGGCGCGGACGTGGCGCCGAACCCGGCGGCGGCGCGCGCCGTGGACGCGCTCGCGGCCAAGGGCTACCCGCTCGTGCTGGCCACGATGCCCATGTTCCCTGAGCGCGCCGTGCGGTGGCGCCTCGAGTGGGCGGGCGTCGACCCGGACAAGTTCGCGCGCCTCACCACCTTCATGAACTCCACGAGCGTGAAGCCCAAGCCCGCCTACTACGCCGAGAACCTGGCCGCGGCCGGCGTGCACGGCGCAGACGTGCTCATGGTGGGGAACAACACGGTGGAGGACCTGGGCATCCGCTCGCTCGGGGCCGACGCGTTCCTGGTCATCGACCATCTGCTCGATCCGACGGACGGCGGCTTCGACCTGGCGGGCGTGAAGCATGGCACGATGGAAGAGTTCGCCGCGTGGGCCGAGGCGCTGCCCGTGTGCGCGGACCCGGCCGACGGCATCGAAACCGGCCTCGTAGGCGCCGCCGCGCGCGAGCGGGCGCTTGCGGAGAACCTCGCGGCCGGCGCGCGCATCGACGCCCCCGGCGCGGGCTTCGCCATCAGCGGGATCGAGGGCTAGCCGTGGCCCTCTTCGACTGCACCTGCGACGCGCAAAGCGGCCACGCCCGCGCGCTCACGTACGAGACGGCGCACGGCTCCTTCCAGACGCCGATGTTCATGCCCGTGGGCACCTCGGCCACGGTGAAGGGAGTCACCGCAGGCCAGCTGCGCGATTTGAACAGCCAGGTGGTGCTTGCGAACACGTACCACCTCTCGCTGCGTCCCGGTGCCGACGTGGTGGCCGAGGCGGGCGGCGTGCACCGCTTCATGAACTACGACGGCCCCATGCTCACCGACTCGGGCGGCTTCCAGGTGTTCAGCCTGGCCGACACGCTCAAGCTCGATGATGACGGCCTCACGTTCCGCTCCATCTACGACGGCTCGAAGGTGCGCTGGACGCCCGAGTCGAACATGGCCATCCAAGAGCAGCTGGGCGCGGATATCGCCATGCAGCTCGACCAGTGCACCCCGTACCCGGCCGAGCGCGCGTTCGTCGCGAAGGCCGTGGACCTCTCGGCCAACTGGGCGCGCCGCTGCCTGGCCGCGCACAAACGGCCCGATCAGACGCTCTTCGGCATCGTGCAGGGCGGCATGGAACTCGATCTGCGCCTTGAGTCCATCCGCCGTCTGCGCGAGATCGAAGACGAGAGCCTCAGCGCGGGCGGCCGCAGGTTCGGCGGCTTCGGCATCGGCGGCTACTCGGTGGGCGAGGACCACGAGGTGATGTTTGAGACCCTCGGCCCCGTGGCCCGCGCCTGCCCGGAGGACCGCCCGCGCTACCTCATGGGCGTGGGCAACCCCACCACGCTCGTGCGCGCGGTGCGCGAGGGCGTGGACATGTTCGACTGCGTGCTGCCCACGCGCACGGCCCGCATGGGCACCGCCTTCAGCAGCACGGGCCGCATGAACATGCGCAACGCGAAGTTCACGCGCGACTTCGGCCCGCTCGACCCGGCGTGCACGTGCCCCACGTGCCAAAACCACAGCCGCGCCTATATCCGCCATCTCGTGAAGCAAAACGAGATGCTCGGCGGCATCCTGCTCTCCATCCACAACCTGCACTACCTCATCGACCTCATGCGCCGCGCCCGCGAAGCCGTGCTGGCGGGCGCGTACGAGGAGTTCTACCAGGAATGGATGGCGAGCCCCGCCGCCAAGGACTACTAGGCCTCTGCCGGAACGGGACGTCGACCCCGTCCCGTTGTCCCCTGATTTGGAACACGGAGTGTCCGCAATCGGAGTTTTGTGGCACAATAGGACAGTTGACGTGCCGGAAGCCTCCGCGCGTCGCGAGAGACACCGAATAATGAGCGAGGGAGAAATCTCCATGGCGACAGCCCAGAAACCGAAGAAGAAGCCGAGCCGCACCACGGACCGGCGCAACGTCTGGCTCCTCATCATCACGACCCTGCTGGTCATCGGGTCCGTGATCATGTTCACGCCGCCGCAGGAGAAGATCAACCAGGGCCTGGACATCCAGGGCGGCCTGTCGGTGGTGCTCACGGCGAAGGGTGCGGACGGCGCCCAGGTCACGGGCGAGGACATGGAGAAGAGCCGCGCCATCATCGAGAGCCGCGTGAACGCGCTCGGCGCCTCGGAGGCCGTGGTGCAGGTGCAGGGCGCCGACCAGATCCTCGTACAGATCCCCGGCCTCACGAACACCGAGGATGCGCTCAACACCATCGGCAAGACCGGCAAGCTGGAGTTCGCCCGCCTCGACTCGTTCACCGACGAGGACGCGAAGACCAAGATCGACAACGGCCAGGCCACCGGCGAGGGCGTCATCACCGACGAGTTCGGCAACTCGCTGCCCTCGGGCACCACCGAGCACCTCAAGGTGGAGGACGGCACGTACACGCCGCTCGTCACGGGCGCCAACATCACTAACGTGAGCATCGGCAAGCCCTCCGAGACGGCCACCGACTACGCCGTGAACCTCAAGCTCGACGCCGAGGGCACCGCCGCGTTCGCCGAGGCCTCGAAGGAGCTCGTGGGCGAGCACGGCAAGATCGTCATCATCCTGGACAACGAGGTGCAGCAGGCCCCCGCCATCCAGGATGAGATCCTGAACGGCGACGTGCAGATCACCGGCGGCTACACGCTCGACGAGGCCAAGGCGCTCCAGACGGTGCTCGAAAGCGGCTCGCTTCCCGTGAGCTTCGAATACGCGCAGAGCCAGACCGTCGGCCCGACGCTCGGCCAGGACGCGCTGGCATCCGGCGTGCTGGTGGCGCTCATCGGCCTGGCCGTGGTCATGCTCTACCTTTTGTTCTTCTATCGTGGCCTCGGCCTCATCACCGCGGCGGCCATGATGATCTTCGCGGTGCTCTATCTGGGCATCCTGGCGACGCTTTCCGCGTTCGGCCTGTTCAGCCTGTCGCTCGCGGGCATCGCGGGCATCGTGCTCACCATCGGCATGGCGGCCGACTCCTCCATCCTCACCATGGAGCGCTTCCGCGAGGAGATACGCATGGGACGCAGCGTGCGCGCCGCGTCCATCACCGGCGTCAAGCACGCCATCATCACCTCGGTGGACGCCGACCTCGTCACGCTGGTGTCGGCGCTGTCGCTGTTCTTCCTGGCCAGCGCCTCGGTCAAGGGCTTCGGATTGACGCTCGCGCTCGGCATCGTGTGCGACATCGCCATGATGCTCCTGTTCAAGGCGCCGCTCATCCGCGTGCTCGCGCCGAAGGTGATCGCGCGCCATCCCGGCTTCTGGGGCGTGAAGGACAGCATCGCCGCCTCGAAGGACTACGCGGCCCTCGCGGCTGCCGAGGGCACGAGCGCCGCGGCCGCCGAGGCGGGCGAGGCCATCAACGCCTCCGAGTCCTCCCAGGTGGCCGAGGCGCGCGACGGGGCCGAGGGCGCCTCGGCCGCGAAGGCGGCGCGCAAGCCGCGCGGCAAGTTCATCAAGCACGACATCAACTTCCTCGGGTACCGCCGCGTGTTCCTCACCGTGGCCGCCGTGCTCGTGTGCGTGTCGCTGGCCATCGTGGGCGTGAAGGGGCTCAACTTCGGCATCGAGTTCGTGGGCGGCACGTCGGTGTCGTTCCACGGCACGGGGGACGTGACCACCGAGCAGATGCGCGCCGCCTTCGACGAGGCGGGCGAGCCCGACGCCGTCATCCAGACCACCAACGCCGACGGCGACGAGGGCTTCCTCGTGCGCACCACCACCACGAGCGCCGAGGAGGCCACCTCGCGCGCCAACGACGTGGCCGATAAGCTGGGCCTTTCCACCGACAGCTTCGAGGTGACCACCATCGGGCCCGACTGGGGCGCGAGCGTCATCCAGTCGTCGCTCATCGCGTTTCTGGTGTCCATCGTGCTCATCATCATCTACATCGCCATCCGCTTCGAGTATAAGATGGGCGTCACCGCCATCGTGGCGCTGCTGCACGACCTGGTGCTGGTCATGGGCATCTACGCGCTCGTGGGCCGCGAGGTGAACCCCAACACCATCGCCGCGCTGCTCACCATCTTGGGCTACTCGCTCTACGACACCGTGGTGGTGTTCCACCGCATCAACGACAACATGCAGTCCGACGACATCAAGTGCACGTTCATGACGATGGCGAACCACTCCATCAACCAGGTGCTCGTGCGCACCATCAACACCACCCTGACCTCGCTCATCCCGGTGCTGGCCATGCTCTTGTTCGGCGGCGAGACGCTCAAGGACTTCGCCTTCGCCATGGTCATCGGCCTGGTGTGCGGCTCGTACTCGTCCATCGCGGTGGCGAGCCCGCTCTACGCCATGTGGAAGACGCGCGAGCCCCATTACGCGAAGCTCGTGAAGAAGTTCGGGCCCGAGGTCGGCCGCTTCCAGTTCGGCAACCCCAACGCCATGGCGAGCGCCCAGTCTTCGAAGAAGGCCGTGAAGGCCGCCGCGGCCAAGCAGGCGCCGGCGAAGCCCGCCAAGGGCAAGCGCGCAGGCGGCAAGCGCCCCAACAAGAAGTAGCCCGTCGGCGGCCCCGGAGTTCCCGGGGCCGCCGCTTTTCACGGCGCGCTTCGGCCCGTTCGCCGCGCGCCCAATTCCGGCGTTGTGGACGTCGAACGCGGCCGTTTGCGATACACTACGGTTCATGAGGTTTCATGTTCGCGTTTGATGTTTGAGGTTACCGGGAAGGTTGGTGGTCCACATGGCAGCTCCTGCTACCGAACACGTGCGAAACATCGTGCTGGTCGGCCAAGACGGCGCCGGCAAGACATCGCTCGCCGAGGCGATGCTGCACGTCTCCGGCCGTACGCCCCGCATGGGCACGACGCACGACGGGAAATCCTACCTCGACTACGACGAGGAGGAGATCCGGCGCAAGTTCACCATCGGCACGTCCATCGCCCCCATCCCCTACAAGGACTACAAGATCAATTTGCTGGACACCTCCGGCCATCCCGACTTCATCGGCGACACGCTGGCCACCATGCAGGCGGCCGAGATGGCGCTCTTTGTGGTGGACGCCGTGGCGGGCCCGCAGGTCATGACCACGAAGCTGTGGCGGGCGGCCGAGGACATGCGCCTGTCGCGCGCCGTGTTCATCAACCACATCGACCGCGAGAACGCCGACTTCGACACGGCCATGGCGCTGCTGCACGCGCGCTTCGGCTCGCGCCTGGGGCCGGTGACCATCCCCATCGGCGTCGACAAGGATTTCCAGGGCGTCATCGACATCATCCGCATGAAGGCCCGCTACTTCGACAAGGGCAGCGAGCAGGAGCGCATCGAGGACATCCCGGCCGACTACGCCGACGCCGCCCAGGCCGCGCGCGACAAGCTGTGCGATCTGGTGGCCGAGGCCGACGACGAGCTGATGATGAAGTACCTCGACGGCGAGGAGCAGCTCACGCAGGAGGAGCTCGAGCAGCTGCTCGACAAGGCCATCGCCCAGGAGCTGTTCATCCCCGTGTTCGTGGGCTCCACCATCATCGAGCAGGGCATCCAGGGCGTCATGGAGGACATCGCCACCTACTTCCCGCACCCGCGCCACCACGGCCGCTTCCGCCTGGCCAACGGCGAGGAGACGCTGGTGGACGAGAGCGGCGAGCCGGCCGCGTTCGTGTTCAAGACCGTGTCCGACCCGTTCGTGGGGCGCCTGAGCTTCGTGAAGGTGATCTCGGGCATCCTCGAGCCGGGCATGGAGCTGGTGAACGCGCGCACGGGCAAGAAGGACCGCCTGGGGCACCTCTACGTGATGATGGGCAAGGAGGCCACCGACGTGAAGAGCGCCAAGGCCGGCGATATCATCGTGGTGCCCAAGCTTACCGACACGCGCGCCGGCGACACGCTGTCGAAGTCCGGCGACGTGGCCATCGACCCGCTGCCGCTGCCCGTGCCGCAGTACCCCGTGGCCATCGAGGCCGTCAACAAGAAGGACGAGGACAAGCTGGGCACGTTCCTGTCGCGCGCGGTGGAGAACGATCCCACCCTGCGCGTGAGCCGCAGCGAGGAGACGCACCAGACCGTGATCACCGCCATGGGCGAGGCCCAGGTGGAGACGCTGCTCGCGCGCCTCAAGGAGCAGACGGGCGTCGAGGCGAAGCTCGTGGCCGTGCGCATCCCGTACCGCGAGACCATCCGCAAGAAGGCCGAGGCGCAGGGCCGCCACAAGAAGCAGACGGGCGGCGCCGGCCAGTTCGGCGACTGCTGGCTGCGCCTGGAGCCCAACCCCGGCGCGGGCTACGAGTTCATCGACGAGATCGTGGGCGGCAAGATCCCGCGCGGCTACCTGCCGGCCATCGACAAGGGCGTGCAGGATGCCATGGCCGAGGGCTTCTTGGCGGGATACCCCATGGAGGACATCAAGTGCGCCGTGTACGACGGTTCGTACCATGCGGTCGACTCCAACGAGATGGCGTTCAAGACGGCCGCGCGCATCGGCTTCCGCGCCGCGTGCGAGAAGGCCGATCCCATCCTGCTCGAGCCGATGGCCAACCTCAACGTCACGGTGGGCGAGGACTACGCCGGCGCCGTGATGGGCGACATCTCCACGAGGCGCGGCCGCATCGTGGGCACCGACTCCAACGACGCGGGCGAGACGGTCATCATGGTGCGCGTGCCCTACGCCGAGGTGGTCACCTATACCAAGGACCTGCGTTCCATCACGCGCGGCTCGGGCAGCTACACCATCGAGCTCGAGGGCTACGACCCCGCGCCGGCCGACGTGACCAAGAAGCTGGTGGAAGCCTACCAAGCCGCACGCGCCGCCGGCAATTAACCCGGGGACAGGGCGCCTCCTTTCGGTATAATGGAACCGAATCGATAGGATTTGGTTTCCAGCGGAAAGCGAGGCGCCATGGCCCTCATCGGCATCGATCTCGGTACCACCAACAGCCTGGCGGCGGCGTTCGTCGACGGCGAGAGCGTGCTCATCCCCAACCGGTTCGGCGAGTTCCTCACGCCCAGCGTGGTGCATGTGGACTCCCAGAACCAGGTAACGGTGGGCAAGTTGGCCAAGGAGCGGCTCATCTCGCAGCCCGAGCGCACTGCGTCGCTGTTCAAGCGCCTGATGGGGACCGATGCAACCGTGAAGCTCGGCAGGAGGAAGTTCACTCCCGCCGAGCTTTCCTCTTTGGTGATCAGGCAGCTGTGCGCCGATGCCGAGGCGTTTTTGGGCGAGCCGGTGGAGGAGGCGGTGGTCAGCGTGCCGGCGTACTTCGACGTGGCGCAGCGCGCGGCCACCAAGCAGGCGGGCGCGCTTGCGGGCGTGCGGGTGGAGCGCCTGGTGAACGAGCCCTCGGCGGCGGCCCTCTCCGTCCACGAGCAGGGGGTGGACGAGGCGTTCGTGGTGTTCGACTTCGGCGGCGGCACGCTGGACGTGTCGGTGGTGGACTGCTTCGACAACGTCGTGGGCATCAGCGCGGTGTCGGGCGACAACCGCCTGGGCGGCAGCGACTTCGACCGCATCATCGCGAGCCTGCTGTGCCGGGAGAACGGCGCGTCCTTCGACGAGCTGGACCGCTGCGCCCAGGAGAGCGTCCTGCGCACGGCGGAGCGGGCCAAGCGCGCGCTGCAGGTTAGCGACGTGGCGGAGGTGCGAAGCCCCCTCCCGCAGCTGCCCCGGCCGGCGACGCTTACGAACGCGTTGCTGTTCAAGCTTGCCGACGGCCTGTTCGACCGCATGAAGAAGCCCATCAAGCAGGCCGTGTACGATTCCGACATCCCCAGCGAGGATATATCCAAGGTGGTGCTGGTGGGAGGGTCGTGCCACATGCCCATCGTGCGAAGCTACCTGGCCGAGCTGCTGAACGTGGGCGTGACCGACGACGGCGACTGCGACGTGGCGGTGGCGCGCGGGCTGGGCGCCTACGTGGGCATCAAGCAGCGCGCAAGCGAAGTACGCGACATCGTGCTCACCGACATCTGCCCCTTCTCGCTCAGCACGGCGGTGAGCAACCCGGACCCGCCGTATTACGAGCTGGCCTCGGTGCTCATCCCACGCAACACCATCCTTCCCTCGAGCGCCACCAACCGGTACTCGGCGACGGTGCCGGGCCAGAAGGGCATCCGCATCGCGGTGTACCAAGGCGAGGGCGTCTACGCCAAGGACAACGCGAAGCTTACCGAGTTCGAGGTGAAGATACCCGTGAACCGCAAGGAATGCGAGGCGATGGAGCTTACGTACACCTACGACATCAACGCCATCCTGGCTGTGGAGGCGAAGGTGCTTTCCACGGGGAAGGTGACGCGGCTCGTGTACGCAGGTGACGGGTGGTCGGCTGACAAGCGGGCCGTGGCGCGCATCGACTCCGTGAAGCTGGCGGTGGCCAGCGACTCCCGTACGCTCGACCACGACTGCCTGGTGGAGCGCGCGCTGCGCATGGCGGCCGAGAGCGACGAGGAGACGCGCGACTACCTGGTGGGGCTGCTCGCCCAGTACGAGCGCGTCGCGAGATCGAACAGCGCGCGCATCTTCTCCCAGAAAACCCGCGAGTTCGGCGAGATCCTCGACCTCATCGACTCCATGAAGGAGAGCGACGGCATCTTCTGGAAGTGGGAGGAATAGCGTGGACATCTGGGACATTCTGGGCATCCGGCCGACGAAGAAGAAGCGCGAGATCAAGCGGGCCTACGCGCGCCAGGTGGCACAGCACCATCCCGAGGACCATCCCGAGGAGTTCCAGCTGGTCCAGGCCGCCTACGAGCGCGCGCTCCTGTGGGCCGACGACAAGGCGGGCCGGGTGTCGTCCGTCATGGACGCGCCGGCTGCGCAGGCGGCGGCCGAGGCGGGCGCGGGGGCGAAGCCCGCCGGGGGTGGGAGCGACGGCGGCGCGCGGCGTGCTGGGAGCGAGCGGCGTGCCGGCGGCGGCCGCGACGGCGAGCGGCCCGGCGGCCGCGACGGGGTGCCGGGCCGTTCCGCGCCGCAACGCCCATCGGAGCCGCCCGCCCTCATCGCAAGCGCCGGGGCGCCAAGGCGCAGCCTGTTCGCCGACGGCGCGGAGGAGCCCGGCGAATATCCCGAAGGCGCGGCGCTCGAAGGAGGGGACGGCTTCCCGGCCTCCGACATCATCCGCGAGAGCCTTCGGGAGGACGCGCGCGAGGCGCGGCAGGCACGCGAGTGGCTGGACGAGGTGTCCGCGCTGCTGGCGCGCGGGGAGAGCCTGGCGGATTTCCTGGAGCCGAAGCGGCGCTCGTCGGCGCTGCGCGACGAGCGGTTCCTCCTCCAGGTGGGCAAGCATCTGCGGCCCTTTGTGGGAACGCTCGGCAAGGAGGAGGTGAAGCGGCTCCTCGCCCTGTTCTCCGACTACGAGGGCGAGGCGGGCGCGGGCACGTACGACCTGCTGGGCATGCTGAACGCGCGCAGGGAGGTGCTCTACGCGCGCCGGACCAAGGTGACCTATGCGTTGGTGATGATAGGGACGGTTCTGGTGATCGCCGCCTATGGCGCGTTCTCCTACGCCGCCGGGTTCGGTAGGATGGGCATGTTGCGCGACCGCGTGGAGCACGCCGAGGAGCGCCGGGAGGCCGCGCGGGAGATCCAGGAGAAGCTGGACGTTGTGGAGAAGATGAACGAGGGCCAGGAGCGCATCGACAAGCTGCAGGCCCTCGTGGACGAGCGCGCCGACGAGAACCGCGCGGAGATAGCCGCCCGCCTGGGGGAGAGCCTCGGCGGCACCTGGGAGGTGGTGGACGAGCGCATCGTCGTCGGCCCCCTGGAGAAAGCCTACGTCACCGTGCGCGAGGCGGAGACGGGGGAGGAGCAGCAGGTGATGGTGTCTTTCAGCTTCGCCGACGGCACGGTGTCCTCCGTGGACGACACCTTCCTCGCCCTCCAGCGCTCTGCGGCGGCGGGGGAATGAGTCAAAGGGGCATCGTCGCATTCCCCGTCCCTTCGTCTCATCCCGCCGCATCCGGGCTGTAGCGCGCTGCGAACTCCTCGAAGGGCAGGGGGCGCGCGAACACGTAGCCTTGGCCGATCTCGCATCCCAGGTCGTGGAGCAGCTGGGCCTGCTCGCGCGTCTCGATGCCCTCGCACACCGTCTTCACGCCCAGGTCGCGGGCCAGGTCGATGACGCTTTCCAGCACGCGGCGCGAGCGGACGTCGTCCTCGCTCTCCGAGAGGAAGCCGCGGTCAATCTTCAGCACGTCGATGGGCATCCGGCGCAAAAGCGACAGCGACGAGTAGCCCGTGCCGAAGTCGTCGACGGCGATGGGGAAGCCCTGGGCCTGCAGGTTGGCGAGGATGCGGATGACCGCCTCCTCGTCGACGGCGAACGCGCTCTCGGTGACCTCGAGGTGCAGGCGGGGCGGGGATACGCTCCACTGCTCGACCAGGCGGGCGAAGCGCTCCTCGAAGCCGTTCTGCATGAGGGTGATGCGCGAGAGGTTGACCGCCAGATGCGGCGCGTCCCCGGTCTGCGCGGATAGCGCGGGCTGGAGCCGCCGGCAGGCCTGCTCCAGCATGTGGAAGTCCAGCTCCACGACGAAGCCGTTGCGCTCGAACAGCGGGATGAAGCGGTCGGGCGTGAGGAATCCCAGGTCGGGGGAGTCCCAACGGCACAGCATCTCGCCGCCGATAAAACCGCCGTCCTTGAGCGAGAACTGCGGTTGGACGTACGCGGCGAACTCGCCGCGCTCGAGCGCCTCGGCCATGTGGCGCACGACGCTTTGCCGGAAGGCCAGGGTGGAGCGGAACTCGTCGTCGTAGCGGGCGATGAGGTCGGTGCCCGTGCCCTCCTTCAGCACGACGGCGGCGTTGCTGATGCCCGTGGCCACGTCGCCGTCCTCGCCCGTCAGCTCGAAGACGCCGTAGCCGCAGACGAGGCGGTCGGAGAACGGCAGGTCGTCGCGCACTTTGAGCTGCGCGGCCACCTGGGCGGCCAGAAGCTCTACCCGCGCGCCGGAGTTGCGCAGCAGCAGGGCGAAATGGTCGGCGTTCAGATGCGCCACGATTTCACCGCGCCGCGCCGCCTGCCTCAGCAGGTCGTGCAGCGCTCGGATGACGTCGTCGCCGGCGGGACGGCCGAACGACTCGTTGATCACGCGGAAGTTCTCGACGTTGGTGTACACCGCCAGATAGGAGCGCGGCGGGGCTGAGCGCACGGCCTCCCCGGCGAGGCGCTCGAACGCGGTCTCGTTGTAGCCGCCGGTCAAACGGTCGGTGTCGTAGGCGCGCTGCTGCTCGATGTGGTAGGTGCGCTCTCTGAGCGCGACGATGGTGGACACCAGCACCACGAGCGCGATGCAGCCGACGATGGTCCACAGCAGGTCGCGCTCAGCGCGGTGCTGGGCGGAGAGCACCATGGCGTCGGCCTGGGCGAAATGCGCCTCGGAGAGCTCGAGGAGGCGCTCGGGCGACCCCCCGCCGTCCTCCATGGCCGCGAACTGCTCCTTGATGAGCTGCCAGGTGCCGCTCACCTGCTCGAGGTCGTCGGTGAACTCGCGGGAGGCGTTCGATTCGATCGGCCGTTTCTCCTCCTCGAGGAAGAGCCGGTCGATCAGATCGTCGACGCGTGCCACGATGGCGTCGTTGGGCTTTCCGGAGAGCGCGAGCTTCACGGATTGCTGGGTGCCCCCGCGGACGACTCCGGCGTTGTTGATGGTCTGGGCGTAGGACTGCATCTGCACGAGCGCGAAGATGAGCGCGCCTGCGCAGATGACCCATGCGGCCAGAACCGCCAGAACCTTCGGCTTCAACCCGGCGCCGCCTTTCCCCTTATGGTATACTCCGCAATCTTACCATGTCGAACGGTGTTTTCGGGGGAGGACGGAGCGAGAGGCCCTGAAACGCTCGGCGGCGCTCCTGCTGGGACTCGTGCTGCGCAAGCCCGTGATCAAGCTCAACGACTTCGTCATCGAGAAGCCCGAGGAGACGAAGATCATGCGAGGGGCGCTACTCCCAACCGCGAAAACGACGGGTCGGGTCGGTTCGTTGGTCGGCCAGCTCAAGCACGAAGACAGTGCGCTCTTGGTGGTCGACCGCGTAATAGTATGTGAAGCGGGTTCCGGGGACGGCGAGATGGCGGCAGGCGAAAGGGGGCTGTGCCGCATCGTACGACGGATCGTATGTCCGCCCGCTTTCGGGCAGCGTCTCAAGAAGCTCCGCCGCCCTTTTCAGGCGCTCGATGATCGGGCGACTTGAAATGCCGGCAAGCTTGCGTTTCACCTGCTCCGACATGACGATATCGTAATCCATTTCCTATGCCCATCCGCGAGAGCGGGCTATCTCGTCGAACACCTCGTCGGCGGGGTACACCCTTCCGGCTTTCACGTCTTCGTAACCGCGCATGATGCCCTCGTAAACGCGCATCTCCTCTTCGCGTTTCAAGTACGCTATCTGTTCGTCGTATGCCTCCGCGTCCATCACGACGAGTGAGGCAGATCCGTTTTTCGTCAAGTAAATCGGCTCCTTCGTTTCGCGGCATATCTCGGTGATGCCCTTGATGTTTCGCTGCAGTTCGCTGACAGGCTTGATGATGGGCATGAAGGCCTCCTTCAAAGTAAGGTCTTCATACTTTAACATGAAAATCTTCAATAAATCAAATGAAGATTCACACCGTCTTTGAGAATGACGCTGCCGAGGGCCTTTCGGCCTTCGGCCTGCCGGCTCGGCGGGGCGAGTTCGCGTACGCTTCGACGCTCGCAACGGTGACCATGGTGCCGAGTGCATCCCTCTCGGCGACAAGCCTGCCCGCCGCAATCAGCTGGGACACGCGGGCCGGCGTGACGGCCAGCCTCCGCGCAGCCTCGGCGGCGGAGATCGTCGGCTCGCCGAGGACGAGGGAGCCGGAGTCGACGCAGACGTAAACCACCTCGCCGTCGGGCGCCGAGATCCGCGTCGCTTTCGGAGCCTCCATGCGGCTTGCCGCGAGGGCGGCGAGGTGGGTTTCAATGCCGTCGGCGATGCTCGCGACCGAATCGACGAACGTAGGGCCTTGACCGAAGCATCCTGGCAGATCGGGAGCCTCCGCCCAGTAGCCTCCTTCTTCCGATGCCCGGATGACGGCCCCGTAAATGCGCTTCATCGCGATCCTTTCCGCAGGTGGCCTATTCCCACCCTGCAATGCTCTTAATCGCCCGGTAGATGTTCTTGTCGACTTCCTTCTCGCCCATATCGAGGGTGATCAAACGCGGGTTACCGGGTTTGGAGAAGTTCGCGTGGTCGCCCTTGCCGCGCCGTTTGACCCACCCTTCTTGGACGAGCCTCGACGCCACTTTCCTCGTGTCCCTGGACTCTTTCGGCATCCGGCCTCCTGACCAGTATATCATAAACTATTTATAATTATTGAGGCACGTTCGCATGCGGGAGCGGGCGGCGAGGGTCGCGGCGAGGGCAGAGACGGCAAGAACGGTCGCGAGAGCCGCAGGCGCGCGGGCGGGGTCGCCGGTTTCGACGGCGTTGGCCTCGCCGGGCGCGGCCGGAACGGCCTTGTTCTCGACATCCAGTCGGTAGGCGCGGCCGTGCTCGGTCACGTCCACGGCGATCTCGGGCGCGGGGAGGAAGCCCTCCGGCGTGGTGGACGGGTCCTCGCGCACGAGATAGGTTCCGTAGGGGAGCGCCCCCGGCTCGTCCGGGCGCGCGGTGGTGGCGAGGCCCTCCTCGTCGGTTACGAGGCGCGCGACCGTGCGCCCGGATGCCTTATGGACTACGTCGAAGGCCACGCCGGGAAGCGCCCCCGCCCCCGCGCCCGTCTTGACGATCTCGATGTCGCCCCTGATCACCTGGTCGGCCACCTCGGGCGCGGCGAACACGCCGTCGAGCGGGTCCGTTCCCTTGGCCTTGACGGGCACGACGACGGCCGCGCGCTCGGGCAGGAGGTAGCCCTCGGGCGGGCGCGTCTCGCGCACCACGACGGTGCCGAGCGGCAGCCCCGGCCCCGCGCCCGCGTCGGGCAGCCCCGCCGCGTCGAGGCGCGCGACGCCGTCCTCGCCGGTGGCCGCGCGCAGCACGAGCGTCGGCCCCGCGTCTGCGGCCTCGATCTGCTCGATCGTATCGAACGACCCCGCGTAGTGCTCGAAGGTGAATTCCGCGCCGGCGAGCGTCGCGTCGCCCTGCGGTTCGGCGAGCCCGGTTTCCGCATCCAGCTTCCGCACGGCCTCCTCGACGGGGGCGAGCTGCGGCATATCGGCGACCTGCGCAAGCGCTGCTGCGCCCGCGCGGCAGTCGTCGATGGAGAGCACGACCGGGCAGGCGCGCCCGTCGAGCGAGAAGCCCGGCGGCGGGGCTATCTCCTTGACCCAGTACGTTCCCGGCCACAGCTCGGCCGCGCATCGGCCCGCGCCGTCGCCGCCGGTGGCGACGCGCGTGACCTCGTCGGTGCAAGCGGCGTCCGCGTACACGCCGTACACGGCTCCGGCGAGCGAGTAGCAGGGGGAGCCGCCTCCGACGTCCGGTGCCGCCGAGCCCTTGACCAGCTCGATCGACCCGCGAAGCGGCGCCTCCCAGCTGTCGGCGCGCACGGCGGCGCCGCCGGCCACGGCCAGGGCCTGCGGGCCGCCGTCAAGCCCGTAGCCGCGCGGGGGCTCGACCTCGCGCAGGACGTACTTGCCGATGGGCACGTCCGCAGCGACGGCCCGGCCGTCGGCATCCGTGGCCATCTCGGCGACCACCGAGCCGTCCGCAGCCTCCACCTGGTAGCGCGCGCCGGCCAGCGTCGCCTCGGGCACGGCCTGCGCATAGCCCTCCGGAGCGTGCTTGACCACCTCAACGTCGCCGTAGAGCCAGAGGGAGAAGCCGCCCACGTCCTGCGCGCCGTGGGGCGAGTAGTGGTTGGGGTACATGGCCGCGCCCGAGCAGTCGATGGCGATGCGGTAGCCCCCGTCCGCCCCGCGCGTGCCCGTGAAGGGGTAGTGCCCCGGCACCGGCGTGCCGTACAGCGGGCCCGACGTGCAGACCCCCTCGGCCTCGACGCCGTACTGCGGGAAGCCCACGCGGAAGCGGTTGCCGCCCGCCGCGCCGTCCACCTCGGGATTCAGGCATTCGACGTAGCAGGTGCCGCTGATGGAGGAGGGGGCGGCGCATGCCGGCTCGGGCGCGCAGCAAGCGAGGCCGCAGGCGAGGAGGATGCCGATCGCCGCGAGCAGCGCCGGCAGCCCTCCGCGTCGGCGCGCGGGAAGGGCCCCCGCTCTCGCGAAGGCCCCTCGCCGCATCGTCGATCCTGCTGCATGCCGTCTGCTCATAGCCGCCCCCTCCTTGCCGATGGCGGCACCGCCTTGATGCCGCACCACCATCATAGCGAGGCGATCCAGCGCGCCGATGGCGCAGATCAAGCAGAACGCCGTTCCGATCCATCGCGGATCCAGCGCAGGTGCGGCGCGTTTCCAGCGCGTTTCCAGCGCGGTTCAAGCGTGGATCCAGCAAGAATCAAGCGAAATTCAAGTGCGCATTAGTTATCCCTGGTCAGACGCTTGTACAGCAGCATGAAGGCCGCGAGCGAAAGCGCTATCCACACCAGCGTGATCACGATGGGGGCCACTGCGTCGGCGGTGAACAACGTTCCCTCCACCGACAGCTTCACCAAGGAATCCATGCCGCCGGTGGGGAAGTACCTCACCACGTTGTCGACCTCTTCGCTCATCATTGACACCATGGGAGCCAGCGCCACCAGGAACACCGGCGTGATGTAGAGGCTCGCGGTCATCTGGTCGCGCGAGGCGAGCCCCACCAGAAGCGACACGAGCACGATGGGGATGGAGCCCACCACGCCGATGACCAGGTAGGGCGCGAAGCTGCTCATCGGGCCGCCCACGATGAAGAAGCACGCCGCGTCCACCACGGCGATGGCCCCCAGCGACACGAGCGCCCGCGAGGCGAGGATCTGGCCCGCGCCCACGTTCGCCAGCATGAGCGTGCGCAGCGTGTGCTTCTCCTTCTCCTCGGCAAGCGCGGTGGCCGACACCATCATTGCCACCATGCCGGCGGTGATACACAGGCTCGTGGACAGCAGGAATCCGGTCACGTGCACGGCCGCCTCGGGCGAGGCCTCAGCGGCGCCGCCCATCATGTTCTTGTACATGAGCGCGAACGCCAGAGGGAACAAGCAGCAGATGAAGACGACCGGGTTCTTCACCAGGTCCTTAAAGTCCTTGGCGACGAGCGCGCCGGTTTTGCGCATGACGGCATCCATTTAAAACTCCCTTCCCGTGAGCTCCAGGAACACTTCTTCCAGGTTCGGCTCCACCGAGTGGACGGACAGGCACGTGCCGGCGGCGAGGGCCTCGGCGATGACGGGCGCCCCGGCGGCGTCCTTGGTGGTGCGCACGACGCTTCCGTCGGTCAGGCGCAGGGCCACCTCGTTCTTCGCATGGCGCAGCATGAGCTGTATGGGCGCGTCGCAGGCCACCAGGCGGCCCTCGTCCAGGATGCCTACGCGCGCGCAGAGCGCCTCGGCCTCGGCCATGTCGTGCGTGGTGAGGAACACGGTGGTGCCCGCGTCGTTCAGCTCGCGCAGCATCTTGTGCACCTCGGCGCGGGCCGCCGGGTCCAGGCCGCTCGTGGGCTCGTCGAGGAACAGTAGCTCCGGGCCGTGCACGAGCGCCGCCATGAGCGCGGCGCGCTGGCGCATGCCCTTCGAGCAGTTCTTGATGAGCGTCTTGCGGTCGTCCGCCAGGTTCATGCGTTCGAGCAGGGTGGGGATGTTGTTGCCGGTCACGCCGCGAATCTTCGCGTAGAAGCGCAGGTTCTCCTCGATGGTCATGCGCTCGTAGAGGGCGCTCGTGTCCGAGAGGATGCCGATGCGCTCGTAGTCGGCGTTCGTGGCGTGCTCGATGGGGCGGCCGAACAGGTTGATGCGGCCGGAATCCTTCACCAGCTGGCGCGTGAGCAGCTTGATGGTGGTGGTCTTGCCGGCGCCCGAGGGGCCCAGGAAGCCGAAGCATTCGCCGCGCTCCACCTCGAAGGAGAGGTGGTCGAGCACGCGCTTGTCTTTGAAGCTCAGGCACACGTCGTCGGTTGACAGCAGGGTGGTCATAAGGTGCGCTCCTTTCGTTTTCGACGGGGAGCAGTGTACGCCCAGGCGGTCGCGTGAACAAGGGAAACGCGACACCGGGAGCCCGCCCGGCGACGAGAGGAGCAGGGAAGGGGACGACAGGAGCAGAAGAAAGCGACGCACGGATTGTCATCCTGAGCGGAGGCGCGTAGCGCCGGAGTCGAAGGATCCCGTTTGGCGTCAGCCGGAAGGTTTCCTGTTGGCACCGCGCGGGATCCTTCGACTCCGCGGCTTCGCCGCTCCGCTCAGACAATATGACCCGAACCGATGCACCTGCGAGTGAAAAAGAGAGAAGACCCCGAAGATACTGACGGCCTTGAAGGCTCTATCGTGGGTTATTCCCCGCTACACTTGCAGGTATCTGGCCATCGGTGCGCAAGGGCGTACCACAAGCATTGGAAGGGGTCTTCTCATGGCGCAGTATACCATCAACACCAAGTACCGCTCGATCTTCGGGATGGATGTGCACGCACGCTCCATCACCATCAAGGGCTTCGACTGCGCGACCGGGCGCACCAAGATAGCCAAGCTCGGCGGCTGCCCGGCTCCCGCCGAGGTAATCGGCTGGATGCGCGCGAACTTCGAGGAGCCCTTCTACGCCGCCTACGAGTCGGGGTGCACCGGCTTTCATCTGTGCCGGGAGCTGCGCGCACTCGGCGCCGCCTGCGACGTGATCGCCGTCTCGTCCATCGCGCGCTCGACCGACGACAAGCTGCACAAAAACGACCGGCGTGACGCCGCAAGGCTGCTCTTCGAGCTTTTGAACCCCGTCTCCACGCTCTCGGCGGTGTGGTGCCCGGATCCGGAGTGCGAGGCCGCGCGCAACCTCGCCCGGGCGCGCTTTGGCGCCGCGCGCGACGCCAAAGCCGCCAAGCAGCGCGTCACCTCGCTTTTGCTCACCCACGGCGCTATCTGGAACGAGAGGACTCCTGCGGGAAACCTCAAGGCGACCTGGACGCGCGAGTGGCGCGAGTGGCTCTCGAAGGTGCGTCTGGAAGGAACCGGGGCACAAGACGCGCTTGCCTTCCTGGTCTTGTGTGCGGACGAGGCGCAGGCGCGCCTTGCGCGCATCTCGAAGCAGACGCTTGCCCTCGCCCAGACCCCGAGGTGGAAGCCCGTGGTTGATGCGCTCTCGGCCATGAAGGGGATCGACGTGCAGAGCGCCTTTTCACTGGCAGCCGAGTACGGCGATTTCGAGCGCTTCGGCGGCGGGGGCGCCGTCGTCAAGTGGGCGGGGCTCACCCCCTGCGAGTCCTCGAGCGACGATTCGGTGAGCCGCGGGCGCATCGACAAGGCGGGGGACAACTACGTCCGGGCCGCCCTCGTCGAAGCGACCCAGACGCTCTCGCACCAAACCGAAGCCTTCAAGGCCCTGCGCAAGGATCAAAAGGTCGATCCGGGCGTGCTCGCCTGCGCGCGCAAGGCCTCGCGCCGGGTGCTCGAGCGCTTCCACCATCTCACCTGCGAGGCGAAGAAGGGCTCCAACAAGGCCAAGGTGGCAGCTGCCGCCGAGCTCGCCCGACAGGTGTGGGCCGTGGGACGTGCCGCCCAGAGGGCTCAGGCGGCCGCCAGCCAGGCGCAGGAGAGCTGACAGAGGCATCCCCCCTGGCAAGCCCGCCGTCTAAGTCCGTTCGGGAGCCCGCGCGTCATCCTTGCGCACCAAAGGTCGTGTGGCGTGCGCGTACTCAGACTAGTTTTCTCTCTCATAGGCGGATAGCCCGAACAAAGGACAATTGGAGTGCGGGCCGCATGATCTGCCGCGGTGTCCGCGGATTTAAGGTATGAGAAAGCGCCGTGTAAGAAGACGGCGCATATGCTCGGCGGGCTTTGCAGGGAGATGTTCATAGAGAAGGGCCGATCCTTATCCGACGGGAAAGGACCGGTCCTTTATTGCCTCTTGACACGGTTCGGGTCATATAAGGATGACGGGCGGGATGACGCACGGGTCGTCACCCGGAGCTTGGCGTGGCCGCGTCGCCGGCCTACGCCTCCTGCGGGGCCTTGCGGAGGGCCGCGATCAGCACGACGGCCATGGCTGCCGTCCACGCTAGCAGCATGCCAGCGGACAGGAGGGCCTCGGGGGTCAGCAGGCTGCTGCCGTTCCACAGCCGCATGGTGAGGTCGTACAGGCCGCCGGTGGGCAGGAAGGGCGTCACCTGCATGAGCGCCTCGTCATAGGAGAAGACCATGGGCAGGATGGCGGCCACCACCAGCGGCGAGTCCAGCACCATCACCGACATCTGGGTGCGCGCGAACAGCCCGAGCGCAAGCGACAGCAGCACGAGCGGCAGCGAGCCCACGATGCCCACCAGCAGAAGCGGCGCCATGAGGTGCGCGGGCGCGCCGAACACCGCGAAGCACAGCACGTCGGCCACGGCGATGCCCGCCAGCGCCGCGATTCCGCGCGCGACCACCATGCGGCCGAGGTCCACGTCGGCCAGAAGAAGCGTGCGCAGCAGGTGCTTCTCGCGCTCCTCGGCCATGGCGTAGAGGATGACCATCGACGTGGCCATGACGCACTCGAAGAGCACCGCGTACGCGGCGATGTTCGCGGTGAACAGCTGCTCCTGCTCCGGCAGCTCCACCTGGCCGCCCAGGATCGCGTGCAGCCCCACCATCATCACGAGGGGCAGCAGCATGCTCATCAGCATGGCGGGGCTCTTCGCCACGTCGGCCAGGTACTTCGCCGTGAGCACGGCCACGGTGCGCACGGGGCCCGCCAAGGGCAACGCCTCCCTACCAGCCATAACGCTCCCTCATCTCCTCGGCGCGGCCCTTCGCCAGCGGCACGGACGTGCGCGCGGCGTCGTTCAAGGTGAGGTTGAAGCTGTTGCGGGTGTAGCGCTCCACCTTCGCCACCTTCTGCACGTTCACGATGAACGACCGATGGCAGCGGAAGAAGCCGAAGCGTCCCAGCTGCTCGTCCAGCTCGTCCATGGTGAGCGGAGTGGGGTAGAGCGTGCCGCGCACCGACACGTAGTTCTGCTTGCTCATGCTCTCGATGAAGTCGATCTCGCGCGGGTCGAACAGCAGCGTGGCGGCGTCGGTCTTCGCGGGGATCTTGCACACCCGCACCTCGTCGCCCGCGAACACGGGGCCTTCCGTGCCACCGTCGCCGTCGGGTGCGCCGCCCTCGTCCACCTCGGCCTCGATGAAGCGGCCGTCCTCGTGCCAGAAGGCGCGCCCGGGCAGAAGCAGCGCCTCGCGCAGGGGCTCGCAGGCGGTGACGAAGCGGCAGCCGCAGGCTGTGCGCTCCTCTATCCAGGTGAGGGCCGCGGCGCGCCCCGCAGCGTCGAGGTCGGACAGCGGCCGCTCGATGAAGCACGCCTCGGGCTCCACCAGGCTCGCGCGCGCCAGGTTAACGAGCGCCACCTGGGCGGGCGCGAGGTCGCGCAGGCGCGCCCGCGCCGCGCCGCGCAGGCCGAAGTGCGCGATGGCATCTTCATGGTGCACGGCGCCCCCGGCCAGACGGCTGAAGAACCGCAGGTGGGAGGCTACCGTGTCGCGCTCGCTGCCCCGGTCGGTGTCCACCACGCAGGCGCGCCGGCACGAGCGGTAGCGCGCGCGAAAGGCGGCGAGCAGCGCGGCGGAGGTGTCGCGCCCGCATTCCACGTGCACGTTGCCGATGTCGGCGGCGACGAGCTCGGCGGCTGTGGCGAATTCGGCCACGGCGCCGCGCCTATTCCGCGCGGTCGGCCGGCAGGATCTCCAGCCAGCAGCCGTCGGGGTCTTCGATGAAGTAGATGCCCATGCGCTCGTTCACGAAGCACACGCAGCCCATCTCCTCGTGCAGGGCGCGCGCCGCGTCCAGGTCATCCACCTCGAAGGCCAGGTGCGTGTCGCGCCCGCCGTTGACGTAGGGCTCGGTGCGTCCGCGGTTCCACGTGAGCTCCACCTGGAAGGGCGTCCGGCCGTTGCCGATGAAGACGTTCTCCCATGAGCCGTCCTCGGGCCCCATGCGCCGCTGCACGGTCAGCCCCAGCGCGCGCTCGTAGAAGGCGAGCGACTTCTCCAGGTCGAGCACGTGGATGCAGCGGTGGATGGCCTTCGCCTTCATAACGGGTTCCCTTCGGTTGGCTTACGCGTTTTCGATGGGAAGTATACCCGAGCCTGCGTACGCGCGTCGGCAACCCCATGGAAAAGGAAGAGTTTGACGCCGGGGCGCCGCGTTGTGCGGGCGCGCATTCCGCTCGCTCAGGCAAACGCGCGGGCCCGCGGTATGCCGATGATGGCTTAGCAGCTGGAGGTTTTCAATTCTGTCAAAAACGGGACGTTTTGCCTAGATTTTAGGTTGCCAAGTAGGTCCATTATCAAAGGCAGTTTCTAAATTGCCTGATCACCGGCTTACGATGCCGTTACATCTTCAATTGAGGATAGCCAAAACTCTCCGATTCTGCCAGCATTTCGATTGACCGCCGTCAAACCGCCATTGCCCTACCTGGACAGGTTGCCAATCGGGCGGAGTGCGAAGCGCGGAGCCGAAGCCCGTGCGGTGAAGTGTTTCAGTTGACACCGCACTGCGGCATGTCGTTCGCTATCGCCGCGCGGGTTCTTCGCGTGCACGGCTTTGCCCGTACGCGTGCGTTGCCGGGCGGCGTTTTGATGAATGAAGGGAAACCGTTACTTGCGCTGCGCGAACGAGGTGCTATACTTCCGTTTCAAAACTGACTAGTCAGTCGAATATGAGGCTGACGAAGAAGAGAAGGACGTGAGGACATGGAGGATACGCAGGTGCGCCCGGCACCCGACCCGAGCGCTGCGCAGCCGATGCCCGCCGCCGGCGCCGACCCGACGCGCCCCGAGTGCGGCACGTTCGTGCGCGACGCGGAGCGCTTCGCGGGCGAGCCCTACATCAGCGCACGTGGCTTGGAGCTGAAGACGTTTTCCGGCTACGCGTACCGCGGGGTGGACGTGGACGTGCACAAGGGCCAGCTGGTGGCCGTGCGCGGCCGCAACGGCAGCGGCAAGACGGCGCTTCTGCTCACGCTGGCCGGGCGCATGAAGCCCACGGGCGGCACGCTCGAGGCAGGCGGGTTCCAGCTGCCACGCCAGCGCGCGAAAGCGGAACGTCATGTGGGCTTGAGCCTGTTCAAAGGCCTGAACGACCTGCAGGACAGCCTGACCGCCGCCTACGCGACCGGCGCCGAGTTCGAGCTGTACGGCCGCACGCCGCGTCGCGAGGCGGTGCTGGGCTACCTGCGGCAGTGGGGTCTGGCCGACGTCGCCAACCTGCGCGTGAAGGACCTCACGTCCGAGAAGCTCACCCAGCTGGGCATCGCGCTGGCGTTTGCGGGCGAGCCCGACGCCATCGTGGTGGACGACGTGGAGGACCAGCTGACCATGTCACAATCCCAGGGCCTCGTGCAACTGCTGCTGGACACGGCGCGCACGCGCAACGCGGCCATCGTGGTGGGTGTGGTGGAGCGCGACCTGGCCGCCATGGCCGACGCGTGCGTGTACCTGTCGAAGGAAGGTGAGTAGCCCATGGCGTTCAAGGGATTGCGCTTCGCGGGACTCGAATGGAAGAACATCACGGCGTCGAAGGTGATGTGGGTGGTCATCGCCGCCATCGCCATCATGCCGCTTCTGTACGGCGCGCTGTACCTGGCTGCGTTCCAAGACCCCTACGCGCGCCTGAACACGGTGCCGGTGGCCGTGGTGAACAACGACGAAGGAGCCGTCATCGCCTCCGAGAACCGCAACCTCGGCGACGACGTGGTGGACGAGCTCAAGGGCACCGACGACGGCCTGGGCTGGCGGTTCGTGTCGGCCGATGAGGCGCAGCGGGGCCTGGAGGACGGCACCTACTTCATGACCTGCACCATCCCCGCCGACTTCTCCAAAAGCGTGGCGTCGGTGGACACAAGCGCGCCCGAGAAGGCGCAGCTTAAAGTGGAGTACAACCAGAGCGAGAACATGCTGGCCTCCCAGATTGGCGAGACGGTGTGGAAGGAAGTGCGCCAGCGCGTAAGCGACACCGTGGCCACCGAGTACTGGGACACGGTTCTGAACCGCGTGGCCGATTCCGGCCGCGACATCCAGACGGCGGCCGACGGCGCCGGCACGCTCGAGGACGGCCTGGCGACGGCGCAGGACGGCAGCGACACCATCACGGCGAAGCTGGGCGAGCTGCACGAGGGCGCCTCGTCGCTTCAGACCGGCTTGGGCACGCTGGCCACCGGCGCGTTCACGTTGGATTCGGGCCTGGGCACGCTGGCCAGCGGCGCGGACACGCTCAAGGCCGGCACGGGATCGCTCGCAACCGGCGCGCGCGACCTGAAGGCGGGCGCGGGCCAGGTGGCTGCAGGTGCGGGCAGCGTGTCGGGCGGTGCCAAGCAGCTCAAGGACGAGGGCACGAGCCAGCTGGCCGCCGGCACGAGCCGGCTCGCCGAGGCGACGAGCGGCCTGCCGGACAGCGCCGAGCAGCTGGCGAGCGGGTCGCAGCAGATCACCGACGGGTTGGCGACGGCCGTGGCCAGCATCGGATCGGCCGGCGAGCCCGGCCAGACGCTCGCGTACACGTCGAGCACCGTCACGGGCGGCTTGGCCGCGCTCTCGTCGGGCTTGGAAAGCGCGAAGGCCGGAACCGACCAGGTGAACGGCGGCCTCGTGCAGCTGCAGACGGGCCTGTCCACCGCCCAGGGCGGGGCGCAGTCGCTCGAAAGCGCGCTGGCGAGCGCGATCGCGGCGCTGCAGAGCAGCAGCGACCTCGCCTCCCAGGCCGCCGCCGCGCAGCTCGTCAACGCCGGCGCCTTGGACCTCGCGCAGGGCAAGGCGGTGTCGGGCGGGCTCGGCGCCGCCGTCGCCACGTTGGGCGACGCCTCGCAGCCCCAGACGCTCATCGGCGGGGCGGCTGCCGTGTCGGGCGGCCTGTCCGAGGCGCTCGCCAGCATCGGCGACGCCTCCACGCCGGGCAGCACGCTCGCGTACGGCTCCTCGTCGGTCACGAACGGCCTGGGCGCGCTGGGCTCGAACCTGGCGGCGGCCCAGGCGGGCTCGCAGCGCGTCAGCGACGGCGCCGCCGAGCTTGCGGGCGTCGCCCCTACGCTGGTGGAGTCCATCGGTCAGCTCGATGCGGGCGCGAGCGAGGTGGACGCCAACATGTCCTCGCTCGTGGCCGGTTCCTCGCAGGTGGCCGACGGCGCGAACCAGGTGGATGCGGGCGCCTCATCGGCCGTGGCGGGCGCGGACCAGCTCGACGCCGGCGCGTCGCAGCTGGCCCAGGGCGCGCAGTCGGCCAAGCAGGGCGCAGGCCAGCTGGCCGCGGGCGCCGAGACCGCCCAGGACGGCTCCGCGCAGATAACCTCCGGTGCGGGCCAGCTGCGCGAGGGCTCGGCCACGCTGGCCACGGGCCTGCACGACGCGGTGGACGGCTCCGGCGAGCTGGCTGACAAGCTGGCCGAGGGCGCGCAGACCGCCGCCAGCCAGACCGCGAACATCCCGGCCAAGTCCGAGGTCATGAGCGACCCGGTGGAGCTGGCCAACGAATACTACACCACGGTGAAGAACTACGGCACCGGCTTCGCCCCGTACTTCATGGCGCTCGGCCTCTGGGTGGGCGGCCTGGTGGCGGGCTTCGTGTTCAAGCCGCTCAACAACCGCCTGATCATGTCGGGCGCGAGCCCCCTCACGGCGGCGTTCGCCAACTACCTGCCGGTGGCGTTCTTCTCGCTCATCCAGGCGACGCTCTTGATGGTGGTGCTGCAATTCGGCCTGCAGCTGCAGATAGACAACGTGCCGGCGTTCTATGCCATGGGCTACCTCACGTCGCTCGTGTTCGCGGCCATCATGCAGTTCCTCATGGCGGCGTTCGGGTTCCCGGGCAAGTTCATCGCCATCATCCTGCTCATGCTGCAGCTCACGGCGTGCGCGGGCACGTTCCCCATCCAGACGACGCCCGACTTCTTCCAGGCCATCAACCCGTTCATGCCCATGACCTATGTGGTATCCGGCATGCGCCAGATCATGACGGGGCTCGATTATACAGTGGTGGCGCAGTCGTGCGCGGTGCTCGCGGGCATCGGTGCGGTGTGCTTCGCGCTCACGTGCCTGGTGGCGTACCGCCGGCGCACCGTGCGCATGGACGACCTGCATCCCGTGCTGCAACTGGGGTAGAATAGGGCCATGGCGAAACGAGGGGGACATACCGAGAAGGCCGACGCCACGCGCAGACAGTTGCTTGACGCGGCGCTGGCCGTCATCGGCGAGAAGGGGTACTCCGCGGCCACGGTGGACGAGATCGTGGAGGCCGCCGGCGTGTCGAAGGGCGTGGCGTACTACCACTTCAAGAGCAAGGCGGCCATGGCCGAGAGCATCCTGGAGGACGGCCTCGGCGAGCTCATCGAGGGCTTCGAGCGCATCGCCGCGGCCGCGCCGGACGCGCCCGCGGCGCTCACGGGCATGGTGGAGCTGTTCGCCACGCGCATCTTCGAGAACAAGGCGTTCGGGCGCTTCTTCGTGTCCGAGCTCTGGCGCGAGAATCGCGTGTGGTCGGGGGCGATGCGCGGCTTCGAGGGCCGGCTGCTCGCCGTGCTGGAGGGCCAGCTGGCCCGCGGCCAGCGCGAGGGGATCATTCGGCCGGGGATCGATCCGGCGTTCGAGGCCGTGGCCATCGTGGGCATGGTGCTCACCACCACGCTCTACTACCTGGGTGAGAACGGGCCGCTGGCCGGACCCGCGCGCAGCGTCGGGAAAGATGCGTTTATTGAGCGGATTTGCGACTTCGTCAGGCATGCGAACGCGCGCCCCGGCGCTCTTACCTTAGAATAACGCCGTCAAAACCACGCGCCCGCGCGCGCATCGCCGCCGCGCGGGCGCATTCCCAGGCAAGCGACGCGCGTGAGGAGCAGGCTATGTGCGGAATCGTCGGTTACACGGGGTCGCGCCCCGTTCGCAGCATCCTGATCGAGGGCCTGACCAGGCTCGAGTACCGCGGCTACGACTCGGCGGGCATCGCCGTCGAGCAGGACGGCAAGCTGGAGGTTGTGCATTGCAAGGGCAAGGTGAGCGGGCTCGCGCGCCTCGTGGAGCCCCTCGAGCTCTCGGGCACCTGCGGCATCGGGCATACGCGCTGGGCCACGCACGGCCGCCCGAGCGAGGCCAACGCGCATCCGCACACCTCCTGCGACGGGCACGTGGCCGTGGTGCACAACGGCATCATCGAGAACTTCGCCGAGCTGCGCGAGGAGCTTGAGGGCCGCGGCCACACGTTCACGAGCGAGACGGACACCGAGGTGATCGCGCACCTCGTGGAGGAGGCCTATGCGGAAAGCCGCGACCTCTTGCAGGCCGTCCATGAGGCGACCGAGCGCCTGATCGGCGCATACGCCGTCGCGGTGATCAGCGACTTCGAACCCGGCACCATCGTGGCCGCGCGTAAGGACTCGCCGCTCGTGGTGAGCCTGGCGAAGGACGGCGCGTATGTGGCCTCCGACATCATCGCCATGATCGATGCCACGCGCGACGTGGCCGTGCTCGCCGACGGCGACACCGCCAAGCTCACGCCCGCGGGCGCGCGGTTCTTCAACGTGCGCGGCGAGGCGTACGAGCCCGAGGTCACCCACGTCGACTGGGACCTGGACGTGGCGGAGAAGGGCGGCTACCCCGACTTCATGATGAAGGAGATCCACGAGCAGCCGCGCGTCATCCGCGACACGCTGGCCGGCCGCCTGGTGAACGGCGCGCTCTCCATCGACGAACTGGACCTCAGCGTGGAGGAGCTCAACCTCATCGACCGCGTGTGCGTCATCGCGTGCGGCACGTCCTACCACGCCGGCCTCATCGCGAAGAACCTCATCGAGGGCTGGGCGCGCATTCCCTGCGAGGTGGAGGTGGCCAGCGAGTTCCGCTACCGCAACCCCATCATCACGCCGTCGACGCTGGTGGTGGCCGTGTCGCAGTCGGGCGAGACCGCCGACACGCTGGCCGCCATCCGCGACGCGCGCGTGAAGGGCGCCAAGGTGTTCGGCATCACGAACGTGGTGGGAAGCCCTGTGGCGCGCGAGAGCGACGGCGTCATCTACACGAAGGCCAACAAGGAGATCGCCGTTGCGTCCACGAAGTCGTTCTTGGGCCAGGTGGTGTCGCTCACGCTGCTGGCCATGCTGCTCGCCCAGGCCAAGGGCAAGCTCAAGACCAACCAGGTGCGCCTCTTGTTCCACGAGCTGGCCGACACGGCCGAGCAGGTGGAGCGCATCCTGGCCGACACCGCCGCCATCGACGCGGCGGCCCGCGCGTGCAAGGATGCGACGAGCGCGCTCTTCGTCGGGCGCGGCATGGGGGCGGCCATCAGCTACGAGGGCGCGCTCAAGCTCAAGGAGATCAGCTACCTGCACGCCGAGGCCTACCCGGCCGGCGAGATGAAGCACGGGCCCATCGCGCTCATCGACGAGGGCTTCCCCGTGATCGCGGTGGCCACGAAGAGCCCCGTGTACGACAAGCTGGTATCCAACCTCCAGGAGGCGAAGGCCCGCGGCGCGATGATCGTGGCCATCGCCACCGAGGGCGACGAGGACATCCGCGCGCACGCCGACCACGTGGTGTACATCCCGAAGGTGCGCGACGCGTTCAGCGCCGTCACGGCCAGCGTGCCGTTGCAGCTGTTCGCGCGCGCCATCGCCGTCGAGCGCGGCTGCGACGTAGACCAGCCCCGCAACCTGGCGAAATCGGTCACGGTGGAGTGACGTCGGGGAGAAGAGAGAGGGTGGACCTGTGAGCGATGTCCGTCTGAAATTGATAGTGTGTCCTGGTTTTGGGATACGCGGTGCGGTTTTTTGGCATACAATGAGCGGGAATGCGAAATCGCAGACGATTTGAGGTTGGTTCGCTCATGGTGCCTCGTCGGGTATGCCGGCTGGTAAGGTTTGTGCAGTTTCACGATGGCTCGGTACTGCGGGCTATAATGCCAATTTGGTGTAGTAGCCGCTAGACGGAAGAGATGCGATTGTTTATGGCAGATTCTAGTCAGAATGTTCAAGGACCGCACGTTTCGCCTCGGGTGGTGTCCCTTTTCTCCGGCGCTGGCGGACTCGACTTGGGGTTCAAACAGTCGGGTTTCGACGTTGTGTGGGCCAACGACATCGACGAGCATGCCGTCGAGACTTATCGTTTGAATATCGGCGATCATATCGTTCTCGCTGATATCTCCGATGTCTCTCTCTCGGACATTCCCGATTGCGACGTGCTCGTCGGCGGGTTCCCCTGTCAGGGGTTCAGCGTGGCCAACACCAAGCGAACTTTGGACGACGAGCGCAACCAGCTGTACAAGCAGTACCTTCGAATCCTCAAGTCGAAGAAGCCCAAAGCGTTCATCGCGGAGAACGTGAAGGGGATATTGAGCATAGGGGGAGGCGAGGTCATCGAAAGGATCGTGTCCGAGTTCAGCGATGTCGGGTACGATGTTTCCTACAAGCTTCTCAATGCGGCGGATTATGGGGTGCCTCAAACGAGGCAGCGAGTGATCATCGCCGGCGTGAGGTCGGATCTGGGTATTGAATTTCACTTCCCCGAAGCATCTCACACGCCCGGTGCCGATGAGGATGGGCGGGCATGGTTGACTGTTGGAGAGGCATTGAAGGGAATACCCGATCCCGATGGCCCGGAGGCCGACAGCGTCCCCAACAACGTTTATTCTAGCTACAAGCTTGTAATGAATGGCTATCTGGGCAAACGCCCTATCGATCCGGACAAACCCGCTCCGACGGTGACCGCCCGAGGCGACCGGAAGGGTGGCGTCGTCGTGCTTCCGCATCCTTCGGGCGAGCGGCGCATGACGGTTAGGGAATTGGCGAGGGTCCAGGATTTTCCGCTTGATTTCGAGTTCACGGGCAGTCGGACCGATTGCTACAGGCAGATCGGCAATGCCGTTCCGGTGGGCCTTGCTAGGGCAGTCGCTTCTGCGATGATGAACGCTTTGAAGGCTTCGGCATGACGAAGCCGACGGTTGTTTCGCTGTTTGCAGGCGCTGGCGGCCTCGATCTTGGCTTCGTTCAAGCCGGCTTTGATTTGGTCTGGGCAAACGACTTCGATTCTGATGCGGTGGAGACATATCGCATGAACCTGGGGGATCATATTGTCTGCGGCGACATCG